>JASJCW010000205.1 GCA_030065265.1 Prochloraceae cyanobacterium
AGGTTTTTTGAAAGAATATTCACGGCATTTTTCTGCCGACAAAATCCAGTTTCGAGCATCCCGAAACCGGCATTCATAAAAATTACTAAAACTGCTGCTATTAAGATCCAGATGGCATTGAGAGTGCCTTGGATTTCTTCATTAGTTGGTGGCGCGCTATCTTGAGCGACAACGGCACTATTCCAGACTATAACAATAATAGCTGTGAGAACGATAGTAGCTAACCAGTAAGGGGATACGTGGCGAGTCACACCTTGTTGCCACCAGCCTCGATCGATTTTTTTCCTAATAGGGGATACTCTTTTATTGAGATCGTGCATTGACTTTACTTAACTATTTTTTTGAATTACTCAAATTTATTTTTGAGCCGATCTATAGCGATCGCCACAGGTTAAATCATTGTCTTGATTGTTGTATAAGTGTGGATTATACTACCTTTACTCCTTTTAGCGACTCTATTTTTATTGCTTTTTAAAAAAGATAGGAACTAAGCAGGAAAATCTTCGAGCCACTTTTGAGCGCGCCAATTTTAAATAGCCAAAATTTCAAGTTATACCAATTCTCAAAAATAGCAAAATATAGCAGAAGGAAGAAGGAAGAGGGATAATCCTTAATATTTAAACCCTTTGCCGATCTTATACGTCCTTACCTTTATTTCAAATGCTATATGCAGCAATTCTATTTAATAATCTGAAAAAATCGATCGTCTCTGAACCCCTCCCCACTCCCTGACCTTTTTACTGAGATTAAGTCTGTTATTACTTTTGAAAAAGAGTATTAGCAGTCTTTTGCCAGTCTGGTTTGACAATCTTTATAGTGGCACAAAAATTGTGAAAATTGAATTATGTTCGAGCTTTTTGCGATCGCCAGGCCTAAAAAAAGTTCGCTCTAGATCGCAAACCTAATGTTATATAACAATAGAGTTGAATTCCGATCTGGCGAACCGATAGTTTTGAAAAATTGGTAAATATTTAAAAACTACTAAGAAGCTTTAGATTTTTTAGAATAGGCTTCTTGGATTTGTAATAACAATTTGCCCAATTGATTCCAAATTAGATAAGCAATTAGAAGTGTTACGGGCAATGAGATTGAGTAAGTAACCGGACGACTAATATTAAATGTCTCTAAACCAGTCGCTAAAACTAAGCAAACTCCGATACACATGCCCAAAAAAGGTACTAATAAATCAAAACCTTGTAATTCTTGAAGACTTTTAGGCGTGGGATTTTTGAGTAGTTCTCGAGCTTTTTGCTTCAGAGTTGCTTCAAAAGCTATCCCGGAAGTAAAAGCAAAGAACAAGCCAAGAGCAATTAATAAGTAAGGAGGAGTAGGAAAATAGTACATGTTGATTTAAATTGATGGCGTAATAGTGCGATCGAATTCTTGTAAAAATACCTTCTTAAAAGAGAAAGAAATCGCTTTTTAAATTAGCAGGAGATTATTTCCTAAAGCTGAAAAGAACCGCAAGTAAGCTAGCTTGCTCCTTGTCGATCCTTTTCTACAAAGAAATATTATTCCTAACTCTTCAAAAAAGGTAATTTTCCAAGAGTTCTAATCTGTTTTATTGTATTTGCCTTGGGGTAATTGCTGTAACCCGATCGACAGAAATTTCTTGAAAAGCTTTAATTGCAGCATCAAACAATCTTTGTGGCTGGAATTCGTCTTTAACTAAACTCCAGATCCGCTCTACTTCTTCGGTATGCAGGCGATCGTCTTCAATTAAAGCTAGCAATACTTGGCGACGTAGATAATGACCTTCTTCTGACAAGATATAGCTCAAACCCAATCTTGCAGTGGGTAAGATATCGAATTGACGGTCAGATCGCGCGATTTCGATCATGTTTTCCAATCTTTGCCATTGGAATTTGCCATCTTTAAATAAAACTTCTAGCAAACGACGGCGCATTTCTGGGGATTCTTCTGTTAGCAATCTTCTAGCTACGTAGGGGTAAGAAACTTCTACTATCTTAAAATTGGGGTTTAAAGATAGTGCTAAACCTTCTTGAGTAATTAAAGAACGAATGATCAAAGCAAATTTTGCTGGAACTCTGAAGGGATATTCGTACATTAATTCGGAAAATTCATCGGTAATCGTTTTAAAGTTAAAGTCGCCTACACTTTGGCCGATCGCATTACCTAAGACTTTTTCTAAAGCTGGGACTATCGGTTCTATATTAGTGTTGGCAGTTAAAAAGCCAAGATCGACAAAGTCTCTGGCTAAACCACTATAATCTCGATTAATTAATTCTACGATCGCGCTGGCAATGGTTTCTTTGGTATGTTGTGAGAGTTGATCCATCATACCGAAGTCAATAAATGCCATCCGGCCTTCGGGGGTAACAAATAAGTTACCAGGATGGGGATCGGCATGGAAAAAGCCGTGTTCTAAAAGTTGACGCAATCCCGATGTTACCCCGATTCTAATCACGTCGTCTACATTTAAACCGGCAGCTTTAATTTTTTCTGTATCTGTTAGTTTAAAACCGTTAATCCACTCTAAAGTGAGAACGTTTCTGCTGCTGTATTCCCAATGTATACGAGGAACTTTTACTTCTGGATCTTCACCGAAGTTAACGGCAAATTTTTCAGCATTTTTGCCTTCGTTGATATAATTTATTTCTTCAAATAATTTAGTTCCAAATTCATCTACAATTAAGGTCAAATCGTGCCCTAAATTTAAGGGTAACCAAGGAGCTAGCCAAACTGCTCCGCAACGCATTAGGTATAGATCGAGACCGAGTACCGGACGCAGATTAGGCCGCTGCACTTTTACCGCTACTTCTTCTCCGCTGTGTAAAATTGCTCGATATACTTGTCCTAAGCTAGCTGCAGCTACCGGGTGAGGTGATATTTCTCGATATATTTCATCTACAGTCCGATTTAATTGAGATTCGACGATCGCAAAAGCTATTTCGTTATCGAAAGGTGGTAGCTCGTCTTGCAATTTAATTAATTCTTTGAGAAAATCTTTGCGAATTAAATCGGGTCTAGTTGAGAGGGCCTGTCCTACTTTAATGAATGTAGGGCCTAATTTAGTAAGCAGTTCCCGCAATTCCGATGCCCGTTTTTGCTTGTTTTGTTCGGTTCGATTTTGCCATTTATCCCACTGCAGACTGAACACAAAAGCACCGAAGTACCATATAATTTTTAAGGTTCTCCAAATTGATAGCCAAGGTCGAAAGCCATAATACCGTTCGATCGCCTTAAAATCATAATATTCAAGTTGATTTATATCTGCTAATTGTTTTTTGTATCTCACTTGATTCTTGCTCACAATTTGAATCTCCTCGACTTTATTACAAGTTTTTGTCTTAATTTTTTATATTTTCTTTACTTTTGTATATAAAAATACAAATATCTTTATGTATATTATCGGGCAATAATTAAGTTTTTTTAAGGCAACTCTGCAAAAATTCATCAGAGTTTACACTTCTTTTATCAAAGCAAAATAATGTAATAAATTAGGGGCAAAAGTAAAATATTTTTAAGAACCGACAGCAACGCCGAGCATTTCTTCTGGTGTGAGGTGAGAATGAACCACTCGGCCGTCTTTAAACCAAACAACGCGTTGAGTTAAACGAGCTACATCAGGTTCGTGAGTCACCATTACGATCGTAATACCTGTTGAATTCAGTTCGGCAAAAATATCCATTACTTCAGAAGTGGTGCGAGAATCTAAAGCTCCTGTTGGTTCGTCGGCTAGTAATAAAATGGGTTGATTGACGATAGCTCTGGCGATCGCAACTCTTTGCTGTTGTCCCCCGGATAATTGGTTTGGTTTGTTGTACAGCCGATTTTCTAAGCCAACTTTTTTCAGGGCAATCGCCGCCCTTTCTTCCCTTTCTAAACGAGATACTCCAGCATAAACCATCGGTAACATCACGTTTTCTAAAGCACTCATTTGGTCTAACAAATGGAATTGTTGGAAAACAAAGCCTATTTTTAAGTTCCGAATTCGAGCTAATTCTGCATCTGCAATCTCAGAAACATCGGTGCGATCGAAATAGTAACTTCCTGAAGTGGGACGATCTAAGCAGCCGATAATATTCATCGCAGTGGATTTTCCAGATCCTGAAGCACCCATAATCGAACAATATTCCCCCGATCTAACCGACAAATTGACGCAATCTAGGGCTTTAACCGACAGATTTCCACTGCCGTATATTTTACTAACTGTTTCGAGACGGATAATTTCAGTTTGGGCTGATGATGTCATAATTAACTACTTTAGAAAACTGAATATAATTATTGACTTTAAAATTCTCGTTTTGTTTCGATTTCTCGAACCAATTAACTTAACTTATTTTACGGGTCTGAATCTAAGTAGATTTCAGAATACGGTAAATGCTAAGCTGCTATTAACTATCAATTAAATTTTTAAGGGCGAACGACGGGATTTGAACCCGCGAGTGGTGGAACCACAATCCACTGCCTTAACCACTTGGCTACGCCCGCCATTTTTTATCCATAAACTATCATAGCACAATCTGTAACGATCGCAATCTAATTTTTTTCGCTAATCTTAAAAATGAAAAGATAGCAGATAAATACACTAAAAATGTCATCGATTAAATTATCTACAGCGATCGTCGGAATCATAGCGGCCGGTTTAGGAGGATTTATGGCAGCTACAAATCCTGGAAAAGAAGCTTATGAAAATCATGCCACAGAAGTGCTGTCATCCTATATCAAAGAAAAAGGTTGCAGCGAGTTAGTCCAAAAAGAAGTTCCCGAGCAGATCGCCAAATTAGTTGAAAATAATTGCGTTGCTTTGGTAAATCGAAGTCGTTCCCAAATCCAAGAAATTATTGCGAACAACACAAAAAGACAAAATTTACTGTTTTTTAGCATTTATCGGACGGATTTAGCACTACCAACTTCCTTACCGGACTATCATTTTGAAACTGTTGGTGCGTTCCAAAATTTCTATATTTATCAAACAGAAAAAATTTAACTGAGTGGTTTACAAGCTGAAAATCGCCCTCAAAAAATTGTTTAATAACCAATTAACAAAAATATACGATTCAATTCAATTTGAACCGACTTTTTGAAATAATTTGAGTTTAATATTATGTAATAAGATAAAGTTAATTTAGTTATTATGGATGACAATCTAAAAGAAAAACAAGAAGAAACCCCAGTTACCCGTACCCCTCCTTGGGGAAAAGTTGCAGTTTTAGAAGAAGCATCTCGATATCGCATCAACCGTATAGTATTAAAGCCGGGCCATCATATCAGCACCCAAATGCATTACCATCGCAGCGAACATTGGATCGTAGTCTCTGGGACTGCAAAAGTAATTTGTGATGGTAAAGAAAAGCTATTGATGCAAAATCAATCGACTTACGTGCCGATGAATACCCCTCATCGAGTAGAAAATCCTGGTGTTATCCCTTTAGTAATGATTGAAGTGCAAAATGGGGAATATTTGGGAGATGAAGACATTATTCGCTTTTCAGAAAAAGATGAAGAATTAAAAGAATTAAACGATCGCATCAATAATAAATAACCAATCTTAAAAAAGTTAAGATTGCTAACTTGTTGGGGTACTGAGAGAATCCAAATCTACTCGGTATTTTTGCTATTTTTGCTCCAGTGAAGATAAGAAGCAAATTCCCTAGTTGTTGGAATGTAGTGGCTAGATTTCGATTTTGAGAATATTTTTAAAACATCCCTCGAGCGGATTGCGCCTCAAGCAAGATAATATTTATGCTTTTGCTGCGCGGCTTAAAAAAGAATTCAATCTCGGTCTAATTGTTTAACTCTTTCCTCAATTGAATCGAGATAAGATTGAGAACCACTTGTAATCGGTACTGCAATTATTTCCGGGACTTCGTCAGGATGGATGGATTTAATTTTGATGGAAATTTGCGAAAAAAGATCGGATTTAGTTTTGATTTGTAGTTGCCATTTGCGATCGCAGTTGATTTTGCCGTCCCAAACATCAATCGAATCGATTTCGGCAATGGCAACACAAGCAGCTAGTCGAGTTTCAACTAAAGTTGTTGCAATTTCTTTTGCTTTGGCAATGCTCGGAGCACTCACAAAAACTAGGCAATAATCGGATTGTTGTGGGTTCATTTTATCGATCCGATTAGAAATTGTGTAATATTTCTCTAGTCGTATTGTTTACATCAATTGCAGCCGAAGCACAATGGGAAAAAGAGGAAACAATCGAACTATTTGAAGCAGGTAAATTATTGTTTTGAGATTGAATGACTTCAAAATTAATTTTATTCGATATTGCTGCAGTATCTAGTTTAACTCGGTCTAAATTAGTTTTATGGAATATGGCCCCTTGTAAGTTAGCCTCTTCAAGACTAGCTTCAGACAAATTTGCTCCTGTTAAATCTGCTCCTCGCAGATCTACCCAACGCAAACCTGCTTGTTGCAAGTTAGCAGATATCAAATTCGCTCCTTTAAGAAAAGAGCCGTTTAATCTCGCTCTAAATAGATTGACTCCTTCTAAATTTGCACCGCTCAAATCTACTTCTTTTAAGAAAGTTTTGCTCAAATTCGCCCCATTAAAAGATGCCCCTCCCAAATTAGCTTTGCTCAATCTTGCTTGGCTCAAATTCGCCCAATTAAAGTTAACTAAATCGAGATGAGCTTCGCGCAAATTAATTTTTTTGAGATTTGCACCGCAGAGATTTGCACCCTGCAAATTCGCGCCTCTTAAGTTCGTATGGGATAAATTTGCACCGCAAAGTTTAGCCCCCTTAAGTTGGGATTTAACCATAAAAGCACCGTTTAAATTAGCTTTGGTTAAATCTGCACGGGCTAAATTTCCATCACTAATCTTAGCAAAACTGAGATTGGCCCAATTGAGAATTGCTCCGCTTAGATTTGACTTGGTTAAAAAAGCCCTACTAAGATTTGCCCCCATCAGGTTTGCTCCTGAAAGGTTAACCGCAATCAGCGTGATTCGGCTCAAGTCCGCTCCTTGTAAATCGACTCCACTAAAATCTCGATATCCTTTTTCGTAAAGTCTTAGTAAATGCTTGACTTTCATTTTTTTAAGACTGCCTTAACCTTTAATCCGGTCATATTGTTAATGAAAAAATTGCAATTGAATTTGCTAAAGATAAAATACCAAAACTCTATTAAGAGAATAGTATTGCTTTCCTTAACTTTTATTTTATATTTGATTTCGATCAAATCGTAGGTCTTAAAAATAAACTCTGCTGGTTTCTTTATTTTTCTTATTGTTTGTTAATAAATAATTAAACAATAATGAAATTATGTATTTTTTAAAATTGAAAAATTTCAAAGCTAAAAAGTTAATTTAACTTAAGTGAAAACAAGTAATTTTAACTAATGTTTTTTTCTGTTTAAAGTGTTAAAGAAAAAACTTGACCGTCTAACAAAAGTCTGGTGATTCCTTTAGCTTCTAAATAGGAGCGAGTTTTCTCCAACATTTTACCATCCGGGACTTTAATGACCCGTTGGGAGCGGTGGGAAGAAAAGCGTTTGGCAACGCGATGATTGTCAAAAACTGGGAGAGTTTCTTGCTGAAATTCCTCCAAGGGGATATTTCCTAGATCGGCAAAATCTTTAAGAGGGCGAGTAATTAATTCAGCAGAACGATCGATTACTAAATAACAAGTTTGCGGAAAATTAGCTTCGCGAAGGGGCAGAACGGTAACTTCAATATTTTTAGGTCGATCTCGCTCGGAATCTTTTTCGCGATCGCCGAGATCCCAATCATCTTCATCTTCATCTTCGTCTTCGTCTTCATCGAGATCGCCAAGCTCTTCGCCGAGCATTTCTTCTAAAGTAATTACATTAACTTCATTAATTTCATCGTCCTCTTCTTCGGAGTCTTGAAAAGATTCGCTTTGTTGAGTAGGCGATTTCTTTTTTTGCAAAATTGGCGAAGCAATTGCTAATTTAGGGGGAAGTAATGGGGAAGTTTCCGGTTCGCTTGAAGTAGTTGTCGGCTCTTGAGGAATGTTTGCTTCAGTTATAGCCACTTCAGAAACGGGCGTTGGCTGAATTGTTTTTTTGGCAGCACGATTGCTAGAGCGACTTTGACGCTTTTGCTTAATTAATTGCTCGTATTCTTGCTCTGAGAGATTATTTTTGAGGAAACGACTGATAGTCGAGCTACTGACATGGTATCGAGCGGCCAAAGTAGAGGTGGTTTCTTCTGGCTCTCGATAAAGAATGAGAATTTCTTGTTTGTCTTGTTCTGTCAGTTTTCTCGGACTCATGCTAATTCGTTAATTTTTAGCTGTATTACGCGCCTTTGGCAATAGTATATATGGTAAGATTGCTTTTTGCATAACTTCAAGAAAATTATTTTTGAAGCAACCCTAAAGTGGCCGAAAGCGAATTGAGAAAAATATTCAATTAGGAGAATAAAGTTTGTCAATCTGAATTATGTGACGTACCCCCAACGCTAATTACGTAGCGACAGTTACGTAATATAGCGTGGGCTTCTCAACTCACATTGAGAACTTGGTGCTTCATCGGGACTCTACTGAGCCTTCCTCCACATCCAGCTTGACCGCTAGACCTTCAACGGCTGCAATACCTCGATTTACTATGATTTTCCCACTAGCCACATCGCGAGGCATAACGACATGACATTCAGGGCAGCGATGTATCCTGACACTCAAATCTTTAGGTACATCTGCACCACATTCGGGGCAAAGTTGGCTACTGCCTTTCGCATCAACTCTTTGATGGTAAGTCCCAGTCTTGCGACATACCCAATTCAAAATACTCAGGAATTGACCTGGCGCACCGTCGAGAACGTGCTTGGCAAGCATCCCTCTGCTCAAACCCAAGATGTTCAGGTCTTCAGCAAATATCATTCCTGCGGTGCGGCACAAATGATGACTGGTTTTGTAGTGAAAATCTTTCCTCTGATTGCCAATCTTTTCGTGCAGCAAAGATATTTTATGAGCCAAAGCTTGATAGGATTTACTCCC
>JASJCW010000206.1 GCA_030065265.1 Prochloraceae cyanobacterium
AAACATTATCGTGCTTATCATAGTCTTTCTCGTTAAGTTCGTTTTTGGTGAATCGATAATGGCTAAACGAAAGGCAGCTTTTTCTAATATTTAATTCTTTTTATGGCTTATTGTAATATAGCTGTGTTTAAAGTTTTTATATTAAATAAAAACTTTCTAAAGGGACAAAAAGTTGTATGGCGATTTGGCTCGATTTCAAAACCGAATCAAGACCCTATGTAGTGACCAAAAATTCTCAAACAATTGGTCACTACAAAACGGCTTTGTTGCATGAAGTGAAATGAATAAAGAATCTCACCTATTCAAGGAGAAATTCTAAATCTCAACCAGTTCTGTTTGAGGTTTACAAAGATGGATCATTCGATTTAACAAATTACATTGAAGTAGTAATTCTGCGGCCTGGTTATCAATGTTGCGAGATTTAAGAGTACCACCAAAGATAGTTTTCAAACGAAACATAGTCGTTTCAGCTATCGATCTACGATGATAATCATTTTCAATTTTCCAAGTTTTACGTCCACCGGCACGAATTTGTCGAAGATTTTCGTCCCGCATCAGTGGTTTAGCCTTACAATTACCATGTTGTTTAATCTTTGAGCCAGCACGAGGTGGAATCGCTACTTTTGCACCACGTTTGTTTATCACTTCATAATTGTGCCAACTGTCGTATGCACCATCACCACTGACTTGTAAGATTTGACCAGGGATATCTTCAAGTATGGTTTCGAGCATCTCGCCGTCATGAAGATCATTGGTGCTAAAAATCGCTGCAACTATTTCTCCGGTATCCTCATCAACACCTAGATGTAGTTTTCTCCATGTTCGGCGTTTAGAATAGCCATGCTGTCTTACTTTCCACTCCCCTTCCCCAAATACTTTAACCCCAGTGCTATCAACCACGATATGTCTGGCCCGGGAGCGCAAGCGCGATGCGGCGCAGTTCGCTGTATTTTACGGGTAGATCGATCTTTAATTTGCCTAATCGTCGCGATAAAGTTGTGTGGTCTGGGACATCTAATGATACTTCCATTAACTCGAAGATTGATGCCAAAAAACCTTCGCTTTGTCGTCGGGCTAAGTTAAATAAGTTTTTAACTGTTGCCATCGTTGCTATGGCAGTATCGCTGTAATAATTAGATGCGCCGCGTTTTCCTGTTTTTTTCTGAACTACCCAGTTCTCTAAAACATCTTCAGTAATCCAAAAAGTTAAACTACCTCTCATTCTCAGCCCATTTTCGTACTCGTTCCAATTCTTGATTTTGTAGGTAGGTTTGACAGTTTTGCTCATCTAGTACGGGAGGCGTAGCCGCAGCCTCTGGCTGTTCGCGCTGTGAGGATTAGTTTTCTGAGCTATTATACCTAATTTCATACTGCGACGCGCTTCCAGTCTCTTCACTATTTATGCACCAAAGCCCTACAAAACTATCCAATTTATCTAAGAATCAAGAATTATTGATCGGCCAAAGTTGGTCGAACTTAATAAAAGTATTATTTTTGCGCCAATTTAGATCCGGTTGCCCTCGGTATTATACAGATACTTGTATATATTTTTCTAACTGGTCAATTAACCTTTGCTTTTCCTGAGCGACGAGAAAACTGGCTTCAAAGCTATTGCGCGCCAGTTGAATAGCCTGCTGCCGATTCAGCCCTAGCTCCCTATGTAGAACAAAAAAGTTTTCGTTTACATAACCGCAAAAATAAGCTGGATCATCTGAATTAACCGTGACCTTGAGGCCGTGTTTTAATAAAGTCAGGATATTGTGGTCTGCCATCTTCTCAAATACTCCAAGTTTTATGTTGGATAGGGGGCAAACCGTTAACGGAATTTGCTCATCGACTAGCTTCTGCATCAGGATTGGATCTTCAATACAACGCACCCCATGATCGATCCGCTTTACTTTGAGCAGGTTCAGAGCTTGCCAAATGTAATTGGGTGACCCTTCCTCACCAGCATGGGCAACCGTTAGAAATCCTTCTTCTAAAGCTCGTTCAAATACCCCCTGAAATTTTTCTGGTGGGTGAGGGATTTCGGAAGAATCAAGGCCCACACCAATGATAAACTCTTTGAAAGGAATGGCTTGATTTAAAGTGTTCAAGGCGGACTCGGCACTAAGATGTCGCAAAAAGCACATAATCAACAAGCTACTAATGCCCAGAGTTTGCTTGCCGTCGTTCATTGCACGTCCAATTCCATTAATAATAAATTCAAACTCGATCCCCCGGTTGGTATGAGTTTGTGGGTCAAAAAAAAGTTCAGTGTGGAGGACATTTTGCTCCTGACAGTGCTGCAAATACGCCCAAGTCATATCGTAAAAATCTTGCTCGGTTTGCAATACACTGGCAGCATCATAATAAATATCGAGAAAAGATTGCAGGTTATCGAACCGATAAGCCGCCTTTACTTCTTCGACACTGGCAAAGGAAAGGCGAATGCCGTTACGACGAGCGATTTTAAACATCAAATCTGGCTCTAAAGACCCTTCAATATGGATATGGAGTTCCGCCTTGGGCATTTTTTGCAAAAATTCAATCATATTGGACATTGTTTTCTTTATTCCTATGAGCAGTTAAAATAAATATCATCAATCTTAAAAAAAGTCGAACTTTTAAAAAATCAGCTATTGATTTTTAAAAGTATTATCAACGGCTTTTTGTCAGTTATCACCAGAAAAATACCGCCCGTTTGCTGTAATTTCGCATTATTGCTTATTTCAAGCATAAAATGCAGGTCTGCACAGTCCAACATATTTCTCTGACCGAGCACAGCTAGATCAGATTATTAGTCTTTGTTGAAGAATTTTATCTACAACTGTAGAGCGAGAGTTTCTTATCCCATTTGTCTGTGGGTTAATTTTACTCTCATTTTATCTCCAACTCTAGAGCAAGTTGCATCGATTTTTCTCGATTTCAATGCCCAGGTAGGGACTATAATACCGATCCGCTTTGGTATCGGCATACACTCCGATTTCTTCTCAAGCTCAATAACTCTGCACATTGCTGTATCTTAAGATCGGGGAAAAAAGGATTGGCAATGAGCGAATTATTAGATCGAGCGATGGCACTGCTAAAAGAGCTGCCAGAATCGCAACAGAATGAAATAGCGGCAATAATAATTTTAGAAGAATTAGAAGACAAGCGCTCCTCTGGTTTTGGATCGGTTCGCACGCAGATTATGACAAGTTACTCTCTCAGTTGTAATCGCTCTAAATTGTTATGAGAAAGCGATCGTTAATATCAGTCAATTCCTGGAAAAATTTTAAGAATAAAATGAGTTTTAAAATGCTACAATTATGTGATTTCAAAGTTTAAAAGATTTGCTCTCATGGACAAATTAAATGAAAAAGTTATTCAATCTCGCAAACAATTATCTCCACTGAGAAGCTCTTTAATTGCTCAAATGTGCGATTGTTTACTATTGGAATTAGGAGAACCGAATACACCTTTAGAAAAGGATGCATTAAGATCGTTGCAACATCAAAAATACGATCGTGCCAAACAATATTGTCTAGCCGATCCTTGTAATTCATATTTAGCGGCCCTATCCTGCATTGCTTCGGCATATCGTTCGCCGATGGTGGCTGATAGCGTTCTCAGAGATGCTGCTCGTCATGTTGCTGAAGTATCTAAGCTTCGTACTCAGAAAAGAATTGGCGATCGCTTTTTTGCCATAATCTCATCTCAATCTTCTTGAATTAGCGAGCCTGTAAAATAATCCCTTACCTTGATTTAATTTCAAATTGGTATTTGCTAAATTAGCTTCGGATAATTTAGCTCCTGTTAAATGTGCATCTGTTAGAGCCGCACGATCTAAATTAGCTTTTTCCAAGTTAGCATTTTTTTAATTAGCACCGATTAATTTAGCTTTTCTCAAACTAGGTAATTAGTGACGGCTTTTAAGAAGCGATCGATCCTCGCTCGAGAAGTAAAAATCGGATCTCAGAGCAAATTAGTTGGTCGAGGATTATAATGAAATTCAAAGCCGCTCATTTAGTATCAATGAACTTAGACGAATTAGAACTAAGATTAGAGGTAATTAGAGAGCAAATGGCTCTAATCAAAGCATCAGGAGAAATTGCCCCACCGAAAACGTGGATAGTCAGGTATCAAGTCAAAAAGGCTTCTGGAAAAATCTACTATTATTACCGTCTCCTCGAAGCGACGGAAAAGAGATCCGCTTCTGGGAGCATTCAGGGCAAAGTAAAACTCTACTTAGGTAATGAAGAAAGTCAATCAGATCTTGATTGTAAGGCCGCGAGCGAGCGGAGAAATCAATTAAAAGTCTTGCAGCGTCGTTATGATAAGTTAATCGCGCAATATCAAAATGTTCTGATGTCGAAGGGCAGCTCTAGTCGAGAAGAAAAGGTCGATCGCGATCGCATTGCTGTTGACGGTATTGATGAGTGCGATCGCAGTTAATAAAGAATAGTTAAGAAAGCTTGATAAATTGCGTCGGAGTAAAGAAAGTGGGGGCATGAGCGAATTAAATCGGCCCTCAGCGTTAGAGTTATTTTCCGATCGAACAGTGGAGTACGCTAATTTTAGATCGGATTATCCGAGTGCGGCGATCGATGAAATTTTGGCAGGCTTAGGAGTAGCAAATCAACTAAAGATCGCCGATGTAGGTGCGGGAACGGGGATAGCGGCGCGACAATTCGCTTATCGAGGTGCGAAGGTAATCGCGATCGAACCAAACGAATCAATGAGAAAAGCTGCTACGGCTCATCGGCTAGTAGAATGGAGCGACGGCAGAGCAGAAGCTACGGGTTTAATTGAAAATGTGGTCGATCTGGTGAGTTGTTTTAGTTCGTTTCACTGGTTCAATTCAGCAGCTACTTTATCTGAATTTCATCGGATTCTGAAACCGTCAGGAAGGCTAGCGGTAGTTTTTAATCAGTGGTCTGATGAAGATGGTTTGAGCCAAAATTACGCAGCAATTGTCGAGAATGGCTCTCAATATTGTCAACAAGTAATTGATCGCCTTGAAGTTAAATCGATCGAAGAGAGTGCTTTGTTTAGCCAAGTGCGACATCGAGAATTTCCACATTATCAAAGATTAGATCGATCGGGATTAATTAGTTTAGCTCGCTCTCAAGGATATTTATGGTTATCAGGGCCTAAATACGAAGAGTTTCTGGTTAATTTAGAGCGACTCTATCAGGATTGGGCTAGAGAGGACGGTACGGTTACTTTAGTTTATAAAACTAGAGTTTATTTAGCTGAAACTGTGTAATTAGTAGCAGATGGGATTGGCGATCTTCAATCGATGCGAATCAAGTTGGAGAACAATGGCACAAAAAAGCGATCGCAGTTGAGTTAGATCGATGATTCGGTTACAGAAGTTGATAAATTTGGATCGTTATAATTCGATCGATTAAGGAGAATGAACAGACAGACAAAAAGCCTGGCGACTGGTGTTAAACTCGCTGCGCTCGACTCTGACAGCATAAAAACCGTGCGGTGAACCTCAGCTTTTTTCAAGACATTTAAATCTATTTTTTCCTAATATTTAAAAATTCTCTAAACGGACTTCTTCGTTGCATGGCGATTTTTCTCGATTTCAAGCCCCATCAAGACCCCATCAATCCCTAGCCTGAAACCGATAAAAAGCCTAATTAAATTAAGCATAGACTGGCTTTCTTGTTGATACAGCCTGCTCAATGATATCGGCTGCTCTTTTAACTCCACCTGCTCTTTTGATTGCTTTTTGGAGTCGAATGGCATTTTCTTGATAAGATTTTTCGTTCAATACTCGTCTAATACTCGCTTCAAGCTTAGAAACCTTCAAACTCTTCAGGCTGAGAATTTCTCCTGCTCCGGTTCTTGCCAGACGCGCAGCAATTCCAGGCTGTTCGTTCGTAATCGGAATAGCTACCATCGGTACTCCAGCACTCAATGCACCTACTGTAGTGTTCATACCTGCATGAGTAATAACCAGACTAGCTCGATCGATCAATTTTTGATGAGGAGCAAAAGGAACAACGATGGCGCGATCGCTCAAATTATAATCTAAAGGCTCATTTTTGGGATTGCCCAGAGAAATTACCAGTTGTGCGTCTATTCCTGAGACTGCTTCGTCAATACATTGAAATACTTCTGTTAGTTTATTTTGCACCGTGCCGAGCGAGGCATAAATTAAAGGTTTATCGGTTAATTTTTCCCAAGGGAAGCTAACATTTTGAAAAGAGATTGATTCTGTGCCAGAAGAATTTTGTAAAGGCCCGACATAGTGAAAGCAATTGGCCAAATTTTTTCTAGGAAAATCTAATTCTTTTGGTAGCTGAGAGATTTGAGCCAACTTTGAGTAAACCTGCTCACGATTGTTATATAAAGGTAATTTCCACTCTTTTCTCTGCGCTTGAATTTCTTGCCAAATTGGATTGGTTATCTGATTTAAGTACCAATTACCGATACAATTACGAATTTTTGACCAGATACTTTCCTCGTAAATCCAATTAGTAAAGTAAGGTGGCACAGATACTTCTTGATTCACTAACAAAGCATTGCAGATAGTTACATAAGGTAGATCTAGTCGCTCGGCGATTGTTGCTCCTGCATCGTAAAATTGATCGACGATTAAACTATCTATGCCAATCGATTTTATTGCTGGCGGAATATCTTTAAAAAGCATTTTTGCGTAATTCAAAATTATTTGTGTTGTAAATTTTATGCCTTCATTTCCGTGCAATTTTCCTAAACTGTTATATTTTTCTTCTATAGCTCCAATTGGATATTCCTCTTTTCCAATTAAAAAAAAGTTTAATCCTGAATTTTTTATCTGATTTTTGATATCTGCAATGCCAAATAAAGTAACATTATGATTGCGTCGCTGTAATTCTTCTGCCAAAGCACACATTGGATTGAGGTGTCCGATCGCTGAAGGGCAAACTATACCGTACTCAGACATACAATTCTACTCTCTAATAAACAGATTATCTCTAATAAACAGATTATCTAGTAAAATCATTCCAGCTATAAATATTCCTTTGATACCCTACCTGCTCCTTTAACTACCCGCTCCCAATACTAACATCTGCCGCATTTATTCCTAATTTCTGCCCTATAGCTTCCATCCAGAGATAAAGTTGACCCAGAGTTTCTTGTATTCCTTCTACAGCTTTGACTAATTCTCTAGTTGCGACTGAAGCTTCTTTGTTAGTTTCGGTCTTTTCTAACTCTTCCCCTCTAACTGCTTCTGAGAAATAACCATAACTAACAGTGTTAGATAAGAGTTTTTCATACAGAGCCGTCAACTTGTCATATCTTCTTTGCAGCTCTTGTAATTCGTTTCTCCGTCTTATTGCGGCTTTATAATTATGATACTTAGGATTGTGCTTGTTAGCGATTCACAAATGGGCCAATTTAATAAGTTGCTTGCAAACGTTGTAAGAGATAATTTCCAGCAGAAATAGTTGGGTACAAAGATGGATCTTCGTCATCGTAGCAAGTTTCAAGACAGCTAACTTCAGTATTATCGTTAGGATGACAAAATAAGGCAATTGAGTAACGAGATTGTCCAATGCGATCGTCCCTCGGAATTGTCACCCGATGTTTGGTAGAACGGAAGCGGTTATTCGTCCATCTTTGCATTAAATCACCAATATTAACCAGAACTGTATCTCGAACAGCAGGAGCTGCGATCCACTCCTTGTTAAGACTCAAAACTTCTAAACCACCAATATTATCTTGAAAGAGTAGGGTAAAACTGCCATAGTCCGAATGTACTCCGGCTCTTTGTTGCTCTGGTTTGGCAGGGAAATTTATCGGTGGATAGTGTAGCAATCTGAGAGTATGGTGTTGAAGATCATGTTTCTCGCTAAAGAACGATTCTTCTAAACCAAGGGCTAGAGCAAAAGCATGACATAAGTGCGCTGCCGCTTCGGAAGCAACTTGGAAAAATCCTAAAGTGGTTTGGCGAAAATTTTCTTCCCCTCGCGGCCATTTATTAGTTCGATTAAATAAGTTTTCCTTTCGATCTTCAAGTTTAATCGGCTCGAGACCCAGATTAAAAGTCTCTTTCAAATCACCTGGTTTGTCGGGACTGAGCCTTTCTAATTCCATGCTTGTATATCCTCTATTACTCAATGCATCTGACCAAGCTACCTGATTTTTTACTCTCTGAGGTAGATTGAAAAAATATTTGCTTTGGGCAAATACCACCTCGAGTGCCTGAGATGAAATGCCGACATTTTGGAGATACATAAATCCGGTCTCATGGCAAGCAGAATAAATCTGCTCGGCTACAGCCTTTTTTTGCTGATTTTTACCATAAATAAAAGGCTGAAAATCAATAATCGGAATTTGAATTGAGGTAGTTTTCATAATATTGGTCACATTTTCTACAATTGATTGGCTCAGAATCAAAATTTGATTATCTTATATAAATTCAATTTTCAAAGCTGGCTATCATCACAGCGATCTGAAGCAGACACCGCAAGGAAATTATTATGCTGGGGTTAGCGCAAGAGAAAATTGCCAACTTTTACCTGAGTAAACATTACTTAGCTCAATTTCTTGATTTTTATGCTGAATAGCAATTTTTGTTAAAAAAATTCATATAATCTTGTTTCTGTCATTCTCGAAATTCAAAAATTAGAAAATAATACCAATTTTCAAAGAGATCAGCTTGCTCACAGAGGTAAACAGCTTCATTGGCCACTTCTTTAACTCTTCGTCTAGGACTGCCTCTGATAAATAACCATAACTAACTAACAGCAGTAGATTGGAGTTTTTTCTACCGGGCTGTTAAGCGATCCGATCTTCTTTATCATATTAGTTGGGAGCAACTTTAAATTTGAATCTTTTTAGCTTATGTTTGCCGCAGACGAAAAAGATGTAGAAAACATTTTACTGAATCGTCAAGTTATTCATTCAAAACAACACGAAATGATTGCCGCATTAGAGCGATTAGATCAACAGATTGAGATCGCTCCCGA
>JASJCW010000207.1 GCA_030065265.1 Prochloraceae cyanobacterium
TACCGTTTACTTCAGTTGAAGTGGTAAAAGTTACTAGATCCGATAGTTCTAAAGTAGCCGCGATTTCTCCAGGTAATAAAACATCTAAAGTTTCGTTAGATGAATATTCTGCTACTCCATCAGTAATCGTAATTACCAGAAGTGTTGACAGTTAAAAATACTTAATAAAAAAGCTCCCCTAAAAATGATATTTCTGGAGAAACTTTTAGAGAGTTTTTGTTAAGTAAGTATGGTATATTCTTTTCCTAGAATTGTCAAAGATATTTTGAATAATATTCCAAAAAATGATTATCCCGTTCTAAACAGTCGTTTATTTGTTAGTTGTTGGATCGGGTTTTCTTTAGATAAAAGTTTAACCAGTATGAGAGATTTGTTTAGACGATTAAAAGTAGGTGGCATAAATGTAGATATTTCTACCTTTTCTAAAGCTAGTAAAAAAAGAGAAGTTAAGTTTTTTGCAAATATTTATAAACAACTCAATAAAAAGATTCAAAAACAGTTTAATCGAGATGAGTTCAAGGTTTGTCCGATCGATTCTACCGTAATAACTTTAACCAGTAAATTGTTACACAACTTGGGATTTCATCAGGTAAAATTATTTAGTAATTTAGATTTAAATAATGGATTATTCAATAAAAACATAATTAATTTTGGTAATGAGCATGACTATCAATTTGGCGAAAAAATGATAAGTAATCTTTCAGACAATAGTGTCGGAGTCTTTGATAGAGGCTTTGCATCTAAGAAATTTCTTAAAGAAACATCTGATTTAAATAAGTATTTTGTTATTAGAATTTCTAAATTATACAAACTAGAGTTTGTTGCAGATTCTGAATTAATAAAAATCTTCCTGTAAATATTTCGTTGATGCGAACAGCCGGAGGCTGCGCTACGCGATCGCAATCTCAAAAAAGATCGATCGCTAATTAAAATCAAAACAGCAATCGAGAGCCGGAATATTTTCTGACACGATAAAAGTTTTTATTAGCGGAAAATTTACGCTAATAATTGATGTTATTGTTTTTGCTAAAAGATGGAATAAATATTAATAATCAAGCCGCTTCTGGAAACCAAGCTTGTTGCCAAAGATTATTAAACTCAAGTACTTTGAGAATAGCTAAAGCACGACTGCCTAATTTACGCCAACTCATACCATTATCCTTCTGGCGTTTACCAATAGTTAAATCTACACCTTTCTCTATCCTACCGCTACCAATCGTTTTCTTAGCTTGTTTGCGACGTTCATAGTTAATAATTGAAGTTTGATGTTTGGTGAAATAATTAATAAGTTCATCTAATTTATTCTGATTTCTAGCCACAACCTTGTTTTGTAAATAATCCAAACATTCTTCAACTTTTCCGTGCCAAAGATGAGAAAATAAGAATTTAAAATGTTCATTTTTTTCTGCTTTATTGCGAGAGATCATCGCCAGAAAATCTCGCACTTTTTTACTGAGATGATACCAATCTAAAATAGTAGTTATTCCTGCTTCATTTAAATTTTTTAAACGTTTGCGAATAGTGGATGCTCCATCAACAATTGCAACAATTGGTATCGGATTATTGTAATTTTGATAATGAACTTTAAGTTGAGTTTGAATGACTTTTTCAAGAGGAAATAGATTATTACCTTCTGGATCGATAGGACTAATTATATACTCAAATTTACCTTGTGCTATTTCTAATAAAACTACATCAGTAATAACTTTTTCGCGAACTTTCTTCTTTAGGTAATCTGCGTGAGATTTAGGCCATGATTGAGTTTCTGAGTTTAATTTTTCTTTTTGAGAAGTGCGATTTGCTTTCTGCTTTATAACACAAATACCATCATCAAAAAGTAATACTTCTTCAGATTTTGGCTCGTAAATATCGACAAATGATTTGATTTCAACTTTAGAACTTATCTTTGAATTAATTATTTCTATCCGATCTTCCAAATCTGAAGATACTGCTATTGCTTTACCAGTTACAACATCCCAAATTTTTTGATCTGACACAATTTTCGGTTCTCCAGTAACTCTTTCAGCTAACTTTTCTATTTCTTCATAGCTGAGTCGATTGCTGTAATAATCTAAAAATTCTTTGAAAGCTGGGCTTAGATAATCACTTAGAAATTGAGCTGTGAGATCAAAATAATTCCTAGTTTCTTTTTTTATTAAATACCTTTGTAGTGGGAAGACAAATTTTCCATGTAATGTTTTTATATTTACATCATAAGTTCCATTATAATTTAAATCTAATCTTTTTTTTTCTCTTTTCTACTAAATTCTTTTTGAGCATCTAACAAAAGTTGTTTTTCTATCTCTGGGAGCATTTTCTTCTTAAATTTTTCTACTTCTCTTTCAATTTCATAGAGAGTCTTATTTCCTAGCTCTAAATCTAAAAATTTTAATTTTGAGATAGTTTTTCCTTCATCATTTTCAATAATTATTTTGATTTTTGCCATTTTTTTCTGAATTTTTTTTAGTTTAAAATACTATTATAAATCATTTAATATTCAACATAGCTTCGATCGCACTTATCTCCCTCGCTCGCCGAAATGTTCGATCGATCCCTTTAAGGGTAAATTGAATTTAAAAACAAAAAAATCTCGATCCCGCAGGGATCCGCTACGCGGTGCGCATCAACGGAAAATTTACACGAAGAAAAAAATTGGGGTTGAAGCTGATTGTGAGTAAGTCAGGTTTCAATCCGGCTCAATTAAACTCGCTGCGCTCGAAGATGTGAGTAATAAGAGCCTATCCGAAAAATAATTGGCTTTCCTCAAATGCCTGTAACATGACAAAAAAGAAGGCTTGACTTTTTGTCTGTGTCATGACAAGATAGAGAAAATTAATTAAATTATCGATCTTGTCCAAAAGCTGCCAACAATTACCAACTATTTGGTCTGTTCCAGACGAGTTGTGGGATGAAATTAAGCCACTGCTCAAAATTAAGATCCCAAAGAAAAAACCAGGT
Source organism: Prochloraceae cyanobacterium (assembly GCA_030065265.1). Taxonomy (GTDB): domain Bacteria; phylum Cyanobacteriota; class Cyanobacteriia; order Cyanobacteriales; family JASJDA01; genus JASJDA01. The sequence goes on from JASJCW010000207.1 coordinate 2,959, forward strand.
CGTCCCAGAGCTGACGACCGTCGGATTTTAAATGGTCTAATTTATTTGGCAAGAACTGGCTGTCAATGGTGCGCCTTACCTAGAGAATTTGGCCCGAAGTCTACAGTTTATGAAAGATTTAGAGAATGGTTATCTCAGGGATGTTTAGAAAAAGTCTGGGTCTTTTTGCTAGAAAAATATGACGGGACAATAGGAATAGCCTGGGAATGGTGTGCCGCAGATGGTTGTATTATCAAAGCACCATTAGGTAAAAGAGGCATTGAAGGAGAATCAGAAGCAACCGGAAGTAATCCGACCGATAGAGGCAAATCTGGGAGTAAAAGACATTTATTGACAGATCAAAAAGGAATTCCGCTTTCAGTGGTTGTCAGTGGCGCAAACCGTCACGATATGAAAAAACTAGACGATCTTCTCGAGGCAACGAAGCTGTATCCCCCTCTAGATGTTAGACAACATCTATGTTTAGAACAGCCTCCGGCTGCGCTGCGCTCCCGCGGTTATGACTATGCGGAATGCCGGATATTGCTAGAAGATTTTGGTTATATAGCCCATATTCCCGATACAAGTAAACCAGTCCCCGCACCAGGAGATCCATTACGCCATCAACCAAAACGTTGGATCGTTGAAGTGAGTCATTCTTGGTTTAATAGATTTCGACGTTTGTTAATTAGGTGGGAAAAGCTTAGCTTGTGTTATTTGGGTTTCGTACAGTTAGCTGCTTGTTTGATTATTTCTCGAAAACTAATTTCTAATTCACCCTTATTGTCTTGATACAGACAATAAAGCCGTTAATTTAGCCTTGACACATACAAAAAAAAAGGGGGGGAGAATGCCAAGAGGCGGCAGAAGAAGTACAACTTGGAAACCAACCTGGAAGCATGGTAAGACAAGGACTATTAGAGTTCCAATTGTCTTGGCAGACTCTATTTTGGATTTAGCCAGGATTTTAGACGAAGGGAAAGAAGTCCCTGTAGATAGTTTTGTGACAGGCAATGTAGAAGTACAAGATAGTCTTGTGACAGACAAAAATGGCGATACAGTTCAGAAACTAGATAGTAAAGATCGTAGTGCCGCAATAGATGCCCTCAATACAGCTATATCTATGAAACAGATTGCTATTTCAAAGGAGTCAAAAAAACGCTCCAAATCCAATACTGTAACGATCGAGAAGTGGCTCAAAGAGATTGAATCGTTAGAGAAAGCAATCGCATATCTCAAATCAATTTAGAGAGCGTATTTTGTCATGACACAGACAATTTACTTGCTTATCTTGTTACAGGCATTTGAGGAAAGCCAATTATTTTACGGATAGGCTCTAAGCCGAACAAGCGAGAAAGTCACAATTAAGCTTTTTAAGATCGATGGGGCCGTGAGGTAGATAATGAACTGCATCAATAACAACCAATGCGTTAACTGAATGAGCCATCTGTATGATAGGGGCAAGACGGAGCGCTCAAATTTAATTTCCCCCAAATTGGTGATGAAAGTACCTTTATTTAAAAGTTTAAAATTTCGCATGCCAGCGCTAGTTTCAATGGGAGTTATTCCCTTTATCGTATTGGCGATTTTATATGCTAGCGATCGAGCTGCCAAAACAATTCGCACTGAAGCCGATGAAAATCTCGAACTCAAAGCCAATTTGCTGGCAGAATCTGTATCGAGGTGGGAAGAATCTAATGTGCTAGCTTTGCTGACTCTCTCGGAGCAACCCAGTATAATCAGCATGAACCCCGAAAGTCAACAACCCGTGCTGTCTGGCATAGCAAAACAATACCAGCATATATATTTAGCTGCCACGACTAATAAAGACGGTTATTATGTAACTCGCAGCGATAATAATAGAACACCAGAAGAGGGAGGCTATCGTGGCAAAGAACCTTGGTTTGAAACGGCTATAAAAGGTCAAAATCTCAGTCGGCAAGTTTTAATAAGCAAGACTAACGACAAACCAGCTTTATGTTTATCTGCTCCTATTCGTCAGAACAACTCAACGGTCATCGGAGTAACGGTAATATGTACAGATCTAGAAATTCTAGCAAAACAAGTAGGTCAACTCAAAGTTGGTGAAACGGGTTACGCTTTTGTAGTCGATCGATCTGGTACGGTTTTAGCTCATCCTAACCAAGAATATCTCTCTGGAGAACAATTGAAAAACTTGAAAAACTTCCTCCCTGTGAAACATTTATTATCTAAGAAGGACGGGCCATTTCCATTTAAAGACGATCGAGATGTTAACTGGATGTCTTACGGTCGTCGTCTCGAAAACGGTTGGGGTGTTGTCGTTCTTCAGGAAGAAAGGGAATTTTTTAAAAGTCAACGAGAATTTGAACGATCGGCATTTTTTCTGGCTATAGTGATGGTAATTGGTGTGAGTCTTTTAATTGGGATTTTAGCTAACCGTATCATCGCTCCGATTACTAATCTCACCAATGCAGCTAGCGCTATTGCTAACGGAGAATTCTCTCGAAAAATAAAAATTGAGCGTACTGACGAGTTAGGAATTTTAGCCAATTCTTTTAATCAGATGGGAGCCAATCTCAAAAGTTTATTTGAAAATTTAGAACAACGTATCGAACAAAGAACAGCTCAACTAAAACATGCTAAAGAATCAGCAGAACAAGCAAAAGAAGAAGCCGAGCAAGCAAAAGAAGAGGCTGAGGCGGCAACAGTTGTTAAAGATAAATTTCTGATTAATATTTCCCACGAATTGCGCACTCCTCTTAATGCCATCATCGGTTATGCGAAAATTCTTCAGCGCTATGAAGAGCAAAATGACAAAATCATCGGCTTGAGAATTATTCAGCAAAGCGGAACTCATTTATTGAGTTTAATTAACGAGCTTTTAGATTTTGCTAAATCTAAGGCTAGCAAAATCCAACTCGCTCTTGAGGAGTTGTATCTAGTTAAATTTTTAGAAGAGGTGGTAAGGATCGTAGAGATGTCAGCAAAAGAAAAAAGCCTTGGGTTTGAGTACGAAATTAGCGGGGAGTTACCGCCAAAAATTCTCGCTGACTCCAAAAGATTGCGACAAGTTTTGCTCAATCTCTTAAGTAATGCTGTCAAATTTACTGACAAAGGCCAGGTAATTTTTAAAGTCATTCAAATACCATCTCTCAAAGAATCTTCGACCCAGCAAACGATTAGGTTTGAAGTAATTGACACTGGGGTTGGTATGAGTCCGTCATCATTAGAAAAAATCTTTCAACCTTTTGAGCAAGTTGGAGATCTAGATCGTCGCAGCGCCGGAACGGGTTTGGGTTTGTCCATAACTGCGGAACTGGTGCAATTGATGGGAAGCTCTATACAAGTAGATAGCGAATTGAGTGTTGGTTCGACTTTTTGGTTTGATGTGACCTTCGAGACAGTTCCATTAGCCGATGTAGTTCCATTCCCAGCGTCGAATCAACAAATAACTGGGTATTATGGCTCTAAGTCTTATCTAATTTTGGCGATCGACGATCTACCTGAAAATCGAAGCCTATTGCGTAATATTCTCGAACCAATTGGTTTTAGAGTAGAAGAAGCAGATAATGGTTACTCAGGATTAGAAATGGTAAAAACTCTCAAACCAGATTTGATTTTGACCGACCTCCTGATGCCTGTAAAAACTGGATTGAGAATGGTTTTAGAACTAAGAGAAATGCCAGAGTTTCAGGAAATACCCATTATTGCTCTTTCTGCTTCTACAACAGATGTTATGGAGAACAAAAGCCAAAATTTTGGCTGTGATGCTTTTATGAGTAAGCCTATCGATGAGGAAAAGTTGTTGTCATTGCTGCAACATTATCTCCAGCTTAAATGGAGTTATTCGTCAATTAACTCCATCTAATCCGGTTAAAATATGTTTACAAAGATGGATTTACACCGAAGGGGAAAACTATCACTCCTGTTCAACTAACCAGAATGAAACAACAAACAACTAGGGAAACAACAGCAAAACCGCCATACAACTTTTTGTCCGTTTAGAGCTTAATCTATCGAAAATATTCTTTATCTTTTAAACTACTCCAATCAATTGGCTTTACCAACACATCAGTAACTCGATCTTCTAAACCAGCTCGAAGATTCTCTGACAAATCTTCAGAGGCAAATACAACTATATCGCCATCAAACGATATTTCTTTGATTAGTGCGATGCTCGGTGAATCGGCTGTTGAGATATCGAAGATTAATACATCTATATTATCCAGAGATTGAGGCAGCTTCGGAATAGTCGTAACTTGAATGTTATCTGGTTGTAACTGAAGATGGTGAACTAAGTTACTGCTGTAGCTGGTGGTGCGCGGGATATTTTCTTCTTCTAGAATAAGCAGAATTTTCTTATTACTAATAGGAAGTATCGAGATATTTAAATGTTCTAATTGATTTTCTATTTGATAAGAAATCCAGCTTTGCAGTTTAATTTGATTAGATAAAGGAAGATGCAATATTAAGTTTTCAACTTGAGTTAGTAAATCTTTTTCTGCATAATTTAGATTTTTTTTTAAACCTAAATAAGCCATTAATTTCTCTACTGTCCACATTTTTTCCTTAGCCAACAGTGCCATATTAGCTATTGGTATTTTAGCTGGATCTATATCTTTTTCTAAATTAATCCAAGTGCTAATAGTTTTTTGACTTACACCTAATCTTTTACCTAATTTTTCTTGTGATTGATTTTTTAAAAGTTCTTCAACTAAATTTCTAAATCTGTTTAGAGAAGCTTTATCCTTTTGATCGATTTCTAAAATTCCTAAATTCTCGACTAAAGAATCAGTTGAGAGAAAAGCTGTCTCTGCTATGCGATCGAAAACCAAGATCTCTAAACCTGCCGGATCGATTTTTCCCTGAAGCCAATTCGTTAAACGACTGGGACTGATTTTTAATTTTTTCGCTAATTCTCCTTTAACACCACCGCACTCTTTTAAAAGTTCTTCTAAAAAAGTAACAAATCTTTTTTTTCTCTCCTCCAACTCCATTGATGATATACCTAACTCCTTTAGATCCCAGATGGTAGTCGGAAAAGTGGAAAGTTTGGAAAATTCCACTCTTTTTTGCTATAATCAAATTCAAGTATAAAACTACTACTTACTTGAAATGAACGAAGAAATTCAAACTGAACGAACTACAAAAGAGTGGAGCATTAAGCTTCGAGTTAGCCCCGAAGAAGAAAAAAAGATCAAAATGGGGGCAATACAGAAGGGAATGGGAATAGCAACATACATCAAGCAAGCAGCTTTAGAGAAGATCCCAAGTTGCAAACCTGAAATTCAGGGAAAGTTGAATTAAACTTTCGTCTTAGAAATTATACTCAGGTAATTTATCTAAGAGGCTATTTTTTTAATAACCTCAGCCAAAAATCCCAAAAAAATCCCCCTGTTGCTATACAAACAAGGGATTTCTAAAACTATTTTTTAAATTTTCTTATGTCTACCATACCAAATAGAATCGAGCGTTGTAGCGATCGATCGAACAATTCAAAGTTTTGCTACGAGCGCATAGCACAAAACCAAGATTTATTCCATAATGCCTTACTTGCCGTATTATCTAAAGCCGTCAAAATTGAAAGATACCGCCGTGAAGTAGGCAGAGGGAAAGTTTACTGGGCTTATTATCGTACCTCAGAAGGAAAAAAACGAGCTACGTTCATATCGCCAAAAGAATTTCAAGGATATCGATGGTTTGACGACTTCTCCACAGTCATCAACATGAAATCGGGCGAGGTGTATCAAGTAAGCGATAAATCTTGCTCTTGTCCATCGTGGGAATATCAAGTTAAAACAGGCAAGAAAAAGACCTGTAAACATCAGGATATGAGGGCTGAATACATTGGAGTTAATCTCAGCGATTCTTTGCCAGTAGTTAACAATTCTGCCCAGGGGAATAAAAAATTCGAGATTGTAGAGAATAAATCTAAATCTTCCGCTTCAGCAGGGAATTTAGAAACAGCTAATGACAAAATTACTCCATCTGCTCCGCTTCTTTA
>JASJCW010000208.1 GCA_030065265.1 Prochloraceae cyanobacterium
TGATGCCAAAAGGGATTAAATATTGAGAAGTTTTTCAATTAATCTACCATCGGGAATTTTTACGCAGGGTAATTCGTCAGAGGTGAATTATTTGATTTTATCACAATTGATTTTGAATGATTGCCATTAAATTTAAGATTGAAACCCCTGAGTTCTGCCCCTCTGGGAGAGTTAACTCTGACTCTGCCCAATTTTTACGATTGCTGCGACCGGTTTTGTTGCATAATTCAATTTAGTCCAATCGAGGCTTTCAGTGATTCAAATTCAAGGAAATCAAGTTTTTGACGATTTAATAGACGCTGAAAGCCTTGCACTGTAAGACTTTGTTTTTGCAACAAAGCCAGCTTAGATTACAACTTATCAAAATTTTTTACTGTTCTGCTGCTCACTATTTATTGCCTGACTTCTTCTCAATAAAGCTATTCTGTTGCGGTGAGCAGTAACAAATAATCTAATAGACATTTAATTAAAAATTTTCAGATTGGTTGATCAAAACATTGACTAAAAGATTGATTAAAACTTTGTTTATTTTAATTCTTTTTTTAGCTTAAATTGAAACAATTTCTATCTTAAATAAGTCGCAAATTTGTAAAGAAAAGTAACCATGATTTTGAAGATTAACTTTGATAGATTTTTTTTACGATTTATCAAAGTCAGTTTTCAAAGGCTTTCCAAGTTTATATCAATTTTTCTTATAACAGTGATACGATCGCGATCGCATCACTGTAAATAATCGAAATATATATTTTTGATAGTTAATTAAATAATATAAATACCAACTTGACTCTGATGAAAATAGATTGTTTAAAACCTTTCCGAAATTTAATTAATTCTATACAGATTGAAAATAAAAATTTAGCTCACATAATTTGTAAATTGATTCCCAATCAATGTCCATTTGAGTCTGAAGTCAGAATTTTTAATCATTTGTTATTTTCTATTCCACCTTTGTGTAAATTAAATCCACTATATGAGGAAGTTATTGCTTTAAGATTTCGCGCTCTTTGTTTTTTAGCAGACAATTGTAGTGAAAATATTTCTCAATACTGTTAATTCTAGACTATAATTGATTTATTTTCATTTGCAATTAAGGGATGAGAGATGCCCTCAAGAACTGATTTTACTAAAGCTGGTTTAATAAATGCACAATTAGCTGATAAGCTGTTATGCATTTAAACTCCAGTTTTGTCAGTCTAGACCCATTGCTGCCGAGTTACTAGTCTGCCACCAAACTAAGCTAACTTATAAATTATTTAAACCTAAATCTTTAAAACTATTTTAAAGACTAAATAAATAATCAGATAAAATTAAAACTATGTTTCCCCGCTTTCATCGTTTAAATTGGTTAAAATCCAGAACTTTTTGGCAAGTAGCATTAGCTTTAACTGTAATCACAGCCTTACAACCCATCAATAAAACAACAACTTTTAACAACGATCCTTACCTTAATAATTATCTAGAAAATTCACAACCAAACTCTTTTTACAATTAGCTCGTATTGATTCTTAATTAATCCGCAAAAATCTTCCGAAACTTTTTCTATAAATTGAAAATAATCCCCATAACCTTAGTGCTCAGGAGTCAATACTGCTCGGTTAAGGAGAGGTAAATTTGTTACCAGTCTGTATTCGGTTTTAGTTTCTAAACTACGCGATCGCGTAGCGCTCCGCTCCCGCAGAAATTGACTAATCTATATAAACCTGAATCTTTGCCAGTTCCTATTTTTATTAATTCAGAATCTTCAATGAATTCTAGTTTGTACAGTTTTGATATTCTAATAACAAAATATTTATTGTTGTCAAAAGAGCGCACAAGAGCGCACTCGCCTTTGGCGAGATTTCGCGTAGTCGAGGAGATCGCCTTAGTAAAAATATGTCTAACCTGAAGAAGCGGAAAGGATTGCCCCTAGAGGTTTCGATGGGATTATAAAAAGGATTTGGATTAATGCCAGGAGGGAGATTTGAACTCCCGACACGAGGATTTTCAGTCCTCTGCTCTACCAACTGAGCTATCCCGGCTTTTTTTGAGTGCTTTATAAGCATAACAAATTTATTTTAATCTTGCAAGAATTTAATTTTAATTAAATCGAACTACATCTGAACGCCTGTTCAGGTATTATAGTTATATAAGAAAAAAACATTTTAGGAGATTAAAAATCATGACTACTGTTACTGCGATGAAATGTGCTTGTGATGGTTGCCGTTGTATCGTTTCACTATCAGATGCAATTATGAAGAACGATAAACCTTATTGCTCTGATGCTTGCGCCCAAGGACATCCTGACGGAGCTGGATGCGGCCATACTGGTTGCAGTTGCGGCTAAAAAAGTAGCCTTTATTAGAAAGTCGCAGCTTTGACGAGAATTGTTTATCATTTTTAAAGAAAGATAATTAAGTTCTGTAAAGAGCTGTGACTTTGAGTTTGAAATCCGAAGAAAAACCAAAAGCCTGTAAAGAATGGCACTCTCTTACTCCGATCTGGGAGGGAGACGAACAAGTAGTTCGACGAGGACTACCGCACGCTCAGTTAGCACCTTCGTGGCAGATATTGCTATTGGGTGACGGCTCGCCGACGCGACATTTAAAACTTCTGACTCGAGAAGCAACAGAAGTAGACGTAATCGATATGTCTTTAATTGGCGATAGCGACGATGGTGCGCCAGCATTGATTGAAGCAGTTCCAAAACCAAGATTGAGGAGACAAGTCTGGTTGCGTACAGCTTCAGGCCAGCGATTAGCCTACGCGGCTTCTTGGTGGGATGCTAACCTTGTCGATGAATATTTACAAAATCGATCGTCGCCAATATGGGATAATTTATCTCGCTTGCGTACTGAGCTATACCGAGATATTGAAGGAATCTATTGCGGTCATTCTCAGGCGTTAGAAGAGGCTTTTGGTGAAAAAGGGCCGTTTTGGGGACGGCACTACCTATTTTGGCACGACAAAAAGCCTTTGACTCTGATTTACGAAGTATTTTCTCCCTATTTAAAGAAGTATATTGGCGAAATGAGCCTGACCAATGGTTTAGGATAGTAAAAAAGCGCAGATTGCTAAAATGGCATTAGATAAATAGAATACACCTACTATCTGAGTTTCAGACCAACCGCTTAGTTCGAGATGATGGTGGATTGGTGCCATTTTAAATAAACGCTTACCTTTACCATCGGGCCCTTTTGTTGCTTTATAGTAGGTAACCTGGGCAATTACCGAAATAGATTCGATAAAGAAGATACCGCTAACAATAAATAAAGGCCAAATACTGCCTCCGAGTATGCCTGCAGCAGCTAGAGCCGCTCCTAAAGTTAAAGAACCCGTATCCCCCATAAAAACGCTAGCGGGGTTGCGATTGTGGAGCAAGAAGCCAAAACAACTTCCAGAAAAGCAAACGCAAAAAATAGCTAAATCGATCGCAGTTGGTGCGACAATTATGCCCAAGCCCAAAAAGGCGATCGCAGCAGTTCCAGAAGCTAAACCATCTACCCCATCAGTCAAATTTGTAGCGTTACTTTCGGCTACCATTGCAAAAATTGCTAGAGGCCAGAAAAACAATCCCAAAGGTAAAATAAGATCGCCAAAGAAAGTAATATTAGTTAGTTCTTGGGGTCGGAAACAAGCAACCCAAACAGAGAATAAGGTGGCGATCGCAATTTGCAAAGCCAGTTTCATCTTAGGAGAAAGGCCTTGATTGGACTTGAGGCGCAAAATTTGCCAGTCATCAAACCAGCCGATCGCGCCATAGGCTAAAGTTACCGCAGCCAGGGCGATCGCGTTGCTACTAAAGCCAGACCAAACCAAACTAACTAATATTGCCACGGGGACGAAAAATATTCCCCCCATAGTTGGAGTACCAGCTTTTTTCAAATGACTGGCCGGCCCGTCTTCGCGAATTACTTGCCCTGCTTTGAATCTTTGTAAAATTGGAACTACTCCGTAACCGAGTCCTCCACTCAACAAAAGACAAACAAACAAAGGGATTAATAAACTCGGATCTAAACCTAAAACTACTGCCACAATAACCAATAAAGCAGCCAGGAAAATTAATAGACTATTTCCTGAAGGGTTTTTGAGGGCACTTGATGAAAATAACTTTGCATCCACAACAACACTCGCAATATTTAATTTTCAGATTCAAAAAGAACAATTGAGCTACTATTCTGCAATATCGCTGATGTCATCTTCTTCCTCTTCTTCTTCATAAGAATCGTCGGACATGAGCAGATCTGATACTTCCTCCTCGCTATTTGAGGCTGCTTCTTTTTCAATAACTTCCCGAGCAATCAGGCGATTTTTAGATTCTAACCATTCTAAAAGAGAATATTCCTGTTTAATGGGAATGACAACGGCAGGTTCGTAACGAGGTTCTTGACGTAAAGCGGGATTTTCCATTTTTAGATAAATTTTTAAAAGACGAAAGTAATTATTTTAGCTATTTGCCATATTGAGTTTAGCACCTTGAAATTACCCGTGCTTGAGATCTATGCAAACTAACTTACCTACAAAATGTAAAAAACTTATTGAATCGTTTCTAAAATTCAGGCCTTAATGCCATCAATATTATTAGTAAGACATCCCGCTCTAAAAAGAGGAGACTTCAGCCATGAGCAACAAAGCAGAATTATTAGAAGCGATCGCGGGTAAAAATCGCGGCTTATTAGCTAGCGAAACCGATAAAGTTAAAGTTCTCTCTATACTAGAACAATTAGAAGACCACAACCCGACACCAAAACCTTTAGAAGCAAAAGAACTTTTAGATGGTGATTGGCGTTTGCTTTACACTAGCAGTCGGGAAATATTAAATATTGGTAGATTTCCTTTATTCCAATTAGGTCAAATTTATCAGTGCATTCGCAGCCAAGAAGCCAAAATATACAATATTGCCGAAATTGTCGGTTTGCCATTGCTCGACAGTATAGTAAGTGTGGCTGCAACCATCGAACCAGTTTCCGATCGCAGAGTTAATGTTAAATTTCAGCGATCGATTGTCGGTTTGCAACGCATCCTCAATTACAGTTCTCCTGCAAATTTAATCGAACGACTTGAAACTGGGAAGAAGTTTCCTCCCCTTGATTTCAGTCTGGAAAATCGCGACAGACAAGGATGGTTGGAAATCACCTATCTAGATGAAGATTTGCGAGTTGGTCGCGGCAATCAAGGTAACGTATTTGTTTTAGCTAAAGGATAATTTTGGCTTATTTGTAACTGATTTTTGCAGTTAACTCCTTTGCTGTTGGTGCTTCACCCGAAACAAATAGCTCGATCTGCATCCCACGCTGCGATCGCAGGTCTAGTAAAATGGCGAATAATTTGTAGTAATTTTCGATCTTCTCGTGACTAGTACGCCCATTTCCATTTCTCAAACTCAACAACTTCCCGATCGCCTCGGAAGGTTCGGCCCGTTTGGCGGTAAATACGTCCCCGAAACCTTAATGCCAGCTTTAGCCGAGTTAGAAGCAGCATACGATCGCTATAAAAACGACCCAGATTTTCAACAAGAATTACAACAACTGCTCAAAGACTACGTCGGTAGACCCAGTCCTTTATATTTTGCCGAAAGATTGAGCGATCGCTACAAAAAACCCGACGGTAGCGGCCCGCAAATCTATCTCAAGCGCGAAGATTTAAACCATACTGGGGCCCATAAAATTAATAACGCTCTAGCTCAGGCTATTTTAGCTCGACGCATGGGCAAAAAAAGAATTATTGCCGAAACAGGAGCGGGCCAGCATGGGGTTGCAACGGCAACAGTTTGCGCTCGTTTCGGTTTGGAGTGCATCATTTATATGGGTACTCAAGATATGGAACGACAAAGGTTAAATGTCTTTCGGATGCGCTTGTTAGGTGCTACCGTGCAACCAGTCTCGGCTGGAACTGGCACTCTCAAAGATGCGACTTCCCAAGCAATTCGCGATTGGGTGACCAATGTCGAAACTACCCATTACATTCTCGGATCTGTGGCCGGCCCCCACCCTTATCCAATGATTGTTCGCGATTTTCATGCCATTATTGGAGCTGAAACCCGCCTTCAATGTCAAGAAAAATGGGGCGGCCTCCCAGATATACTTTTGGCTTGTATTGGCGGTGGTTCTAATGCAATGGGACTTTTCCACGAATTCGTCAAAGAGAAATCCGTTCGTTTGATCGGCGTTGAAGCGGCCGGCGATGGAGTAGAGACTGGCAAACATGCAGCCACTTTAACCCAAGGTAGTCCTGGGGTTTTACACGGTGCGATGAGCTATTTATTGCAAGACGATCGCGGTCAAGTCATCGAACCCCATTCTATTAGTGCGGGATTGGATTATCCAGGAGTCGGCCCGGAACACAGTTATTTAAAAGATAGCGATCGCGCTGAATATTACAGCGTTACCGATACTGAAGCGGTGCAAGCTTTTTGTCGAGTTTCTGAATTAGAAGGCATTATTCCCGCATTAGAAACTGCTCATGCTTTTGCTTATCTTGAAACTCTTTGTCAGGAATTACAAGGAAGTCCTCGCATCGTGATTAATTGTTCGGGTAGGGGAGATAAAGATGTTGAAACAGTCGCTCGATTTTTATCTAAATAGCAACTAACAAACAATTACAATTGAGGGAATCTCCGAAAATTTTTCGGGGATTTATTTATTTTATTGCCTGTTTTTGGTTGCCTAATCTTAACTGGCAACATTTTCCGATTAAACCCCGTCAGTAATTGAAATAGTAATTAATACCAATTCTATTTGATATTTTTGCAGTTGGAGGTTAGAAGTCAGAGGTTAGTCGGTCTAGGTAGAAGCTCAGAGGCTAAGTTTAACGAAGCTCTCGCTCTGATTATTATCTGTAGGCGAATTTTTTAGAAATGATTTAACTTCAGGAATTATTGAGTTATTCTTGTAAAAAATATTGGATTTGAAACGGGTTATTAAAACAGTCAAAGAGTTTGAAATAAGTTAATGTTAAAACAACTAGCAGGGTTTATCCTGGGAATAACAATTACAGCAGGTATGCTAGAAGGCTCTCAGTCTTCTAATTCTTTAAAATCGCAATATCATTCTTTAAATACGATCGACTTTCAAAAGTTACAAGCTCGGGTTAAAAATCCCGTTTCTTTAAATGAATTGGAAAGTGCCGTTCACGAAGAAATAAACAACTATCGTCGTTCTAAAGGTTTGCGGCCTCTAAAATTAGATTCTCGTATCAGCCGACAAGCAAGGATACACAGCAAAGATATGGCTCGAGGAGATGTGCCTTTTTCTCACGACGGTTTTAGAACTAGAATTAAAATTATTAATCGCCAAATTTCTTATCGCAGAGCTGCCGAAAATGTAGCTTTCAATCAAGGTTTTGCCGATCCCGCAGATCGGGCTGTTTTAGGTTGGCTCAAAAGTTCGGGTCATCGTCGCAATATTGAAGGGAATTTCGATCTCACTGGTATCGGTGTGTCAAAAGGTCGAGGTGGTGCTTATTATTTCACGCAAATTTTTATCCTCGAAGAAGAAGACTAATCGATCGCATCTCAAATTTTTTGGGTTTTCTAACAATTGAAATAAATTCTTTGGCAATACTTTTAATCTTTTGCGATCGGGCTTTTTGGCTCGATTGCTTTTTTTTATAGGGAAGAGGAAAGAGGCAATAGGCAACAGGCAAGAGGCAATAGGGAAGAGAGAATAGGGAAGGGGGAAGAGGCAATCTAAAAGTTTAATTTTTGCTTTTAAAATAAGGGTCTTTCTTAAACAATCGATTAAGCTTAAACTTTTTGGACTCGAGATATTATTCAGCAAAAATATGAAAATAAACTTAATTCTGATCTCTGGTTTTATTAGTGGGGCGATCGGCTTGGTTTTAGGTATAGCTGTTAGCGAAATAGGTGTGGGCAATTGGAATGAGTTGAAACATAACAATCAATTTTATCGAAGTTTAGAAGAATACAGTCTGGTTTTAGGTGCTGGTTTTGGTTTTGCGATCGGTGCGGGACAAGAATGCCTTAAGGAATTAAAAGAAAATAAGGAAGAAGATTAACTTTAATTTTTCAATATTAATAATTATATTTACCATGCTGAAGAGAGACAAAAATCCTTTCAATACTATAAAAATATTTATGTTTATTGTTGGCTAATAGCTAGATCGCTTAACAAACATTTTTCAATTTATTTAAATCTTATTTGCATTTAAAATTTTGGCTTTGATTTTTAATGATTTTAAGTACAGAAAAAACTCAAAATAAAGGTTTTTTCTAATACCTAAAATATATTTTTTACATATATTAAAAAACTCCAAATAAGATATTGACAAAGATTAAATCATTAAACAATAATAAAAAACATAGAGAATTTATCTATTGATATTTGCTATTAGCAGAGCGACTTTTAGGAGGGCGATCTCGAAGAGATCCGCTACGCGGTGCGCAACTTGTTTTGTATTCTACTTAATTTGTAATCATAAAAGTAATAGTGGAAACAATAAGCAGATAAAACATCAAATGAACCGGAGAAAACTATACTAAATAGTTGAGAAAAAGATGTATTGGCATAAACTTAAATTACGACAGCTTGGAAAAAAAATTGGTCAAGCGATCGCAACAGTTATTATATTATTTGCGTGCAATCCGAAATCCGCACTAGCTCAAGCAAATGTCTGTCTCTCCAGCCAACAAGGGGGACTGAGCGGTACGGGAGTAACACCTTTTATCAGCGGTGAAGTTGGCCCCAATGGAGTAGCTAATCGCGATGCTGCCATTACTTTAGATGATAGTTGGCGAGCGGCAGTTAGCGGACTTACTGGCTTCAATAATTTTCAAACACGAATCGATCCTGGCCCCGACACCAACATTGCAAGTCCTTTTCAACTATTGAGTACGGCTAGCGGTGCAAATGTCGATGTTTTTGTTTCTTCTTTGGATATGACTGACATCGATACTTGTTTGGGAAC
>JASJCW010000209.1 GCA_030065265.1 Prochloraceae cyanobacterium
TATATTAACTTCGATCGCAATCTGAAAATAGCCGGTCTAATCTTAAATCGAGTCGGGAGCGATCGCCATTTAGAATTACTTCAAGACGCTCTTTTACCTTTAAACATTCCTATATTAGGGGTCTTGCGCCGCAACAAAAATCTTACCATTCCAGATCGACATTTAGGTTTAATTCCCACTTCAGAAATTACTAATCTCAATAATCTTGACGATCGCCTCGCAAATTTAGCTCGAGAATCTTTTAATTGGGACAAACTTTTACCTTTGCTAGAAACGGCGCACCGAAGCTCCCGCTTCGGATCTCGCCTACGCGAGATCGCCCCAATACCCCAGATCCAAATCCCCAGACCTCAAACTAAAATTAAAATAGCTGTAGCCCGCGATCGCGCCTTTAACTTTTACTATCAAGATAATTTGGATCTTTTAGAGCAATTGGGTGCTGAATTGATTTTTTGGAGTCCCATAGCAGACGAAAAACTTCCAGCAGGAATTCAAGGACTTTACTTCGGTGGGGGTTTTCCCGAAATATTCGCTCGAGAATTAAGCGCAAATCAACTGGTTCGCAATCAAGTCAAACAAGCTGTGCGATCGGGAATTCCAACCATAGCAGAATGCGGTGGCCTGATGTATCTTTGTCGCGAAATAATCGATAAAACAGGTAAAAACTGGCCGATGGTATCCCTACTCCCAACCAAAGCTGTCATGACCTCAAAACTGACTTTAGGCTACCGTCAAGTAACCGCTCTCAAAGATAGTTTATTATTGCGTCGTCATCAAACAATATCCGGCCACGAGTTTCACTATTCCCAACTCAGCGATCGATCCTCTCAACCATTATTTGCGATCGCGAGATATCCCGATTCTCCTGAAGGATGGCAGCAAAATAACCTTCATGCTTCCTATATTCACCTTCATTTTGGCGAATATCCTACTTATCTTCGGCGTTTCCTTAATTATTGTTTAAGGTTTCAGATTACAACTAGCTCAAAAGTATGATACACTTATTTTAGTTTGTACTTTTGCAACACAAACCGTTCAGGGACTAAAGGAGGTGATGCCCATGATAGAAAGTAGTAAGATCGTGGGTCTCCTGGTTGAAGTTAGCCGGCTGCGTGCCGGGGCTGTTCTCTAGCAGTGAAATCTAATCTCTTCTTCGGAAGTGAATTATAAAGAACTGCATGGGTTCCTCCCGGCAGTCAGGTTTCAACCAGAAGATCCAGCTAGACCGCTCTTAAGATAAGTATCTAGGATTTATTCCCCCATACTTATTTTAAGAGCGGATAGTATTTTATAAGGGTATTAAAAATAAATTGGTTAAACGAAAATGACTCAATTACTCCAAGATTCTCAAATACAAGCAGAACTCTCTCAACTATCTGACTGGGAATTAGAAGGAAAAACCATTAAGTCGGTTCGCAAATTCAAAGATTTCATCGCAGCAATTAATTTTGTCAACAAATTAGTCGAACCTGCCGAAGCAGCAGGACACCACCCAGATTTAGAAATATCCTATAATAAAGTTAAGATTTCTTTGAGTACCCACGACGCAGGAGGGTTAACGAGCAAAGATTTCGAGCTAGCAAAAATAATATCTCAGCTAACTTAGTTGAAAAAAAATATGAAAAAAATCCTCGGGAGTCTTGCCATGTTTCGACCCCAAGAATTTTTTTCAAATCGCTCCTCACACACACAACTAAAAAATAGCCGATGTTTTAACTCAAGCTCGCATTACCCGTGACACTTTATTAGGTGTCACCCTAAAATTGGCGTAGAAAAAGCAAAACTTTCGATCGCAGAATTGGCAATTCTAGCCGCGGCACCCGGATCTCCCATTCTCTTTTTTCCGTTAGCCCAAATCGCCTCAATTAGATTCCGATCTTGAATTAAAGTAGCGATCGCATTGGCAACTTCATCTGGATTTGGAACTAAGATTACCGAAGATCCTAAAAGACGGGTTTGGGCCTCAGCAAAAGCATAAGTAAATTGAGGGCCTTCACCCGGAATAGTTATAACGGGTTTGCCGCAACCAACAAACTGTTCCGTTGCCGTACCGGCCATAGCGATCGCACAAGAGGCAAGTTGCAAACAATCGCGGTAAGAATTTTGGCTTAAAATTATCTTTGCATTTTGAAGAGTAAGAACAACAGCATCGCGATCCTGAATTGGACTATTGACAGCATTGAGATCTGTATTAACCCAACCGCGCAACAAAAGAGGGCCAGCAAAAGCTTCGATCCAAATTCCCGGAGCGATCGCCGCCAAAAAAACTAACTTAAGATCTTGAAAACTATTAATTATCCCAGAAATAGCTTCAAGTATTTTGTGCCAATTAGCCAAAGCTTCCGGCATCCTCGAACCAGGAAGCAATAAAATTGATAAAGTCTTATCTTCTAGGAGCGATCGCGGCTTCGGTTCGATCGCCAGACCATCCATCATCGGATTGCCAGAAAAAACTGCTTTAATACCTTTTCGATTCAATATTTCTGCGGTCAACTCATCTCTAACAAAAACTGCCCGACAACGCCCTCTATCGAGCAGCCAACGCTCCCAAGGCAAATAATCCGAACCAAAATAACGCTGTAATTGAGAAGTTTGGGGCAACCACTGGCGATCGTCACCGCGCAAATAATAATCAGATTTTGCCGTACCGATAAAAGCATATTCAGCACCACTTTGCCAAGCAAATAGTAAAGGTACGATATCCCCCACTGCCAAAACCTTGCCACCACGATCGGCCCAATTTCGGATCGTTTTATATTGAGATAAAGTTAGCCCCAGTAAACCACCCCGCAAATCCCGCAATACTTGGCTACTGTCCATATAAATAAACCCTCCAGAAGGCATTTGCTTCACCGGGCCGATAATCGGAATCTTGGCGCGATCGTAAGCAACTCCAGAGCCAACTAAAGGTAAAGCAGCTAATTCCGGTGCAAGAGAATGATGCTGTAATTGTTGTAAAATTTGAATTGCGATCGCATCTTCCCCGTGGCCGTTACTCAAAGAAAGTATTTTCATATATTAGATTTGGGAATTGTTTCGAGATTAGTTATGATTATTAGACGTTTGCTGCGAGTTATATTCTGTGCTTGAAGCAATTTTAAGCCAAGCAAAAAAGGATAGGGGAAATGCTAGTATTTGCTATTGTTTGTAATTTACTCATCACCCTAATAAACTCCCTTGTTGCCCTGAAAATTTGGAAGTTGCGAAGGGTATTAGCTAAAGTAACCGAAATATTAGATTTATTAGAGCGTACTGCTTATTATTTATTGTATTTTGCTCCAATTGTCATAACTCCCGGACAAAAAAACGCTCACAATCTCAAACAAAAATATCGTCAACTTCAATATCAACTGAGGCTATTAAAGCAGATTTTAAGATTATTGACTTTAATTCGGAGTATTTGGCAAGGCAAATATCTGCAAAGCATCAAAAAACTGACAACAAAGGAATTCAGAATTTCCCGGCCCGAATAGCCTTTCGAGAAAAAATAGCCCAGCAAGAAAAGATAAATCGCTCCTCAGATTCCTCAATCTCTCACAAAAATCTGCATACAATTGGGATAAAGCGATCGTAAAGCATAAAAAAATGTCCAAATCGAATAAAACAGGTTTATTTGTTGGGGGAATGTTATTGGGTGGTGCAGTCGGCACTCTCTTCGGTTTATTAATCGCCCCTCGTACTGGGAAAGAAACCCGCAAAATTCTCAAAAAATCTGCCGATGCTCTGCCAGAAATAGCAGAAGATTTATCAACCAGCGTTCAACTACAAGCAGATCGCATCTCAGAAAACGCCTTACGCAATTTCGATGATACTCTAAGAAGATTAAAAGAAGCTCTATCAGCAGGGATAGAAGCTAGTAAACTAGAAACAGATCGCATCCAACAAGAGGATCGTGAAGTATCGACCAATTCGACTGCTTCGATACCCGAAAATAATTAATACATGAGTGGCTTCTACTTCGACCCCCAATTTATCCTTGGAATCTCATTTTTATTAGTAGCTGTTAGTTTAACTGCGGTTTTAATAACAGCAGTACCAGCTTTGCAAGAAGTTTCGCGAGCAGCACGCAGTGCTGAAAAACTTTTTGATACTCTCAGACAAGAAATCCCACCAACTTTAGAAGCAATTCGCTTGACAGGAATGGAAATCGGTGAATTAACTGAAGATATTGACGAGAGTATTAAAAGTGCTCGCTCCACCATTCAACAAGTCGATCGCAGTATTAGTAACGTCAAAAAACAAACTGTTAATCTTCAAGTTGGCACGCGCAGTTTTTTTGCTGGGTTTAAAGCTGCTTGGCAAACTTGGCAAAAGCCTAACTCCAATCGAGTTGTTAGCCTCGAAGCTCGAGAAAACCAGATAGTATCACCGACTTTTTCAAGAACGGCTCGAGAATCAAATCTCAACAAAGTTGAAACTGAAAAATAGTTGTAGGTAAATGCTAATTATTGTAATTTTTATCTCAATTAATCCGACCGAATCGATTTTTTTGGGTTTTTTTCCCTTAATAAACTTAAAATAAGTAAACAATTGTTAAAAAGCATACTTTTGTATTTGAACCGGATTTTTTTAGACGAAATCATGCAATATAATTTTACTCAAAGATTTTTAACCTCTCTAAGCGTTCTCATTGTCTTTTTATTTACCTGGGCGATCGCCCCTGGAGTTGCAAAAGCGACCAACAATCCAGAATTATTACCTGACTATCAAACTCCTGTAGTCGATTTAGCTAACTATTTACCGGAGTTACAGGAGCAGAATTTAATTAAAGATGTAGAAGAATTTGAAACTCGAACTGGCTGGAAATTAAGAGTCTTAACTCAATACGATCGCACTCCTGGTAGAGCAGTAATTAAATATTGGGGTTTGGACGATAAAAGCATTCTCTTAGTCGCTGACGGTAGAGGTGGAAATCTCTTAGCTTTTAGCATCGGCGATGATGTTTATGAATTAATGCCGCGAACTTTTTGGATTGAATTGCAAACTCGTTTTGGCAATCTCTATTTCGTTAGAGAAAACGGCAAAAACAATGCGATCGTTGAAGCGATGCATACTGTAGAAGGTTGTTTGGATCGCGGTGGCTGTCAAGTAGTACCTGGATTGCCTCGAGAACAGTGGATCTTAACTTTAATTAGTTCGATTGTCGGTGGATTGATCGTCGGATTTGCAGCTATTCCTCGCAAACCAGGTCAAGTATTTGCTTGGCAATGGGTTTTAATTATTTCTCCTTTGTGGGGAATTCTATTCGTTTCTTTCGGCATCGGGCCGGTTGTGATTCGGACTAGTGACTGGTTACCGATTGCTCGCAATGCGATCGGCTTTGTTCTCGGTATTTTAGTCGCTTACCTATCGCCAATAGTCAACAAACCGACTTCAGAACAAACTTAATCATATTTTCCGAATTTAATAACGTACAATAAGCAGGATAAAGATTTAAGATTTTTGCTTGTTAGTACATGAAAAGTCAAGCCAAAAAAATTACTATTTTGGGATCGGGAGTATGGGGCAAGACTTTAGGGCTGTTGGCTTCTCGCGCTTGCGTTACTTTATGGTCGCGTCGCAGCCCTGAAACGATAGAATCAGCCATAGAAGAAGCCGATGTAATTTTGTCTGCTGTTGCTATCAAAGGAGTCAGGCCGACAATTGCTAAACTGCAAAATGTTAAAATCTCAAACAATCCGATTTTGGTTACAGCAACAAAAGGTTTAGATCCGCTAACGTCTCAAACTCCTTCCCAAATTTGGCACGAAGCTTTTCCAGACTATCCGATTGTAGTTCTTTCCGGGCCGAATCTTTCTAAAGAAATTCAAAAAGGTTTGCCAGCGGCTACAGTTGTTGCCAGCCACGATCGCCAGGCAGCAGAAACAGTTCAAGGCATCTTTGCATCGGAAAAGTTTCGAGTATATCTCAATCAAGATCCTTTAGGCACTGAATTGGGCGGAACTTTAAAAAATATTATGGCGATCGCCGCCGGAGTTTGCGATGGTATGCAACTTGGAACAAATGCCAAAGCAGCACTTTTAACTCGAGCTTTACGGGAAATGATTCGCGTCGGCACTTTCCTGGGAGCAGATCGAGAAACTTTTTTCGGTTTATCTGGTTTAGGAGATTTATTAGCTACTTGCGATAGTCCTTTATCTCGTAATTATCAAGTAGGTTATAGGTTAGCTGAGGGTAAAAATCTAGAGCAAATTTTATCGGAATTAGAGGGCACTGCAGAAGGGGTCAATACCACCGCTGTATTAGTGAATTTAGCCCGAGAAAAAGATATTATCGTCCCGATCTCATCTCAAGTCGATCGATTGCTGAAAGGCGAAAGCACCCCCTTAGAATCGGTGAGTGCTTTGATGAAACGAGATCTTAAAGCTGAATTTTACGATTTGGATTTTTAAAATTATCTACCATTGCCGTATAATTTATCTCCATTACTGCCGCAAGTTCCGTTAAATATATTAATCGATAAATTTGAAACTCCAGCCACTCTATTGCGACAGGCTACATTAATAATTACTGGAACATTAACTGCATTCAATTCTCTACGAACCCCAGCCATATATTCCCTCACTCCCGGATCTTTAGGTACGGCTCTAATTTTAATTCTTGTAGTTGCAACATACTCTTCCAGTCGATACTCGTAATATTTAGTTTCTGAGTTAATATCTGTAATATTCCCCATCGCTAAGGCATTAAAACTATTAGCAAATGAAGTATTTTCTAAGTAATACAGTTGTTGGTATTTATTAAAAGTAGATATATTTTGTCGTGCTTCTGTTTCTTTAGCTTTCGCTGCTTGATTTAGAAAGCTAGGGATAGCGATCGCAGAAATAATACCTAAAATAACGACTACTATCAGTAATTCTAACAGGGTAAACCCTTTGCTATTTTTTTTGTTATTATTTTTATGAAGGACATTTAAATAGTATTGAATTAATTTTGCCTTAGCTCCGTTCATCATTATTCTTGCGATCTTCGTAACACTTATTAATATTCTTGTGGTTAACTTACCCAAAATATTTCCAGACAAATTAAGCCGATCGACTGATTTTTTTAGGCTAATTGGCTGAGTTTTAAATAAGAATATAATTGTATAATTGCGAGATTGTTTCTTTCTGATTTTATTTTCAATCCAAAAAATCTTCTCAGTAAAATAGCTACAATTAACAATCCCCGACTAACGAGGAGATCGTCAGCACTCAGACCAAAGCGATCGATCTTAAATGAGACTATCGTTCGCGCGATCGCAAATCTTAAATTAAAGTTACTTTACAATCGCAACAGATAAGATCCTGTTTTTGCTTTAACATCTAATTAGCCTCAAAATTCGAGATCCAGGCTAAAAGTGTATCGATTGAGCTTGTAGACGATTGTTGGTTTAGCTTAATGGCGATGATCTAGTCTTAGCAGTAAACTTAATTGATAGCTAATATTATCGCAAGCTGTATGATGCGATCGCTTAAAATAACAATGCAATTTATGCAAGCATAATAAATAAAAATTAATTTGATTTAAGATATCCGATCCGATCGCATTTGTTAACACGAATTAGAAATTACAATGAGCGCGAAAGTTTTTATTTTCTACTCCCAAAAAGATAAAGAATTCCGAGAAGTTCTCGAAGATCGCCTAATTTATTTGAGAAATTTGAAAGTGGTTGAAAGCTGGCGCGATCGCCAGATTGTTGGCAGAAAATGGGACGGAGATATGTACCCATTACTCGATAGTGCTGACATTATTTTATTGTTAATTAGTCCGAGTTTTTTAAGTTCTGATTTTTGTCGAAGTCAGGATATTGAAAGGGCGATCGCCAGACATGAAGAAGGAGTTGCCAAAGTAATTCCGATAATGATTTATCCGATTAGAAACTGGTCGAAAACACCTTTTGCTGAATTAGAAGTTTTGCCAAAAGATGGTTTACCAATTTTAGACTGGCCGAGAGAAGAAGAAGCATTTCTTGATATTGCAGTTGGGATTGGGGAACGGGTTTTAGAATTAAGTAAAACTTCTCCAGAATACGAAAAAACAGATTTAGCTATCGCGATGGATGGACTAGCTTCTTTATATAAAAAGCAAGGAAAACATCAAGAATCGGAAAGTCTTTATTTACAAGCAATGGAAATCTTTGAAAATAGAGGCGATCGGCTAAAATATGCTAAAACTGTGACTAATTTAGGCTCTCTTTATCAATCGATCGATTATTATTTTGAAGCAGAACCTTTGTATAAAGAAGCTTTAACAATTAGGCGAGAAGAACTTGGAGAAAAAAGTCTAGAATACGTCGAATCTATTAATAACGTCGCGATGATTTACTATTTTCAAGAACGTTATAACAAAGCCGAGCCTTTATATCAAGAAGCATTAGAACTGAGAAAGGAATTGCTGGGTGAAGATAGTTTGGATGTGGCGAAAACTCTGAATAATTTAGCAGCAGTTTATAGTTCTCAGAAAATGTATAAAGATGCCGAACCTTTATACAAAGAAGCTTATAAAATTATGTCCAAGAAGTTGGGAGAAAATCATCCCAAAACTATTACTATTCGCAGAAATTTAGACAGTCATAGAAATAAGTCTTTTTGGACGGTTGTGAAGTGGTATTTAGTCTTCCAAACTTTATACGAAATCTTCGTTTAAAAAAGGTCAGATTCTAGGTAGGAGGTCAAAAAAAATAAAAGCTTTGAAGTGCAATTTTATTGCAAATTAGTTCATCATGTATCTAGCTATTTTTTAGGATTGGTATGATTTTTTAGATCGCTTAAATTTAATATTAGTGTTGCTGGAAACAGGCTAAATCTATTCAATAGTTGTAGTCTATATTTGAGCTGCTATTTTAATTGAAAATATTGCAGTAAAAATATTAGATTATTTATTTATAGCAACTGAACTATAGATTAGGACACTAATTGTAAAAGCAGGGAATAGTTAGTAGGTAGTAGGTAACAGATAAAATTGTCATAACCTTTACTTCGACTGCTATATGTCTGAATT
>JASJCW010000210.1 GCA_030065265.1 Prochloraceae cyanobacterium
ATTAAGAAATCAAACAGCTAACTTTCTTAATTCTTTATCAAATAAACTAATTCAATCTTTAACAAGTTATCAATATATTATTGATGCTCTATCAATCTAGTCATTTTTGCAAATTGGTATAAGTTCTCAAGATACTGCATTTCTGAACAAGTTAGTCAATTGCAAATCATTAAAGCTATCTCCCGATCGAGATTCGATTGCAATCTTTCGATTTAGCCACCAGTAAATCACGAGAACTGTTCGATCGAACCTATCTTTACACTAATCCCAGTATGGAGAAGTGGGAGATTAAGAAAAATCATTTTTTTGCTCGCGCCATTTACGTAAATTGATAGCCCAATCATAAGCTTTTTCAATATATTGCGCTGCTTTTACCCTATATTCATGTTCGGGTAATATTTTGTACCATTCTCTGAGTTCATTACTTTGTAATAGGACTTGTTCTACTTCTTGGAAATTATCAGAAGATTTAAATAAAAGCAGAATTGCTATTTCTACATCAATATCCCAATTATCTGGTTCCCAAAGACAATCTTTATTAAAATCGATAGATTCCAATACAAGTCTTTTCAAGTTTAAATATGTTTGTCGATTTTCATTAATAGAATTATTTTCTAGCCAAGACTCAGATAGCTTTAATTGTTCTGATTCTTGCGATAAATCTCGTTCTTCAAGAACGCTGATGCGATCTTTGACACGATCTAATCTTACTAGATTTGATTGGATAGTTTCTTGATTTAATTTGAGTTGAGGCTGATTTAGAGTTGTTGTAGCAATAGGAGTTGCTTCGATCGCTTTTCTGTTGGAGTCAGCTTCCTCGTGTTTGAGAGATTTTCCTTTCCCTAAAACTATTCCTGAAGCTGTAACTAATAGGGTGGTTAGAAAAGCGATTTGAAAATTATTTGACTCAAACAGTGGGGTATTTTCAAATAGTCTTGTATCTCCTAAAGGTTTTTCTGAATTTGGTGTTGTAGTTTCAGAAATAGATGTCGCATTTGCTGGGAAGATTTTTAGATTGCAAAAAATAATGCTAATTGTGAGAAAAGTTAATATTTTAAACGTTTGTTTTATCATAATTTTTTGATTCCTTAGCTAAGCGATCGATTTTTTTCAGAACTTATTTTAATAAGTTTGTGACTCATATCAATACTAACGACGATCCAAGTCACGCAAATAAATTTTTACGCATAAACATCACAAACCAGTGACAGCGTGTAGATTTTGCTTCAAAATTGTATTGCCTTTTATTTCTCAATCTTTAAATCTTGATATAGATTTTTTTTAAGTTATGTAACTAGCGAGCCTGTTACTAGTTTGTCACCAAGCTAAGCTAAATTAAAAATTATTTAAATCTAAATCTTTAGAATTATTTTACAGACTAAATAAACAATAAAATAAAACTAAAATTATGTTTCCTCGCTTTCACCGTCTAAATTGGCTAAAATCAAGAACTTTTTGGCAGGTAGCATTAGCTTTAAGCGTAATAACAGCCTTACAAGCTATAAACAAAACAACAACTTTCAATAGTAATCCCTACCTGAACAATTATTTAGAAAATCCACAACCAAATTCTCTTTATAATTAGCCAGTATTGATGCTTAATTAATCTGCAAAAAATCGGGGCGATCGCACTAATAAGAAAAGAGCAAGCGATCGCCTAATAATCTTTCTATTAAGAAAAAGTCTATCTGATGTATCGTCTAATCCCAAACACTCGACTTCTTCTAATTCTTCCATCTGGCATGATAGCACCTTCGAGATCTGCATCTCGCAATTTTGCGTAGGTAATATTAGCACCTCGGAGATCTGCACCTCTTAGATCTGCACCTTTAAAATTAACACCCATCAAATTAGCACCCATCAAATTAGCACCCTTGAGGTTAGCACCTTGAAGGTTAGCATTTGTCAGAGTAGCACCCTGTAAATTGGCATTCTGCAAGAAAGCACCTTGAAGGTTAGCATCTCGAAGATAGGAAGAATGTAAAAAAGCCGATTCTAAATTAGCAAAATCTAAATTAGCACCTTGAAGGTTAACGTGATCTAAAAAAGCAAAACCTAGATAAGCATAGCGCAAGTTAGCATCTTGGAGGGAAGCACCTTCTAAGTAGGCCCCTTCCAATTTAGTTTCTTGTAACTTTGCTCCAGCTAAATTAGCCCCTCTCAGTTGAGCTTCTTTTAAATTACTCAAAGATAGATCCGCACCCTGTAATTGCGCCCCATTGAGCTTAGCGCGGGCTAAATTAGCACTGCGAGGATAAGCACCTTGAAGATTAGCACCCTGCAATTTAGCTTCTTCCAAATCGCTCATTTGCAAGTTAGCACCCTGTAAATTAGCACCAGAGAGATCGGCTTTTGCTAAATTAGCTTCGTAGAGATTAGCACCTTGGAGGCTCATTTCTCTTAATTGTTCTCCAGGAAGGTTACAATAAGCACAGTCTCCAGTAGTCAGCAATTTACTCATCACCGAATTACCGGGAGCAATCGTATTCACTACCGGAGAATTTTTGAAAGTCGTTATCAATCCGGCCGTCATTCCCAATGTAGCAAGTGCCACCATTGGGGGTATTATTTTTGGAGACAGTCCGCTCAATAAATTAGACAGTAGCAAAGAATTCCCAACAACCGGAATTGGTTTGAGTGCTTGAAGGGCGATCGCCGCATTAGGATAGCGATCTTTCAAATTTGGTGCCACCATCTTACCAAGCCATTTGACAAAACTAGGATGGAGTTTAGGGCCGATTTTATCTAAATCAAAAGAATAAGTGTCGTCTAAAGATTGACAAATATCTTCCGATCGCACTCCCATCAACAAACTAATCAAAGTTGCACCGACACTATAAAGATCCGATGCATTAGTTAAAGGTTGTCTGAATAGTTGCTCTGGAGGCATGAAACCTAAAGTACCCTCAACAGTGGTACTGTGATTAGTCGCGACCTGAGAATCTGCTAGAATAGCATTGCCAAAACCGACTAAATATACATCTATTTTTTGATTGCGATCGATCAATATATTTTCTGGTTTAATATCTCTATGAACGATCGCCGGGTTTTGCTGTTGCAAATAAACTAAAATCTCTAAAATTCCCGTAGCAATTTCTTTGATTTCTTTAGGGGTATAATTAGCAGCAACCGCTAAAGACGGAAATCCCTTATATTCGGTAACCAGACAAAATCCATTATCAGTTTCAAATTCATCTAGATACAAAGGAATGTTGGGATGATTGAGGGATTTTAATATTTCTACTTCTTGTTGATGTGCTTCGTATTTTGTCCAACTCGCGCCGTTTTTAGCAAATTGAAACTGTTTGATTGTAACGGGTAACTTAGTCTTTCGATCGCTTCCTAAGTACGTTACACTACCTCCAAGGAAGTTTTGTCTCAATTGCTTTTTAACTTGATAGCCGTGCTGGTGAAAGAGGTTTAAATTTTTGCTCATATGCCTAGGGTAGCAACGCTTGATTTAGGATCTTGTCTGGGGGTGTCGCAGCTCAAACAGAAAGTTTAGCTAAATTGTACTCTCCCTTGACGGATAATTAATGTTAACAGTGCCACAAAGTTTTAACACTGTTTAAATAATTAAATAAAAAGCAGTTTACTTGACAGCTTGGCTAAATGGTTTCAACATAAAGTATATTGCATAACTCGATCCTGCTAAGTCAGCCAAAGCATAAATACTTTTTAACCCGATCTCACATCTCAATATAATACTTCTCAAGATTGGACTTTAAAGTTAAAAGAGCAAACAGCTCATTTTTGCTATCGTTAATTAGGTATTTTTTAGCTGTATTAGGGAATTTTTTCGATGGCTGGGCTAAATTTTACTTTTTATTTAATAATAAAATATATCATTTCACAGTTCGATCGCCAAGGATGTTGATTGTAATTTATGTCTAGGGTACACGGTAGTTGGCTAACTTCAGAAAAAGGTTATTTTTTCCTTTGGGGGGAAACTTGGCGCGCGAGCGCGGATCTTCAATCGACTTCTGTTTCTTGCCATCCCTATAATTCTACTCAACAAGAATTAACTTTAGCTCTCAAAGAAAGCAATATTTCTTTAGAAAAAATCGCAGATTTAACCAATTTAGAAGCAAGGTGGATCGAACAAGTTATTTTTTTACCGAGCGAAGCTGAAAAAACAGGCCAATTCCTACCGATCTTGTCTGGGACAATAGATCGGGAAACACCAGAAGCAGAATCCCATCGATTGCATTCTTGGCAAGTAAAAGGATTGCGTTTGAATCCATTAGAAACAGTTAAACTATTACAAATATTACCTCTAGGCTGGCAAATAACTGGTGAATATCTGGCCGAAGATTTGCGTTTTTGGACTCATATTTATCGTTGGAGTTTGGATTTATTAGCTCGAGGTAAATTTTTACCGGGAATAGTTACCAAAAATGGTACGGCAAACAGTTGCTGGCAGCCTTTATTAGATAGCAATATAGATCGCGATCGCTTAGCTAAATTCGTCCAATTAATGCCGCCTGTCTGCCGCTCTTATTGTCAAGAAAACTCAGAAATAACAACAATTAAATTACAAGACTCTCAAGAATTATTGTTAAACTTCCTCAGCAGTATTATCGATGCCAGGGTAAGAATTTGGAACGAAGATATCCCGATTAATAATAAAGCGATCGCTGTTTCACCTTGGTTGCAATCTCTCGGAGCAAAAAATCCAGTATTAAAGTTAGAAGATAAAAATAACAAAAGAATTGACAATGCAATTAAAAATTGGACTTTTACCGTTAGAGATTATTTAATCGACCTTTCCAAACTCAAAGTCAAACAAAATTTATACCGAACTTGTTTTAATTTAGTTCCCCCAGAAAAAAAACAAATTAAGTCGGGCAATGTTGATTGGCAATTAAAATATAATTTACAAGCCTTAGACGATCCGCAAATTTTAATCCCAGCCGAAACAATTTGGCAAGAATCAAAAGCAGAATTAATTTGTCAAAATCGGCGCATTTCCCAACCTCAAGAATGTCTTTTAAAAGGTTTAGGATTAGCTTCAAGATTGTACCCACCAATCGAAGCCAGCTTGCAAGAAAGTCAGCCAAATCGATGTCAATTAAATCCAATTCAAGCCTATGAATTTATTAGGTCGATCGCCTGGCAATTGCAAGATAATGGTTTAGGTGTAATTTTACCTTCAGGACTGCGATCGGGAGAAGGAGAACAGCGTTTAGGAATTAAAATAAATGCTTCAGTATCCCAGAAAAAAGGCGAACGTTTGGGCTTAAAAAGCTTATTAAAATATAAGTTAAATATTGCGATCGGCGATAAAACAATTTCAAAAAAAGAATTTGAATCCTTACTAGAACAAAGATCTCCCATCGTCGAAGTAAACGGCGAATGGATTGCCCTACAACCGGCTGACGTTCGTGCCGCACAGCAAGTTTTAGATAAGTCTAACGATGCGATCGAACTCTCAGTAGAAGACGCTTTAAGGTTAAGTACGGGGGATACGAAAAATATTGCTAAATTGCCAGTAGTTGGCTTTAAAGCTTCAGGAATTTTAGCAGAATTAATTAATAATTTAAATAACAACCAAGCGATCGAAGAAATCGATACCCCTAAATCATTTCGCGGTCAATTAAGACCCTATCAAATTCGAGGAATAAGTTGGCTATCTTTTTTAGAAAAATGGGGTTTAGGTGCTTGTCTGGCCGACGATATGGGATTGGGAAAAACAATCCAAACTATTGCTTTTATTTTGAATCTTAAAGAACAAAAATTATTATCGAAACCCACATTACTAGTCTGTCCGACTTCCGTACTCAATAACTGGGAAAGAGAAGTAAAGAAATTTGGCCCGACCATCGCAACAATAATTCATCACGGAGATAAACGGAGCAAAGGAAAAAAATTTGCTAAAAAAGTTCAAGAAAAAGACTTAATTATTACTAGTTATTCCTTAGTATATCGAGATGAAAAAAGTCTTTTAGATGTAGAATGGCAAGGAGTAATTCTCGACGAAGCTCAAAATATTAAAAACCCCCAAGCAAAACAATCTCAAGCAGTTAGAAAATTAGGCGCAGGATTTCGGATTGCTTTAACAGGAACTCCAGTCGAAAATAAACTCTCAGAATTGTGGTCAATTTTAGATTTTCTCAACCCGGGATTTTTAGGAAACAGACAGTTTTTCCAAAGAAGATTTGCTATTCCCATAGAAAAATACGGCGATAAAGATTCCTTAGCAATTTTGCGATCGCTAGTGCAACCTTTTATTTTGCGACGACTGAAAACAGATAAAACCATCATTCAAGATCTGCCAGAAAAGCAAGAAATGAACGTATTTTGTGGTTTATCTTCAGAACAAGCAAAATTGTATCAAAAACTAGTAGACGATTCTTTAAAGAAAATAGAAGAATCAGAAGGAATTCAACGTCACGGATTAATTCTTACTTTGCTACTCAAACTCAAACAATTATGCAACCATCCCGCACAACTCTTAAAACAAAAGAAATTAGAAAAAAGCGATCGCTCCGGTAAATTATTGCGTTTAGAAGAAATGTTAGAAGAAATTATCGCAGAAGGCGATCGCGCTTTAATATTTACTCAATTTTCTGAATGGGGAAAACTACTCAAACCCTATTTAGAGCAAAAATTCCGTAAAGAAATACTCTTCTTGTACGGTGCAACTCGTCGCAAACAAAGACAAGAAATGGTCGATCGCTTCCAAAACGATCCTAACGCACCGCCAATTTTTATCTTATCCCTCAAAGCAGGAGGAACTGGCTTAAATCTTACCAGAGCAAACCACGTCTTTCACGTCGATCGCTGGTGGAATCCTGCAGTAGAAAATCAAGCCACAGATCGGGTCTTTCGGATCGGTCAAAAAAGAAACGTTCAAGTTCATAAATTCGTTTGTACCGGAACTTTAGAAGAGAAAATAAACGAAATTATTGAAAGTAAAAAGCAATTAGCAGAACAAACCGTAGACGCAGGAGAACAATGGTTGACTCAACTAGATACCGATCGCTTGCGTAACTTATTATTACTCGACCGCGATGCGATAATTGATGATGAGGCTTAAAACGAAAATCGATCGCCCCATTTGCTTCAGCTTTAAGCAGCAGAAAAAAACCTATAAAATTATAATGCGATCGAGGAGACAACAGACTGTTACCGTAGAAAATAAATAAGTTAAGATCAAGCCAGAATTAGAGATGAAAAACTATCTAATAGCCGTACTTTCAGATAGAATTCAAGCAGAAGAAGCCTATACAGCTCTAGAAAAAGCAAACATTGCTACCGAACAAATTAGCCTGCTCGGTAAAGGCTACAAAACTGCCGATGAATTTGGCTTAATCGATCCCAACCAACAAGCAAAAAAACGCGCCATACAGATGGCTTATTGGTTAGTACCCTTTGGTTTTGCTGGTGGATATGCTTTTAATCTTGCTACAGGTTACAATCTCTTTCCTTGGGCCGGTTCTCTAGGAAATCATATCATCGGTGGCATCTTTGGGGCGATCGGTGGCGCGATGGGTAGCTTTTTTGTTGGTGGTGGTGTCGGTTTGAGTGTAGGTAGTGGCGATGCTTTACCCTATCGCAACCGTCTCAACGCTGGTAAGTATTTAATCGTAGTTGAATCTAACGAAACTATTAAAAATAAAGCCACTGAAATTATTCGCCAGTTTAACCCCGAGAGCATTCAAGGTTACTTGCAAGAAGATTAATTCAAAATAAAAATAATGTTGCCAAGAGAAGAGTTATTAAAAGGGGTAGAAAATAGGGAAGATGTCGCGAGAATAATCGATTTGGCAGATCGAGCTATCAAGACTTGGGATATAGTCTTAAGCGATTTCCTTTCTCCCCCTGTATTTATTGAAGTACAGCAAATTTTTTCCCGTTTAACAGAAGTAGAATTAGTTGCTTGGGGTGGTTATCCTCAAGCAGAAAGACAAAGAATTGGCATCTCTCGCCAAGAAGTACCGATCGAACAATCTCAAATTGAATTAGCCGCTTTAGATATTGCCGGAAATTTTCTTTTTGATACCGCTACTCACCGCGATTTTTTAGGCTCAATTTTAGGAACGGGAATAGTAAGAGAAAAAGTAGGAGATATTATTGTTTTAGGCGAAAGAGGGGCGCAGGTAATTGTCGTACCCGAAATGGTAGAATTTTTAGAAACATCTTTAGTACAAGTGCGATCGGTTCCGGTAAAAACCCGCCAAATAGAATTAGCTGAATTAAAAATTCGCCCCCCAAAAAAGAAAGAAATGACTACCGTAGAAGCTTCGATGCGTTTGGATGCCGTTGCTTCCGCTGGCTTTGGCATGTCGAGATCTAAAATGTCCGATGCTATTTCTGCTGGGGATGTTAGAGTTAATTGGAAAGAAATAACTCAATCTAGTCATTCGGTGCGATCGGGAGATTTAATCTCAGTAAGAGGTAAAGGACGTTTAGAAGTCGGGGAAGTCTCTGTCACTAAAAAACAGCGATACAGGATCTGTTTAGTTCGATATAAATGATTTTTGAAATTACAAAACTATTCAAATGCTATGAAACTTATTTTATTAGCATTTTTTTATGACAATTTGCTTTAAAAAAAATAATCAAAAGTGCTACTCAATATAAACTATAGCAGTACAAGTTTTGGTTAGGACATTTAAGAGAGGTTTAAGCCTTAAATCTTAAGCATAATCCCTCTGCCTTCTGCTATATACTTCAATGAGACTTAAAGTATATGCCTCTTCTTCTATAAAATATTTTTTAACACGAATTAATATAAATTAACACAAATTGATTCTAATATTTTTTTTAAAATTAAACTAAATTTTAGTAATTGATTAAGCACAATGTCTTTATGTATTGCGTAAAATTGCCCTATTAATTTTTGATATCTTTAATTATGATTAAAAATATCAAAGTAAACAACGCTATATTGAAATAAAAAAATAATGTGATGTTTTTTATTCAAACTTAAATTTCCACAACTAAAAAATTGAAAATCGATCTTTCAAATTAAAACAGATTCGAGCAAACTATTTAATTGGAATGTA
>JASJCW010000211.1 GCA_030065265.1 Prochloraceae cyanobacterium
TTCCGCCCTGATGCACGCTTTACCCTCCAAAATTCCGAGTTTGGTCAGTAGTGCCAGATAAGGAGTCATCTTTCTCTTAGATGGTGAGATTTTAACTCACATCCTCAAACAGTTCAGGCTACATACAGTTTTCTCCCTGTCATCGCCTGGAAGCCTCTACTTCTCTAGTTTCTAGAGCTTCGCAGCTTCAACGAATCGCGCCCCCCAAAGAACCGTACGTGACAGTTTCCCATCATACGGCTCAAGCTCCTTGGGCAGCGTGTAATTTAGTGTGACAGGATTTGTGTATGAGTTGAAGATTGTCTTCAGACTCATAACCTCCGTCTTTTATTTGCTTAATGTGATGTTGATGTAGTTCTTTCCCGTTGTAAAGATGTTCTTTGCAATAAGGACATTTCCATTTCTGTTTTGTGGCTATCTTATAAAGTCGAGAGCCTTTAGCTAATAACACTTTTCCATAACTGGTTTTTCTGTTTTCCCAGTATTGGATTAGTTTAGGGTCATCGGGTGAGTTGTTACCTTTTACTTGAATGTGTCTGGTAATAGGGATATCGTAGAGTTTGGTCAATGTAATACTCTGTTTATTCCCTCTCCTATTAGTGATTTCAGCTTTAAATCTCCAGTCTTTGCTGAAGTATTTTCTGGCTATCCATCTTTTACCCTTGTTCTTATGTCTACGTTTTGCCCAGAGCCATAGAGTTTTCCATATTTCGTGGTCAACATAGCCAAAGACATTTTTACTAGCTCCGAAACGGTAATAATTACCCCATCCCTTGAGAACTGGATTCAGATAGTTTATGACTGCCTCTGCTGTCACATCCTTATGTTTCTTAAGCCAGTCGCGTATTCTCTGAAGAAAGTTCAGAGTCTTCGTTTTTTCAGGTTTGGTAATACAGTGTCCATTGTATTGTCGGATGTTGAACCCCAAGAAATTAAAACCTTTTTCACAGTTTATGATTTTGGTTTTTTCTAGATTGAATTGTAGACCTCTTTTACTTAACCATTGTTTAATATCTGGTATTAAGTTTTCTAAGTCTTCTTTGTTTTCTGCTGTAACGATAAAGTCATCAGCATACCTACAAAATCCGAATCTTGGTAGTTTTTGTTTAGTTATTCTCTGTCGTTTTGCCTTCGGTGAGGATTTGTATTCTTTCACTTTGACATAAGCGGAGAGAGATTCACCCAGTCCATCTAATGCGATATTTGCCAAAAGTGGTGAAATAATTCCACCTTGAGGAGTACCGCTATCTGTAGGATTGAACACTTCGTTTTCTACGTAGCCTGCCTTTAACCATTGTTTGATTAATTCTAATCCTGGGATGTTACCCAGTTTATGAATCAGGAATTCATGACTGATATTGTCGAATGCTCCTTTTATATCAGCGTCTAACACCCATTTATCCATGCCTTTCATAAGCCTTCTATGGCATTGGTCTATGGCATCGTGGGTACTACGTCCTGGTCGAAAACCGGAGTTATTCCACTCAAATCGAGTTTCCCAACTAGGTTCTAAGGCATTCTTGACCATAGACTGCATGATTCGGTCTTTAACTACTGGTATCCCCAACGGGCGTTTCTTTCCATTAGCTTTTGGAATGAGTACCCTTTTGACAGGTTTAGCCTTCCAAGGTGAGAATGAACTCATCTCTTTGTATAACTTTTCTCTACCAGGGTTAGTTAAGACTTTCTGACCATCAATGCCAGCAGTCTTTCTTCCTTGATTGGTTTCTGTTACACGGCTAATTGATAGTAGTAAATTGGCTTGACTACGTAGCATCAATTTCATCAAGCTTCTAACTTGATTCCACTTCTTCTGCTGTGTTTTCTGATAAATTCTTCGTCTCAGATTCCTAACACGTTTGTAAATGAGCGACCAATCTTGATTTTCCCACTTTAATTCGTGTTCTTTAGCTCCGATGTCTTTTACGACTCTATCTTTCACTTCTGTTCGGTTTCTTTACTCTGATTTATCTTCTGGAACTTACTAGAAGTCTGCCATCTTTCGATGCGAGTCAAATCTTGAAACTCTATTCAGAGTGTTAACCCCTGACATTCGCTTTCTCTAGTTTCCTTTGCCCTCTGAGTGATTCCGTATTCCTTGCGGTCAACCTACTTCATAATAGAAGAACTCATAGGGTTTACCTTGTTTCGTATGTTAGAGGTGCGATACTTGCAGGATTCCGTCTATACTCCGATGGGGTTATTGTCCTTAAATCACTGACTCTTACACTTCAGTGACCGCCCATGTACCTTTTGGTCTAAGCGTAACAGCCTAATTTCGCTTATTTCGGAATGACGAAGCTTACAACGATTCACATAATGTTAATCCATCAAGTTCTTCCCTTTGCATTTCCACTAAATTGGGCTATTAGTTTCAATGCTTTTGTGCCTTGCATTCCATCCAGTTCATTACTTACTATGGACGTAGGCAGAGTACATTGACTCCTTTACACAGGGATAAGGCTTAAGGATGCCTCAGATTGCTTCAGGCAATCACTCTATACATACGACTTTTCAAGTCGCACATAAGACTTGCGACAAGTTTCTAACCAATCATTGAGAAGGTTAGTTTGCTTTAAGTCAGGGTAGATGCGAAACGTATAATTTAGAATCATAATTTAATTCTACCACGAGTATGTGTTAATGGTAGACAAAAACCCTGACTCGCTTTCATCCCCTAGCTGCGTGCCTTGTTAGGAGACTCCCCGCTCGAGGTTAAAATAAGATTAAATTTTTAAATCTTTTTCTGCTGTTAAAGTGCGGTTATTGTAACGGTTCATTGCTTGTTCGATGCCTCGAGTCAAAGATAATTCGATCGCTTCTGCTGTCAGTTGCAAGATTTCTCGAACTAGAACCGACTCCGTGGGCGAAAACTTACCTAAAACGTGGGAAATAGTTTCTTTTTTACCGTTAGATTTGCCGATACCGAGACGAGCGCGAGGAAAATCTTGACTGTTAAGATGAGAGACGATCGATCTCATGCCATTATGGCCTCCAGCGGATCCTGACAATCGCAATCTCAGTTTACCTAATGGTAGATCCATATCGTCGTAAATGACCAATATCGATTGCGGCTCGATTTTATACCAATCTAATACAGCTCTAACGGACTGACCGGATCGATTCATGTAAGTTGAAGGTTTGAGTAAATAGATCTTTTGTCGAGCAAATATTCCTTCCGAGAAAAATCCCTGAAAGCGGCGATTTTCTTGCCAAGACATTTGCCATTTTATAGCTAGGGTATCTACTGCTGCAAAGCCTATATTATGGCGGGTTTTGTCGTATTTAGGTTCTGGATTGCCTAAACCGACTATTAGCTTGGGAATGACTAATTTGACCTTCTCGTTTGTCTTTGGTTGCGCCATCGCAGTTGGTTCGATCGCCGATATTGAACAAGGGACACCCTTTAATATAACGTCCCTTGCCTGGTGATTTTAATTATATTGGTCGAAAATTGTCTCTAAGTAGACTCGAGCGCAAGCTTGATAATTGCGATCGGATTTCTTGGCAATTTCAGCCCTATTTTGCTGCAGTAAAAATAGCGACAAAGCTGCTGCAAATACTCGATCTTGATCCCAATTAGGGTGAGTGTCTAGATAGCTTTTGAGAGATTGATGTAATTCTTCGGGTATTTCGGTCAATATGCTAATAGGGGTATCCATAATTACCTCATTATTGGTCAAATTGGTAAACAAAAATTTAAGAGTTGTTAGATGACTAGATTTACAAAAGGTGCTTCAAAAAGATAATTTTGCTTTGAGTTTGAAGTTAACTACAACTAAAATTATTTATCGGTCGCACTATTGTCATCTGAAAGGGGGTAGGTTTGTCAATGCTACGAAACATTACAGAAAAATTGAAAAATAATCCAAACCTACGAAGTAATAAGAGTTTAACCCATTTTTTTGTTATAAAACTTTATTATTTGCCGAGAAAAATCCAATTGAGAAGGAAAAAAAAACAATCCCCGACCGATCCCGAAACACTGGCTTTGACTTCGATCGCTTGTGGAAAAGCCTGGGTAAATTGTGGAAAAAAAGATTTAGCTTGTGGAAATTATGGGGAATAAATGGGGGAAAAAACCGAGAAAAAATAAGATTTGCAAACAGGAAAATCTCCGGCAGAAAAAATCTAGAACGGTTAGAATCTAAATTTATTGATTGTCAAGATCGAAAAAAATGTTATTGAAAATCTTGCCAAGAGTTGGCTATTTAGCAGCGATCGCCAGCATGGGCTTTGTCTTATTAGGTTGCGATCGCATCTCTATTTCGCTAAATTCAAATCCGCTCTTTGCTAAACAGTCTCAGCAGGTCGATAAAACTAAAGGTC
Organism: Prochloraceae cyanobacterium; assembly: GCA_030065265.1. Classification (GTDB taxonomy): domain Bacteria; phylum Cyanobacteriota; class Cyanobacteriia; order Cyanobacteriales; family JASJDA01; genus JASJDA01. The sequence goes on from JASJCW010000211.1 coordinate 4,330, forward strand.
AAAGATTATGGTCTGACAGCTTTGAAGGCGACGATTGGCAAGAAAATTGGCACTTTAGAGACCATGATTTGTGGGGAATAGGAAATACTCAAATTATTGACGATTCGAGTGGCAAATTTAAAAAAGTGCTGCGCGTTTTCTACCCCAAAGGATCTGTAAGCCCTTCGTACAGTCGCAAAACTAAAGCACCTCTCGGTGGAGTTCAATTTTATTCAGACTTAGGAATAGAGCCTGCTGATGCTTTACATTTAACTTATTATTTGCGCTTTTCAAATAATTTTAATTTTGTTAAAGGCGGTAAATTGCCGGGATTATACGGAGGTAAGGGCAATACTGGCGGTAAAATCCCCGATGGCACTGATGGCTTTTCTACCCGCTTAATGTGGCGCAGAAATGGGAATGGAGAAGTTTACGCTTATTTACCTAATAGCGTTAAATACGGTACTTCGATCGATCGGGGGAGTTGGCGATTTAAACCTGATATCTGGTATCGCATCGACCAGCAAGTTTTACTCAACGATCCGAATCGAAACAACGGTATTATCAAGCTTTGGGTCAATGGAGTTCAAGTAATAAACCGCCGCAATCTTAATTTCCGCAGCGTCGAGACTTTAAAAATAGACGGGATTCTATTTTCTACTTTTTTTGGTGGTAGTAATTCTTCTTGGGCTACTCCAAGAGACGTTCATATCGATTTTGCCGGTTTCTCAGTTTTTGAAGTTGACTGATTCGATATGTTTATACCAATTCTGTTTAAAGTTGCTAAACTTTGGTGACTCAAGGCAAGAGGCAAGAGATTCGTAAAATCTATCTGTAGCCTTATTTTAGGGAATTGGCATTACATAATCGTTCGGAGAATATAGCTAACTAATATTCAATTATTACTATTTATTAATTCTTAAAAGGCGATTTTGCAGGAATCCCAGTAACGCGGGGGGCGCGATTGGATAAAATACTAATATGAAAAAAAGATTGACTCTCAAACTAACAGTATTTCTACTGTTATTTAGCGGCGGTTGTCAACTTCTAGCCCCGCCAACCAATCCCCATTTATTATTAGGTAATCCCAGCGATGCGAACGAATCGGCCAATAATTTCCTGATTGAAAAGCCTCAATACAGCTTATCTTACAATCGCGATCGCGGCACTCCTAACTGGGTAGCTTGGCAACTTAATAATAAATGGTTCGGAGAGGTGGAACGACAAAACGATTTCGATCCCGATGAATCTTTGCCCGCTACTTGGTATCGAGTCAGGCCTACCGATTATACTAATAGCGGTTACGATCGCGGACACATGACCCCTTCGGCAGATCGCACTGCTACAGTTGAGGACAATCAAGCTACTTTTTTGATGACGAATATAGTTCCTCAAACCCCGAAAAACAATCGCGGTGCGTGGAAAAATCTCGAGGAATATTCTCGAGAATTAGTCAAAGCAGGAAAAGAACTGTATATTTATGCTGGAGTTTACGGAGATAAAGAAAAAATCGGCTCTAACAAGCAAGTTGTTGCTCCAAGTTACACTTGGAAGATCGTTGTCGTCTTCGATCGCCCCGGAATGGGATTGAGAGACATTTCTGAAAATACCCGTATTATCGCCGTAGATGTCCCGAATCGAAAGAATACTAGTTCGGATTGGGAAAGATATTTAGTAAGTGTCGATGCGATCGAAAATAAGACAGGATACGATTTTTTAGATCGAGTTTCTCCGGCAATTCAAAAAGCGATCGAAAGCAAAATTGACTCGGGCGAATCTAAATAAGTTAAGTTTCAATTGCTTTAGTAAACAAGACACCCCAATCCCGATCGCTTAATTCGCCAATTATATAAATTTTTATTTCAACTCGATCCACTAAATACACTTTTGTGTTTTTTAAATTCTGTTCGATCGTCGCCAGCAGATTGCGGTATTTTTGGACTATTTCTTTATCGCCCTCGTCGTGCCAATCGCGATCGCGAATTGCCGGGGCAAAAAAATCTTCGATCTGCCTTGTTTTAACGGGAGTATTTAGAGGAAGATCGATGCGATCGAGTAAATTTTCGGCTGCGATCGTTTCTTTATCTTTTTTAGGCCAAGAAAAAACTTCAAAAGGAAAATCAGATTCGCTCCTCCACAATAATCCAGCAGTAGCTTGACGAATTATTTCGAGGCGATCTCTAGCAGTTTCGCTATCCATCATATCTTAAAAATAAAAATAAGTTGCTATTACTCTACTAAATTAAATGAGTTACTTTATAATTTTTAAACTACAATTAAAAAATGTTTTATGACATTGCAAATCAAAAAAATCTCTTCTTTCCTATTAATATTTTTTCTAAGTTTATTAACTGTAATAACAGTAGCAAGTTGCAGCAGCACGATCGCAGACGATTATCAAGCAAAAGCGAAAACAACTTTAACCTGGCGAGTGTTTTACAGTATAGATCCCCACGAAGCAGAAAAGGGTAGATATCAAGAATTTGAGTCTAATTCTCTAACTATTATTAACGGTCAAAGACCAAAATTAGCCTATAGCGGGCCCGACGACGAAGGTTTATGGTGGCCGGCCATACCTCCGAAACCGAGTTTAGACGAAATTGAAGCCGCAGCTAAAAATTACGAAAAATTCGATCGCCCTGAATTGTTGAGAACGGTCAAATATCGCGTCATCTTTACTCAAGACGGAGAAAGACTCAATCTACCGACTAATTATTCAGCTTACCGTCAAATCGTCAAAGCAAGCCGAGAAAACAAACGATTGCGATTTACTTTAGGGATTAATAACGGTTCGGTAGAAAAAGCCGCAGCGATCGATTAGAGAAGGCAAAAGGCAGAAGGCAAAAGGCAGAAGGCAAAAGGCAAAAGGCAGAAGGCAGAAGGCAAAAGGCAAAAGGCAAAAGGCAAAAGGCAGAAGGCAAAAGGCAGAAGGCAGAAGGCAAAAGGCAAAAGGCAAAAGGCAAAAGGCAGAAGATTCTGAATACTTTTAAATCATGCCGGAAGTTAGAAAAAGTTATTTAAAAAAGTTTAAATTAGCTGAAATTCGTGGTAAAACAGACTCTAGCTAGCTGCTAGGTTTAAAAAAATTTATGAGTATGGAATCGGCGATCGCTGAAGCGAGCATTAAACAAAATTTAGAACAATTTTTATTAGTCTTATCAGTATCTTTAACAGTTGCGACAATTTCGCGGCTTTTTAGTTGGTTTCGCCAAATCCCCTATACCTTGTTGCTGGTAATAGTCGGTTTGGGTTTAGCTTTTATCGATATTAGACTGGTCAACCTTTCTCCAGAACTAATTTTAGAAATATTTTTACCACCATTACTATTTGAAGCGGCTTGGAACATTCGCTGGCGAGATTTAAAACAAAATTGGTTTCCAGTAATTTTATTTGCAATCTTTGGCGTAGTTATTTCCGTCGTGGGAATCGCTTTTGCTTTAAGTAAGTTTACCATCTTACCCTTATCTACAGCTCTATTAGTCGGTGCATCTCTTTCCGCTACCGATCCGGTTTCTGTGGTCGCTTTATTTAGGGAATTAGGGGCTAGCAAGCGTCTGACAACTTTAATGGAAGGAGAAAGTCTATTTAACGATGGGGTTGCTGTAGTTGCTTTTACCTTGCTGTTGGGAATACCTTTAGGTACGCAGACTTTTTCTTTACCGAATACGATCGCCAGTTTTTTCGCTTTTGTCGGTATTGGAGTTGGTTTGGGTTGTATTATCGGTTTCGGTATTTCTTATTTGACGCAACGTTTTGATATCCCTTTAGTCGAACAATCTTTAACTTTAGTTTCTGCTTACGGAACTTATTTAGTAACCGAAGAATTGGGCGGATCTGGTGTAATAGGTGTGGTTACTGTCGGCATAATTTTAGGCAATTTTGGCTCTAGAATCGGCATGAATCCCCGAACCAGATTGTTAGTCTCGGAATTTTGGGAATTTTTGGCCTTTTTTGTTAATTCGATCGTCTTTTTATTAATTGGCGATCAAATTCAGTTTTCTAATTTAGATCGAGACTTTATCGATGATGTCAATTTAATTTTAGTTGCGATCGCTGCTGTTGTCGTGACTAGAATTGTGGTTATCTTCGGTTTGGGTGCGATAAGCAATATATTTATTAAAAATAAAATTAATTTGCGCGAACAAACTATCCTCTGGTGGGGTGGTTTGAGGGGATCTGTTTCGATCGCCTTGGCTTTGAGCGTACCGGTTGCTATCTCTGGTAGAATTGAAGTTATTGAAATCGTTTTTGGTGTGGTTTTATTTACCCTCTTAATTCAGGGTTTAACTACTAAATCGTTTCTACAAACATTAGATTTAATTGGCGACCAACCTTTGCGTCAAGAATATTCTGAATTGTTAGCCCGTCGAGTCGCACTGAGAAGAGTAATCGATTATTTAATTAAATTAGACGATTCTCCCGAAATTGATTCGGAATTTTATCGTTATGAAAAAGAATTAGTTAAAGGACAGCTTAAAAGCGTTGAAGAAGCGATTACCAAAATGCAACAAGAAAATCCTCCTCTGCGATCGCTCGATATGGAACAATTGCGAGAGCAACTTTTAGATATCGAAGCTGATACTTATGCTGAATTAATTCGCTCGGGCCGTTTGAGTAACAATCTTTCTCCTTTGCTAACGGAAATTATTGCTAAAGCTTCAGAAAATTAATCATTAAACACTTTAGCGCGATACGACAGAATTTCCATCCTGAATTTCTTCAGAAGGATATAAAATTAC
>JASJCW010000212.1 GCA_030065265.1 Prochloraceae cyanobacterium
TTGGTGGATCTTAATTTAGCTGCGAGATCTGGTGCTGGTAAATAGGTGCGATCGCACAATTGCCTCGGTTGAGCGTTGATAATGTTGTATAAAATTATATGCCCTAAATTAGATGCACCTACTTCATATATTTCTGGATAGGATAAAACCCACCTTACAGCAGCACTTTCCCAAGGTTTATGCTTTGCTCCTAGTTCATTTCCTAAATAACGAGCAGGCTTATTTATACCCGAGTTTATCAGGTTCTCTACAGCGACTCCCACAATTTTTACCTGTTTCTTTTCTAAGTATTTTAGATTATTTTTTATTTGCCTAATATTTTCTAGTAAATTAGTTCTTCTCTAAATTTATCTTAATTTCTATATAATGACATTCTTAGTTTAAAGTTGATTCAAAAACTTGAAAGGTTTCAAAAATTTCAAAAACATTATTTAGTTGACACAGTTCAAAAATGATGCTTACTGAAGGAGCTACCGAGCAAAGACTGAAACGTTTATTCATGCTTTGAGCCTGTCTAAAAACCTTCACTAATACCATTAAAGCCGCACTATCTATAAAGTTTACTTGGCTCATATCTACCAAAATAATTGAGTTTTCCGGGCTTTTAATCGCTTTTATTAATTGTTCTTCTAATGCTTTAGTATTAGCTGCGCTGAGATGTCCTTTTGGTTTTACTGTTGCTATTCTTGCTAGTAAAAGTCGATTTGCCATTGCTTTATTTATACCCCTAAATGTTTTTTATAATACTATCTTTTAGCCAGTTTACCGTATTTAGCTGTTAGTTTACACCAGTTTCTTTCTTAAACGCTCAATTTATATTGTTTTTCCTTCGTTTTTCTAGCGTTTCTCGGTTTAATTTTTTTGTTGTATTATAGATAACATTTTTTGAGAAATATTTTAATATATATTTTTAACTTATACCTCGATCGGGCGGTTAAATTTCACTTGTTTAATAATTAATTCATGCTAGTATAATTAAACGTTTAATCTTGGTAAGTTCGCTATGAAAGAGTAGTTAGAAATCTAGAAGTTCCCATCCTTTTAAACAATACTCCTTTAGGAAAATAAGGTTTTTTAGATGCCAGCCTCGATTAGGTGCGATCGCGATCGCATTGGATTAATTAAAAACATCAGAATATTGGATAAAGCTAAACTCACATAATATACACAAAAAATAAAATGGCACGTCCTATACGTCAACTTGTAGAAAAAGCTCTCTACATCAAACAGTTGACTCCAGAGATAGAAAACGGGATCAATTACGAATTAACTCGTTTGGGTTATATTTCCGATATTGACTATGAGGCTCTGGAGTTATTAATGTCAGAAATGGATGCAGGCCGGATTAAACTAGTTTTCAATCGCGGTTAACAAGCAAAATAGAATATGTTGTTAAGATCCGGGCAACTGGTATTGGTTAATAATTTTTTGAGCGTATTCTGGAACATGGGACGCTAATTTATGGGGATAATTTCGCTTAGTGTATAAATAATTGCGAGTATAGTGAGAATCGATCGAAAAACGAGCGTATTCTAAACCTTTAGGCCCGATTCTATCGATAACAACGCCCATCAAGCGAGCAGCCCACATTGGCAAAGTAACTCCTTTATCATAAGCGGGAATGCTTTGTTGAACAGCTTCTTTTCTATTTCCTTTAGAAAAGACTGGCTGAGTATCTAATTCGTCGGCGATTAAATCCAACATTACCTGTCCGGTATTGTTGCGAACGACAAGCCATTGCCAGCCGAAAGGCGCGCCCATATAGCCTACCACTAAATCAGCTAAAGAATTGACATAATCAAAACAACTCATACAAGATGGTGCAAAAACATCTTTGAGAACGTTCGTTTTTAAGCCGAAAAATGGTACTTTTTCAATAGAACCGTCTTCATGTTTAAAATGAATGCGAAAATCTTGCATGAATTCGTAATGAACTACAGTATCGGGGGATCTGCTAGTATTATCTAGAAATTTTTGCAGTCCAGCACGAGTGACATTATCGACGCAGGGAGTACCTAAAACGTATAATTTTTCTAAACCTAATTTTTGCTCTACTGCTCTTAATGCTTGTATTTGACAACCGACACCAATAACCAGCAGTCGTTTCATCTGCGATCGCTCTATTTGCTCTAATACTGATAAATTAGGTGATAAAGTCGGTTTATTTACTTTGGCTGCTAATACTTCTTCTGGGGTTGTTGCAATAACTGGCATTGGTTGAAAGCGATCTTCTTTGGTATTTTGAACGCAAACCACTCCTTCAATTATGCCTTTTTCGAGCATTTTACAAGCAATAGTGCTTACTATACCCGTCCACTGCGCTCCGGGGATCGGCTTTTTTTTCCGTGCGGCCATCATATCCTGATGCACCCCAAAATACCATTCATCCTCTTTATCTAAATTTCTGCTGCGATCGTGGGCTTTTTTTTCTAATTCGGCAATTTGCTGGTTGAGAAAGGCACAAGCATCCTTGACATAATGAATGTAATGAGTGTCGCAAAGTCCGCATTCACTACAAAGTTGCTTTGCTGGTTTAGTTTGCCCGGGTTTGAGGCCTTTAGCTTTTTGATGAGGAGCGATCGAAGTCATATTTAAAGAGAATCGAAGGTCTCAAGAAAATTTGAATTTAGATAACATTATGTCAGGTTAAGCCAAAAAGCAGCTTAAAGGGTATAAATTTTAAATCTTCGTAACTATTTCGTTATTTGCTTGACAAAAATAACTCCTTCTGAAATCAATAAAACTGCTGTCAACCAATCGCCCCAAAGAACGTAAAATGTTTTTGTTTGTCTTTTATAGATAGTATCGGCGTGAATTTCGTAAGTGTTGATTCCCGAAATCCATAAAGTATTTCCGCGAGGATCGACGATCGCAGAATAGCCAGTATTGGTAGCTCGAGCGGCCCAGCGATCGTTTTCTATGGCCCTAATGACATCTTGAGCGTGATGTTGGGCGGGCATGGTATTACTATAATGGGCGTTATTAGAAGCCGTAATGATAAACTGGCTTCCTCTTGCTGTTTGACGGCGAAAATGCTCGGAAAATGCTGACTCGTAGCATATTCCTACCGTGACTTTACCTAAAGGAGTATCTAATATTGGCTCTCGATCGCCAAAAGCTAAATGGGAGTCTAAAGGAGAAAGACGATCTATTATTTTTCCTAAAATGTTTTCAAAGGGTATATATTCGCCTAAAGGGACTAATTTAACTTTGTCGTAGCGACTGTAAGTATTGCCATCTCCGGTAATAGTAAAAAGACTGTTGGTGTAGCGATCGCCTTTTTTGCCAAATGCACCGATCCAGACGGGTACTTGTTTATCTAAAATCGCTTCGTAAAAAGAAGATCTATTTCTGACCAAATTATGCCAATAAAAAGGTAATGCTGTTTCAGGGGTAAGCACTATATCGACACCGCGATCGGCTAATTTTTGATAACCGTTAGTATAGCCTGCTAGTGCTTTTCTCCCTCCCCTACTATATAGTTTTATTTCGTTAGGAATGTTGCCTTGAATGATGCCAACTGCGATCGCTGCTTCTGATGGTTTTGCAATCGGGCGATTGTAAAGTATAAATCCTATTAAATGCAAGCTGACTAAGACGGTTAAACTTGTAAATAAAAAACTTTTTTTGATTTGAAACTTCTTTTTGTCGATCGCGATCGCTTCTGCGAAAATTCCATTTACTAAGACGATCGCAGCGGTAACTGTAGAAGGGCCGGAGATTTGTGTTAGTTGTAGAATAGCTAAATTATGAGGACTTTGGGTATAAGATAAACTAGTCCACCACAGATCCCCTTGACTCCATAAAAATTCCAATCCGCACCATAAACTAACCCCGAATAAAATAGTTAATAAACTATCGATCGCTCGATTTTTTTTAAGACAATTCAATCTTTGATAAAATCCGATTCCAAGCGACCAAATAGTAACTAAAATTGCGCCCCAAAGAGTAATAAATATCCAGCAAAAAAGCGCGATCGCCAAACTAGCTAACCAAGGTACTCCCATCCAAGTCATCGGATGAACCCCCGTAATCCAGAATAATGCCAAACCGTGATAGCCACAACCCCAGGCTAAACCGAAGAAAAACGTCTGACGTAGAGAAGACGGGGAACATTGTTTAATTAAGATCCAAAGCGGTACTAAAGCGATCCAAGCTAAATACCATGCTTCTGTTGGTGCTGGAGTTAGCCCCATTAATATGCCGCTAATCAAAGCAATTGCAACTTGTTTCATTTATTTATTTTTACCGCGATCGCTCTACTTTACTTTTTTTAAGATACAGGCGATCGCTACAGAATTTGAAAAATTGTCGAGCTTGCTATTTAGCTAAATATTTTTGGCGAAGAGAATCTAATTGTTGTAAGAATATTGCGATTTGTTCTTTTTGTTTTTGATACGTGGCAATTAGTTTGTCACCTTGTTCTGATTTAGTCTCGCGATCTTTTAATAAGCGATCGAGGGTATCTTGAGATCTTTTTAGGTAATCGTTCATTTGCTTTTCTGCTGTTTTAAAATCCTCAGAAATTTGTTTGTTAATAACTCGCTCTAAAAAAATTTTACTACCACGAGTTTGAGTGTCGATCGTTCTATTAATATCAGATCTAATCTTTCGCAAATCTATTTCATAAAAAGAACGACTTTCATAATCTTGATAAGGAACTGTATATGTTTTTGATTCTTGGCACAAGCCACCTCCTTTAGTTTTTGTTTTATATTTAGTAACTCGAATGTATTCTTGTTGCTTTTCTATTTGCTTATCTATACCTGGAAATTCAAAATCAGGAAATTGAATCGAATTGACATTCATTTTTACATTTAAAGATTTGCCAAGATATTCAGACATTTCATCGGAAATTGATTGAATTTCTTGCTGAATTTTTTGAGCTACTTGTTGGCGTATTTCTGTTCCTTCTCTGACTAATCTGTCTTGAGTATCTAACCACCAATTTTGAACTTGTGGTGCGACAAAATTATTAATCGTTTTAATGATTTTTTGAGCGTCCTGTTTTGTACTTAATTTGATTTTGTATGGATCGGAAGTTTCTTGTTGATAGTATTTTGGAACAGCATTTGTTACTCGATCCGCTAGAGAATCTCCGCGAACAAAGAATTTTATTGTATGCTTGAATGCTTTTCCTAAAACTGGCCCGATACCAGGAATGAAGCTTAAAAGAGTTTCACCTATTTCACTGATTTCATTGGTATAGTTATTGTCTTTAGACTGATTTTGTATGTAAGATTGAGGCCGAGCTACATATTTGTTACTTTGATATGTACCTTTTTGTTGTCTAGCAAAGTTATCTATTTCAGCTGAAATAGTGCTTTTAGCTTCATTAGCAAAAGAATCAATGTTTTTACAAAAGATAGCAATCAATATCTTTTTTTGTTCGTCTACGGACTTTTTTACATTAACAACCCTTTGTTTAGTGAATTTAGAGCGTTCTTTTAAACCGCCTATTTTCTCGTGCAATGTCTCAATTTCCCATTTCCAACCACTTATTTGTGTATTGAGAATATCCTCGATCGCCCTAGCTTGTTTTTCTATTTTGGCTAGAATTTCCTTTAAAAAATTTTTCCCTGAATGTTGAACGATCGCTTGAATTACTGCTGATTCAATAGTAAGTAAACCGCTATCTTGTAAAGCTTTTGGTGCTACATCCGCAAGACGAGGAAAATCATCTTCATCTAAGTCTATATATTTAGCATAAAAGAAGTTTTTAAAGTCTTCTTTCTGACTTTTAGTTGCTTTTTTGCTAATAATTAATTTAGATAATAAGCCTTTCCAAGCACTGAGAGGATAAATAATGGGATCGGGAATGCCAAAACCAACCAAAGTAGATTTTAAATCCTGAATTACCAAGTCGATCGCCCGATCTTTTTCCGATTTGCGATCGACCTTATTGAGAATAAAATAAATTTTGCCGGCACTTTCAGCAATAAAATCCTTTCTTTTCTCGATTAAATCTTTGAGCAATAATTGATTGGTATCATCTTTAAAAGATGTGTAATCTAAAATAAATAAAATGGCATTACAAGTTCGCAAAGCTTCTAAAGCTGTTTCTTTTAATGCTACTGTATTAAATTCAGCAGATTCCCATTCATTAGGCCCGGGAGTATCGACTAAAGTAAAGCCATCGAGACAAGAATATTTACTAATAGCTTCGATCGGATGCCATAATTCAAAACGAGTCACGCGATCGCTATTATTACTTTGACGAATTTCATGGGTGCGGTTGAGAAAATCTTGTCTGATTTTAGCTACTTCACCATCAGATATGATAACTGCTTCTTTTTCTCCTGCTCGATATTCCAAAAGTTTGGGAATTAGATCCGGTTTAATCGGCCTGACATCAGTCCGACAAACAGTACAAGCTTCCGACTCGCTAGCTAAAATATCGGCCCCGATCGTAGCATTTAAAAAGGTACTTTTACCTGCTTTCATCGCCGCTATTACTGCTACTTGATACCTGCGATCGTGTAAGGTTTCTAAAGTCTTTTTAAGCTCTACGGCAATACTATCTAATTCTGCATTATTATTACTTACAGTGCTATCGTGGGTAAACTCTAAGATTCTTTTGCCAAGATGGTTGATTTCACTGTGTGCGGCTTGGAATTGTTGGGAATGCATATTTATTTAATTGATTTGCCTGTATTAATAGAATTCCCGCAAATTTTGTCCGATTAACACTATTTTAAATTTTTATTCAATTTGTTTGTAAAATTTTTATATTCTTGCCTTCTACAACTTAAACTTGAAACGATCTATCTTGGATAAGATTTTAGTTTTAAAAATTTTTGATATCTGTAATCTTCTCGCAAACGTTGTAGATCGATTTCCTCAAAGAGAAACTTAAAAACAGCAATTAATTCGCCCCATTTTTTGAGAGAGTACAGCGATCTCGCTTCACTGAACTTGCGCGTGTAAAACTTAACCCAAAATTCCGGTACAACTCTGCTTTTAGATTTTCTATACCAGCGTTTGCGCCAACGTTTAAATTCATTGTCATCGGGCTTTTGCTTGCTAATTACGGGGGGAAAGTCGGCATAACTGACAAATCTACTTATTCCCTCTCCATGGACGTAAACGACATGTTGCCAACATTCTACGCGATATATTTGCTCAACTTCGATGTTAAATAAAAATGCTACTGTTTCGACGGTAACAAATCTTAAAAGAGGATGGGCTTGTTTGAATTTATGGCTTATTGTCGCTCTTTTTTCGACTTTTTGCCTGTTTTGGATTTCTCGTTGCTCTTGCTGAAATTCGAGGGATTGGTTTATCATTTTGTTTGAATCCTTTTTAAGAATTGGCTGAATCCTTTTCTAAAAATTGGCTGAATCTTTTTTTAGAAATTGGTTGAGTCCTTTTTTTTAGAAAGGTTATTGGTGGGCCGGAGAGCTTTGTCCGCAGCCTCTGGCTGTTCCGATCGTGTTTCTCAGACACTAGCGATCGTGTTTTGGTTTACGTTTTAAATCTAACACGTATTACTCGCTATAAATCGAAAACAAATAATATAGTTTGAATCACATATTATAATTCGAGCTACATATTATAATTGAGTTAAGATATATCGATGCCAATAGAAAAATTTAATCTAGATGGGAAAAAGGAAAGGAAGACCTGGCGGTAATCCAGACATAACTAAATATAGTTTTAAGACGGATAGAGAACATCCTTTAGTAGAAGCAATGACTTTGAGAATGGATGCTCCGACTAAGGCAGCTATTAGAGCAGGAAAACTTCCTGATTGGCAAAAAATAGCTAGAGAAGCGATCGCTAAAGCCTTAAAAGAACAAGAAGAACAAGAAGATAATAATAATATTCAATCTGCCTAAAGCGATCGCTTGGGGAAAATCAGACTGAATAAAGTTTTTATGCTTTACCTAGTTCAGTTTTATTCTACAAAATAACTATACCACGTACATACGAGCTAAGCAAGTAATTTCCAATTATACTTAACAAAAAAGTAACAATATAGTTAATCGGCACAAAACAGGAAAACTCTTAATAATGGCACGAAAAGGGCAACCATCTGGTTTTGTAGGAAACCCTTCAGGTAAAAATCAGTACGCTGAAAAAAGAGGAGAAGGTAAACGTAAAGAGCGTTTATTACTTAGAGTTACACCCGAGTTCAAAGAAAAAATCAGACAAGCTGCAAGAGAAGATAATCAAACCATGACAGAGTGGCTTGAAAAAGTAGTTAATGCTGAATTACTACTTAGAGAAATAAACCCTCAGACTCAGTAATAGATAATTAGAAAACACACTTATATATTTTTATTTCTTTGTTTGCTGTATGGAGCGATCGCTTTGAAAAATTAAGAAAAAATGAATAATTGTCATAAAATTCAGTTTAATAATCTTAATCTTGCAAAAATTTAGCTCCTCTCGATTCGAGTTCAAGTTTAAGCGATCGAGAAACTCCTATATTCTTATATAAAGCCATATTATCAACCAAAGCATTTTTAAAATTAATATCAGTAAAATCAGTCGCAAAAATCTCGGTATTTCTTAGATCGGCATTACTTAAATTTACTCCACATAATTTAGCATTCCAAAGTTTCGCACCATTTAAATTAGTATTAGCTAAACTTCCATTAGTAAAATCAATGTCATCTAAATTTGTATTACTAAGATCTATATTATTGAATTTTTGATTCTTAACGTTAGTATTATGAATCTTCCATATCTGAAACCATTTAGGAGGAAGTTTGGTATTTTCATTAATTATTGAATTATGAAATTTAACATATTTCAAATTAGCATCAGAAAAATCAACATCTTTCAAATTAGCATCAGAAAAATCAGCATTTTCAATCCGAGAAGATTTTAAGCTAGCTCCTGCTAAATTTGCATCAATTAAGAATCCATTTAAAAGCACATTACTTAGATTTGCATATTTAAGATTACTATTAGAAAAATCAATCTCATATAAAGTAGATCCTTTTAGGATTGTATAGCAACTGAACTATAGATTAGGACACTAATTGTAAAAGCAGGGAATAGTTAGTAGGTAGTA
>JASJCW010000213.1 GCA_030065265.1 Prochloraceae cyanobacterium
TGAACTATAGATTAGGACACTAATTGTAAAAGCAGGGAATAGTTAGTAGGTAGTAGGTAACAGATAAAATTGTCATAACCTTTACTTCGACTGCTATAATATTGAGTTGAGATTGTGTAACTTTAAAATTGACTATGGCGATGCACCAATCTCTTATGGAGATGCAATTCATACCACAATTCCCGTCTCTCCAGTTCTTTTCTTAGGTACTATCGATCCCGATGATGAGAATTTAACTCAACTAGGAGGAGACGGTGGTATAGGTGCGGATGGAGATGATAGTGATGGTAATGACGATGAAGATGCTTTTAATATTTTGCCCTCAGTGCCTTTAACTGGAACTTACGATTTAAATAATATTCCAGTAACTAACAATAGCGATCGCCCGGCTACTTTGCAAGCATGGATTGATTTTAATCGAAATGGTGTTTTTGAAGCCGGAGAATATCAAGAAGCGATCGTCAATATCAATCAAACCATTGCCAATTTAAGCTGGCCCGTTCCTGGAGGAACAAGATCCGGTCAAAGTTTTGCTCGTTTTCGTTTAACCTCCAATCCTTTATCGGACGATCCGACCACAAGTAATATTGACGAACGATCTCAAAATGCAGTAATCGGTGGAGAAGTAGAAGATTATCCGATCGCGATCGGGACGATTGCTCCTCCAGAATTACTTTTAGTTAAGCGAATCACCGCTATTAACGGTCAAAATAATCTTATTAACAACGCTCAAGATCTGACTAAGTTTAACAACGATCCGGCCGACAGCAATGACGATAATCCTAACTGGCCCCTACCTTTAGATACTTATCTCCGAGGGGGTTTTAACTTAGTCGAAATTCAACCTCAAGACGAAATTGAATATACAATTTATTTTCTTTCATCTGGAGGCCAGCCAGTCACAAACGTGCAAATTTGCGATGTAATTCCCGTTGATACTAATTTTGTTAGCGATGCTTTCGATCTCGATCGCGGAATTGCTATCTTTAATACAGACCCTTTAGTCGATCCCCCCCAACCGACTTTTTTAACTAATAGGGTTAACGACGGCGATCTGGGCAATTTTTATGACATTTTTACTCAAACTCCCAACGTTTGTAAAAATAATCCCCAAGCTCCCCAAGCAAGTCAAGTACCTCTAACTGCTGCTGATAATAATAACGGTGCAGTTGTCGTTAATGTAGTTAGTGCTAGTAACGGTACTGAATTACCTCCTGCCACCGGAGCGGGAAATCCTGCTAATTCCTACGGTTTTATTCGTTTTAAAGTGCAAGTTAAATAATTTTGAATCTTATTTGTAGTTAGATTTTAAATATTGTTTAAAAGTATTATTTATTGTTAAAAATCTGTAAACTTTTATTTGCTTTTTGTAATCATAGAAGCAAACAAAAGAATAGTATTGTTGATAAGATACTACTCTTAAAAATTAGGAGGGCTAAAAAATGGGTATCGCCACAATCAACCCAGCAACGGGAGAAACCCTAAAAACCTTTACAGCTCTGAGCGACGAGCAAATCGAAGCAAAAATTACTTTAGCAGCCGCAACATTTCCCGAGTATCGTCAAACCAGCTTCGAGCAAAGAAGTCAATGGTTAATCAAAGCAGCCGATATTTTAGAAAGAGATAAAGCCAAATTCGGCAAAATAATGACCCTAGAAATGGGCAAACCGATTAAAGCAGCGATCGCAGAAGCCAGTAAATGCGCCTTAGTTTGCCGCTATTATGCCGAAAACGGGGCCAAATTTCTCGCCGACGTACCAGCAAATACCGATGCAACTTCGAGCTACGTTCGCTACTTACCTTTAGGAATTATTCTCGCCGTAATGCCCTGGAATTTCCCCTTTTGGCAGGTAATGCGCTTCGCGGCACCGACTTTAATGGCAGGCAACGTCGCCTTGCTCAAACACGCCTCAAACGTCCCTCAAAGTGCCCTAGCAGTTGAAGAAATATTGTTAGAAGCCGGATTTCCTCAAGGAGCATTTCAAACCTTATTGATCGGTGCGAGCAAAGTAGAAGGTATAATTAATGACGATCGCGTTAAAGCAGCCACTCTAACCGGCAGCGAACCTGCTGGAGCAGCTTTAGCATCGGCGGCCGGAAAACAGATTAAAAAAGTCGTTTTAGAATTAGGTGGGAGCGATCCCTTTATCGTTTTAGAATCTGCCGATCTTGAAGAAGCAGTAAATGTCGCAGTTACAGCTAGAACTCTAAATAACGGTCAATCCTGTATTGCAGCGAAAAGATTTATCTTAGCTGAAGCGATCGCCGATCGCTTTGTAGAAATGTTAACGATCGAATTTCAAAGTTTGAAAGTAGGCGATCCGATGGATGAAAATACCGATATCGGCCCCTTAGCTACTCCCTCCGGCTTAGAAGAGATCGATACTCAAGTTAAACAAACCGTTGCCATGGGCGGAAAAATTGTCACGGGTGGAAAGGCTTTGAGCGATCGCCCGGGTAACTTCTATCCTCCCACAATTCTCAGCGATATTCCCGCCGGATCTCCCGGAGAAAAAGACGAATTTTTCGGGCCCGTAGCCCTAATATTTAAAGTAAAATCCCTCCAAGAGGCGATCTCCTTAGCCAACGACAGTCCATTTGGTTTGGGAGCTAGTGCTTGGACGAAGGATAAAGCCGAACAAGAAAAGCTAATTAACGAGATCGAAGCAGGTGCAGTTTTTATTAACGGCATGGTAAAATCAGATCCCCGCATTCCTTTCGGTGGTATCAAAAGATCCGGTTACGGCCGCGAATTGGGAATCCAAGGAATTCACGAATTTGTCAACATGAAAACCGTTTGGGTCAAATAATAAAAAAGTTACTCGATCGGTAGTTGAATGTTATATTTAATTATGAAGATTTATTTCAAGGAAGAAGCGATCTATATTTGCTCCTATTCCCAATCAAAATAAATCTAACTAACCGATAAATCCATCACTGACTTTGCAATTAAATGCGAAGTAACACCAAAAAAGTAGTGTTTTATTGTCTGAGCAAAAAATACAATTTACTCAACTTAGTCCCGAAGGATTTCTCTATAGATAGATCCTTCGGGAAAAAAGTATTTACTCAGAATTCAGGTTCTTGCTTCACGATAGATCGCTGCTACAATCCAAGCAAAGATCGGGAGTTTTGGCCTAAAACTAAACCAAGAAAAGTATTAACGAATACATTTGTGATTTAATCTTATTTGCCTGAGAAGTTCGCCAATGCTGCTGGAAACAAGCTTGAAAATCTTAAATAAAACCAAGAAAATTAAACTCTAACCAAAACCAAAAGCTGACAAAATTAATAAATAATAGGGAAAGAATTATGGGGGAATTAAACACAGCCGAATTACTAGTTAAATGCTTAGAAAATGAAGGAGTAGAATACGTTTTCGGACTTCCTGGAGAAGAAAACCTCGATATTTTAGAAGCATTAAAAGACTCTTCAATTCAGTTTATTACTACTCGTCACGAACAGGGTGCGGCTTTTATGGCCGACGTTTACGGACGCTTGACAGGAAAAGCTGGCGTTTGTCTTTCTACCCTGGGGCCAGGAGCAACTAACCTGATGACTGGAGTAGCCGATGCGAACTTAGATGGTGCGCCCCTAGTGGCAATTACCGGACAAGTCGGAACCGATCGCATGCACATCGAATCCCACCAATATCTGGATTTAGTCGCGATGTTTGCTCCAGTAACCAAGTGGAACACTCAAATCGTCCGACCCAGCAACACTCCTGAAATCGTCCGCAAAGCCTTTAAAATTGCTCAAAGCGAAAAACCAGGAGCAGTCCATATCGATCTTCCAGAAAACATCGCCGCAATGCCAGCTAGTGGCAAGATTCTCAAGCAAGATAGCCGAGAAAAAACCTACAGTTCGATGGCGACAATTAAAGCCGCAGCAGAAGCGATCGCTCGAGCCAAAAACCCTTTAGTTTTAGCTGGAAATGGAGCAATTCGTTCTGGTGCAAGCGTTGCTTTAACCGAATTTGCCAACAAGTTAGACATTCCCGTAGCTAACAGTTTTATGGGTAAAGGTGCGATTCCTTACACCGATCCCCTCGCCCTCTGGACTGTCGGCCTGCAACAAAGAGATACCATCAGCTGTGCCTTCGAGCAAACCGATTTGTTGATCGTTGTTGGCTACGATTTAATTGAATATTCTCCAAAAAAATGGAATCCAGATGGCAATATTCCGATCGTCCATATTGGCAATAACCCCGCAGAAATAGACAGCAGTTACATTCCTTTAGTAGAAGTAGTTGGCGACATTTCCGACTCTCTCAATGAAATCGTCAAACGAGTCGATCGCAGCCATCACAAACCATCAGAAATCGCTAAACTGCGTCGAGAAATTCAAGCAAATTACGATAGTTATGCAGCAGACAGTGGCTTTCCGATCAAACCACAAAAATTAATTTACGATCTTCGCGAAGTAATGGGGCCTGAAGATATCGTAATTTGCGACGTAGGCGCGCATAAAATGTGGATGGCTCGTCACTATCACTGTAATGCTCCCAATACTTGTTTGATTTCTAACGGTTTTGCAGCAATGGGAATTGCCATCCCCGGGGCCTTAGCTGCTAAATTGGTTCATCCCGATAAAAAAGTTGTTGCGGTGACCGGAGACGGTGGCTTTATGATGAACTGTCAAGAGTTGGAAACCGCACTGCGAGTCAATACTCCTTTTGTGACTCTCATCTTCAACGATAACGGTTACGGTTTAATCGAATGGAAACAGATCAATCAATTCGGTCAACCTGCTTTTGTCAAGTTTGGCAACCCAGATTTTGTTAAATTTGCTGAAAGTATGGGGCTTAAGGGCTATCGCGTCGAGTCTGCTAGCGATTTAATTCCCATTCTCAAACAAGCTATGGCCGATGACGTTCCTTCTGTAATTGACTGTCCCGTCGATTATGCGGAAAACATTCGTCTATCCCAAAAATCAGGAGACTTAACCTGTTTGAGCGGGGTGTAAATTTAATCTAAGTAGTCCTCAACTAATCGAGAGCTACTTAGACTGTTTTCAATTTACTGACTTAAATTAAATTGACTTTCTAAAACGCTTCTGTATTCTGCGACTCGATCTGCAGAGGGGCCGGCTACGACAAAGAAAACCATTTGTTTCGACGCAAAACAACGAACCGAAGCAATATAAGCACCGCGATCGCCGAATACGGAAGTATTTTTAACAACAACTAAACCCCCAGCAAAACCACCATTTTTAATTGCCATTTTTGCCCTTCTGACACATTCTTTTTGACCGATTGAAATTTCTTCCCAAGAAGTATCCATTGTTGTTATTTCTCCCGCGCTTCTAGCCAAACTGGGAAATAGAAATGCTAACGACATTGAAAGGGGAATAATTTTCGCTAAATTCATAATTTTTACTTGAATAAATATTGGGAAATATAGTATTGTTAAACACTATTATCATAATTAATAATCGAGCGGTGCGATCGCATAAATTTCTACTTAATATCAATTACAATTTTGTTTTGAGAAAGGCAACACTCAAGAAGAACAGATCGGTTTTGTAAATTACCTGAAGATCGGCTTGAAACAAACTTGCCAGCAAAAATAACTAAAATCGAAAATCAATTAAACTGTTATGAAAGTTGCAACTTGGAACGTTAATTCGATTCGTACCCGTCAAGAGCAAGTGATTGGTTGGCTAAAAAACAACCCAACTGTAGACGTTCTTTGCTTGCAAGAAACCAAAGTTGTAGATAAAGACTTTCCTAAAACGCCTTTTGAAGAATTAAATTATCATCTCTACATCTCCGGTCAAAAAGCTTATAATGGTGTCGCTATTTTCAGCCGCAAACCAATGGAAGAGATTAATATTGGTTTCGCTCCCATTGTTGGCAACGATCTAGCTGCAGATTTTGATGCCCAAAAAAGAGTCATTAGCGGTACGATCGATAATATCCGCATTGTCAATCTCTACGTTCCTAACGGCTCGGCGATCGGCAGCGATAAATATGAATACAAATTAAAATGGTTTCAAGTATTGCGAGCATATCTGGCTAAACTATTGGAGCGATCGCCCTCAGATTTATGCGTTTGCGGCGATTTTAACGTTGCTTTAGAAGATAAAGATATTTATAATCCTAAAGGCAAAGAAAAGCACGTTATGGCAAGTCCGGCCGAGCGAGAAGCTTTAAAAGATGTCTTGACAATTGGCTTAAAAGATGTATTTCGGAAATTCAACCCAGAAGGAGGACATTACAGTTGGTGGGATTACCGCCACTCTGGATTTGCTAAAAATAGGGGCTGGAGAATAGACCATCACTATCTTACTCCCGAACTGTTCGATCGCGCCCTTAGCTGCCAAATAGACCTCGAACCCCGCAAGTTAGAACGACCTAGCGACCATACTCCGGTCATCGTTGAGTTTTAAAACTGTCTATAATTACTCGCTCGCTCGATTACAATTTTCCTTTCTCTAAGGCAAAAGGCAAGAGGCAAGAGGCAAGAAGAGTTTTGTAAATTACTTAGGGATTAACTATCAGTTTAATAAAAATTGAGAAAAAATCTTCACTCTCTGTCAATTTAAATTATTCTCCCCTACAATAAAAAGGTTGTGCTTAAAAATAACAGTAGGAATCATGGCTGTTCCAAAGAAGAAAACATCCAAATCAAAACGAAATCATCGTAAAGCGCATTGGAAACGCAAAGCTGCCTTAGAAGCTCAAAAAGCTCTTTCATTGGGCAAATCAGTTTTAACCGGCCGCTCCAATAGCTTTGTTTATCCTTCCAAAGACGAAGACGAGGAAGAAGACAATTAAAAAATCTCATAGTATAAGGGGGTTACAGTCAAAGGAGTGAAGAGTTTTAAAGTTAGTGGTAAATTGCGATCGCCTCTAACTAAAGCTTTACGCGCTGCTTCTGACAGCTTCAAGCTCCCTTTACTACTCGATTTGCTTTTACTGCCTCGATTCGACAAAAATATAAATAGAGAAGTAACAAGCACAAAAGAGTAAACTTAAAAATTATGCCCGGAAAATTCTTTAACAAACCAGATTTAGAAAACGCCGATCGCGTCCCTCCCGGTCAATACTTAGCTAGCGGCTTTCCGGTGCTTACTTACGGAGAAACACCACAAGTAACTAAGGAAGAATGGCAACTGAAAGTTTGGGGCAAAGCTAGCGAAAAACGCTTTAAATTTGCAGATTTTATGGACTTACCCCAGCAAGAGTTTACCAAAGACTTTCACTGCGTTACTCGTTGGTCGAAACTCGACGTTAAATGGACTGGGATTAAAGTAACGGATTTTCTCAAATCGATCGAATTAGATCCGAGTGCCACTCACGTCATGCAACATTGTTATGGCGGTTACACCACTAATTTAACTTTAGAAGAATTTGCTAGAGACGATAACTTTTTTGCTCATACCCTATTTGGCGAACCTTTATCTGCAGAACATGGCGGCCCGATGCGCTTGGTAGTTCCCCATCTCTATGCTTGGAAAAGTTCAAAATGGATTAACGGCTTAGAATTTCTCGATCGCGAAGAATTAGGCTTTTGGGAGCGTAACGGCTACCATCGTCGCGGCGAACCTTGGGCTGAAGAACGTTATTCTGGAAGTTGAACCTCCCATCGGTAAAACCGAGGGATTCCCATATAGACTCTTATCTAGACTTTCGTCCCTGACAGAACGCCATTACTGGGCAGTTTAATTTAACGTTAACGGGCGCACTGACCGCAAACGGATCTAAATTCTATTTAATTTTTTGGCTGTGCGTAATTGCTAAACCTAATATACCAGTCGCGTCACCGTTACAATTTTTAGGGTGATATTTGTCTCGACGATCTGAGGCAAGGGAGGCCAATCCCCTTAATATTTACTGCGCTTTACCGCTAAAAAATTGTACCATATTGTGACTGGGCTTACATCCGCGGGACGCGAGGGTCTTACGCCCGTGAAGATAAATTAAATATTGCTAATATTTCGAGCCATCTGGCAAGATAGTGCCAGTTAAATTAGCAGATTCAAAATCGGGGCAACCAAAAAGATTTAAGCTAATCGCGCCATCGGTTAAATTAAAATTTAATTCAAAATCTGACAATCTCCTAGCGCGAATTGGATTGCGATCGAAGTTTAACCTCAGATTCGTGCCGCTGGCATCTTCGGTCATGATAAAATTTAATCGCGAACAACCGAGATCGGCCCCTTTTAAGTTAGCCATTTCCAGATTAGCCCCTTGAAAACTGGCATTGCTTAAAATCGTATTGCTCAGATCCGCTTGATACAAAATAGCGCGATCGAGGTTCGCTCCTTTTAAGTCAGCACCCGAAAGGTCGCTTCCTGTTAAATTGGCCCCTCTTAGGTTAACTCCCCTCAAGTTAGCAGATTTAAGATTGAGATAAGTGAGATCGCACTCGGAACATTCTTTGGTCGCTAACAACTTTTCCAGATTTTGTTGTTTGGAAAACTTATTAAATGCGTAGTTACCGAGCCAAAAGGTCAATAATGCGATCGCAAAAGTAATGGCAGTATTTTTAGCTTTCATCGGGCAAAGAGAGGGTATATTTTTTCTTATCTTACTAATTGAGTTTGAAAAGCTGTAATCTCGAAGATATCCACCTAAGATAAAGCCTCTAATCCTTAAAAAAGTTTCAACAAAAATAAAAAAGGATTCCCTATCCTCAATCGCAGCAAAGCGGAGATAGGTTAGGGGGGAATTTTTTTCAGTAACACTCTATCGCGGTAGCGATACCGCTTATTATGTTTGGTTGACGAAAAATATTCATCAGTTATATAATATTTTTGTTGTTGATGAAGATTTGGCTTGACAAAGCAAGCAATTACAGCTCAACTTAAACTAGAGTTGGAGGATTGCCAAAAGCAATTAGTTAGACAAACAACTCTGGCTTATCGTGATGCTCTAAATTATGCTTCTCGCATTGCTTTTGAGAATAACAAAATGTCTTCGGGAGTAGCTTTACAGAAAAAGGTTTACAATGAACTTCGTCTTTTGTTTGGTTTACCAGCACAAATGTCTTGTAATGTTCCGAGACAAGTAGGTGCTACATATAAATCATTGTGGACTAAAGTTAAACAAAATGCAGCAGCCATTAAATCTGGTAGAACCAAGAAAAGATATAAAGGTTTAGACA
>JASJCW010000214.1 GCA_030065265.1 Prochloraceae cyanobacterium
ACTTCAACATAACCGCTATTGTCAGTCAGAGGATAGCGAAAATGCCATAAATTACCCGCAACTTCTTTCTTTTCTAACTCTACATCAGACACTGCCGATTGAGATGCCGGACACCAATTTACTAAGTAATTACCGCGATAAATTAAACCTTCTTCGTAGAGTTTCACAAAAGCAACGATGACAGCCTTCGATAAACCCTCATCCATCGTAAACCGTTCCCGCGACCAATCTACAGATACCCCTAACTGTCGCAGTTGGTTGACAATTTTACCACCAGAATCTTCTTTCCACTGCCAAGCCCTTTGTAAATATTCAGCGCGATCGAGATCTTGACGAGTTTTCCCTTCTGCTTTGAGTTGCTTTTCAAGCATCGTACTCACGGCAATACTAGCATGATCCGTTCCCGGCAACCACAGAGTGTTACAGCCTTTCATGCGATGGTAGCGCGTTAAAGTATCGATTAAAGCACTTTCAAAAGCATGACCCATGTGCAAACTTCCCGTCACGTTGGGTGGAGGAATGACAATAGTATAGGGTTCTCCTGGTGCATCTGGATCGGCAACAAATATCTGATTTTCTTCCCAGGCTTTTTGCCATTTACTTTCTGTAGTAGTCGGATCGTATTGCGGTGGTAAATTGGGTGTATTTTGGTTCATCAAAAGCAACTCGAAAGGTTTAGGTATTGCGCGCAATTACCTTAAAATTTTGCCACAAACTGGGATAGGTTTGGGAGGACTTAAATTATAAAGATAACTTCACACTTTTCTGAAATAATAAATAAAGAATTAAAAAAAGATAAATAAAATTATGAAAGCATCAGATATTATGACCAAAGAAGTTGTCACCATTCGCGGCTCGGCAACGGTGGCAGAAGCAGTAAAATTAATGAAAGAGCGTAAATTGCGCGCTTTAATCGTCGCTTTGCGTAACAGCGAAGATGCTTACGGCATTGTTACCGATACGGATATTGTTTATAAAGTAGCCGCTTACGGTGAAGATCCGAGCTTGGTTAAAGTTTACGAAATTATGACTAAACCTTGTATTTCTATCAATCCCGATTTGGGCATAGAATACGTAGGACGTTTGTTTGCCAATACTGGGATTCGCGTCGCTCCAGTAATTAAAGGTCAATTGCTGGGTATAATCTCTGTTAGCGATATTCTCTACAAAAGTAATTTTGTCGAACAACCAAAATCGGTTCAACTCCAAGAGGAGATTACTACAGCTCGAGATAGTGCCAGAAAAATTTGTAAAGAGAAAGGGGCAACTTCTCCAGAATGTGCTGCAGCTTGGGATATAGTTGAAGAATTGCAAGCAGAAGCAGCTCATCAACGCAATAAAAAGCCTCAAAAAACTTATTTTGAAGAGTTTTGCGAAGAAAACCCCGAAGCTTATGAAGCGCGGATGTACGACAGTTAATTAACTAATTAATCGATCGATCTTTTTTTTAATCACAACAGATCGGTCGATTTACTAAATTATTTGCAGATAATCGCTCGAAAATCATTCAGCAATTGTATCCTTAAAAACTTATGAATTTTGTTCTATCGAATCAATTTTCAACATAGACTTGAAAATGAAATTTTAAGCTGAAAATCAACAATGGATTTCACTTTGACAAGAGGCAGTTTTTTTGACGATATCTTAGTTGGCAGTTTTTTTAATGATATCTTAATTGGATTTGGTGGGAGTGATTTCTTAGTTGGATTTGCCGGTGACGATCTGATTAATGGTGGTGCTGGTGATGATACTCTTGTTGGGGGCACAGGTAACAATTTCCTCGATGGAGGTGAGGGCATTGATACGGCTGATTTTAGCGATATAGGTGGAGCGATTACCCTAGAAGCTGGCGGGGCAGTCAATAAAGGTGTCGCCGGAACCGATCTTCTGCTCAATATTGAAACTATTATCGGCCCGACTGGCTTTGCTAATACTATCGATGGAACTGCACCTGCTGGTGTTAATGGAACATCTCCAGTTTCTTTTGATATCGATTTATCCCTAAATAGACTGACAGTTATTGGTATTCCCGGAGCAGGCCTGCAACAATTTACTGTTGTTAACTTCGCGAATGTTATCGGTACTAGTAACGGCGATCTTATTGTTGGGGATAGCAATAATAACAATATTAATGCTGGTGGCGGTGACGATACCATTATTGCCAGTGGCGGAAACGATACTCTAGATGGTGGCGCGGGTTTTGATATCAGAGATTACTCTCAATTTGGCCGCGCGATAACTATTGAACCTTTAGTTACAAATAAAGGTAATGGTGAATTTGATTCGGCGACTGGTTTTGAAAGAATTATCGGCGCGATCGGATTGAATAATGCTATCGATGTTTCTACTAGTCCTTCTTCAACAGTTTCTCTCAATGTAGATTTATTAACCGGACTTTTGAGAGGTGTAGATCCAACTGGCGTACTTTTCAGTATCGAG
This sequence comes from Prochloraceae cyanobacterium, assembly GCA_030065265.1. Lineage (GTDB taxonomy): Bacteria > Cyanobacteriota > Cyanobacteriia > Cyanobacteriales > JASJDA01 > JASJDA01. The sequence goes on from JASJCW010000214.1 coordinate 2,440, forward strand.
ATAGAAAATTTTGTCGATGTTACCGGCACTCAGATCGGCGATATCATTCAAGGTGACAATGCCAACAACCTACTCAACGGAGAAGCTGGTGATGATACCATAGTCGGCAGAGGTGGGGACGATACCTTAAATGGCGGACTTGGCAACGATAGTTTAACTGGTGGTGTTGGTGCCGATGTCTTGAATGGTGGTGAAGGGGACGATACTTTAAATGGCGGACTTGGCATCGATACTTTAACTGGTGGTGCTGGTGCTGATGTTTTTGTTGTTACACCCGATCCTGGCACTGATGTTATTGTAGATTTCGAGACAGGGATAGATCGACTCGATTTTAGTGCCTTCAATTTTATTAATGTTGCGGATGCTGAGGCTGCTATTGTTTTCAATGGTGTTGGAGATGGAATCCCGGGCTTTAGTTTTAGTTTGCCAGCATTTGAAGTTACGATCGCGATTTTCAATAGCGATGCACTTTTACTTCCTACCGATATTATCGTTTAATTAAACTTTTTTTCTTCCGGTCGATCGCAGAGTAAATTAAACCGATCTATTCTTTTTCTGGCTCGAACAATCCGCGACCGTCGGCAATATTATATACTTGCAGGTCGTTTCCTCTGCGAATCATTCTTTTTCCCAGACGAGGAAAGTCGGCAATTTCGACATCGAGATTTTCTCCACCCATTAAATATACTAAATTTTCTTCGTAAGGATTGCGTAAATGATGGGCTACCGAAGGCGTGGGAAAACCAATAAAATCTCCAGCATTTACTTCATATTCGCGATCGTCAATTTCAGCAATACCTTTTCCAGAAATAATATATACCCATTCTTCTTCGCAATGATGGGAATGATAGATAAACGATTCTTTTCCTGGTGGAATTTTTGCCAAACTAACCCCAGTGCGTTTTAAACCAGTTAATTTGCTTAATTGAGTGCCGCTAATTAAAGAATTGGGATTTAATGGATGAGAGAAAGTAATTTCATTTTTTGCGATTTCGTCAGCCTTTAATAAAAACGGTTTTTCTGAAGACATAATTCTCGATCTCCACTGGTTTTATATGGATCGGATCTCAATTTTCAAGTTAAATATTGTTAGTCTTTTATCTTAAATCTCGATCTCGATCTTGGCAATTTTCCAAAACAGTATTAAACTGAATTTTATCTCTAAGATTAGGATAATCCCGTTAAATTTTTCTATCTACTGTTGAAAATTAATCTAATTTTGAGGCGATCGCACCTAGCGCAGATTTATCATTAACAAAAATAGTTAATAATGCCACTCCTAATCTCGGAGATCCAGTTACTTTTACCGTTACTTTAACTAATTCCGGCCCCGATACGGCAAGCAATATTCAAGTCAGGGATACGATTCCGGCTGGATTGAGTAATGTAGTGACTAATGTCAGTACGGGAAGTTTTACTAATGGAGTGTGGAGCATACCCTCTTTGCTAAGTGGCACTAACGCTACTTTAACCATCACTGCAACTGTTAATAACACCACAACGATTACTAATACTGCTGAAGTAATTGCCAGCGATACAATTGACCCCGACTCTACTCCCAATAATAATCTTGCGAATGAAGACGACCAAGATTCTGCGACTGTAACGGCGATCGCACCCGCACCATCAACTCCTCCAGAATTACTTTTAGTCAAGCGAATCACTGCTATTAACGGGAATAGCAACTTGATTAACAACGCTCAAGATCTCAATGCTTTTAACGACGATCCTAACGACACTAACGATAATAATCCGAACTGGCCCGATCGCAATATTTACTTAAAAGGTGGTTTTAGTCTCGTCGGCATTCAACCAGGAGATGAATTAGAATATACTGTTTATTTTATTTCTTCTGGCGGTGAAACTGCATTAAACGTAAGTTTGTGCGATATACTTCCAGAGGAGACAATTTTTTTAAACGATGGGTTTGGAAGCGATCGCGGTATTGCTTTCTTTAATACGATAACTTTTCCTTTACCTAACCCTCCTGTAGCGACAAGTTTAACTAATAATTCTGGAGACGATGAGGGCCAATTCTTTATTCCTGGATCTCTTTCAATCCCTGCATTTTGCTCGGGAGATACTGCTAACAACCTTTCTACCTCTGGTGCAGTAGTATTAAATATTAACGATCTTCCTAATGCAACTGCACCAGGAAATCCTGCTAATTCTTACGGTTTCTTTCGCTTTAAAGTGACAGTTGAATAGCACAACTTTAGTAATACCGTTTCTATTTAAAATTGCTACACTCAGGAGTCAGAGGTCTGGGTAGGAGGTCTGGGTAGGAGGTCAGGGGTCAGGGGTCAGAGGTTAAATAAGGTTTTAGCCGATCTTAACTTTTAGCGTTATCTGTAGCCTGATTTTTCAGAAATGGTATAAAAAATAGATATAAAATTTACTAACTTTCAAACCTAAAAAGAGGTGAGAGAGAGGAAGGTTTTTAGCTTTACAATCGATTTAAAATAATAAAATTTAAAACTGATTTTATCATTTTGGGCGTAAGACCCACGCCTACTACTTGTAGAGGCGATGGGATTTGAGCAGCGTCTGGGTGCGTCGGGCAAGCTTGACAATTTCGACTTGAAATCTTCACATAGTAAGAAGTCTAGGCATCGTATAATGTTCGTATTCTGATAGAAGGATAAAAGCCTCAACAGAATAAGAACCAAGAAAACTAAATAGATATATGGTTGTAACCATAGTCTCAGGCAACTCTCTGGTAACGTAAAATCTGTTGGGAATCTGAGTGAGTAGTAAATCAATTTTCGATATCTACAAAAAGTTGGGTTGGGCATCGTCTAACTATAAAATGCTTAACGGCATCCTTCGGGATGGTCTGAAGAAGCCCACTCCTATCGCGAAGCGAAGGAGATGGGAGTATGTCACCCTGTTCTCTCCATCACTCACTCACACTTTATGGCAATTATCGCAATCTTTCCCCAGTACCACCATCAAAACGATCGAGGAAAGGTTTTAAATTAATATCGCCAGATCTGGTAATATTGCTACTGCGAGAAGGAGAGCGACGACCTTCTAATAATTGTCCTAGTTTAGAAAATATTTCGTCCGCAGTGCTGCGGTTATTATCAGTAAAAGTATAAACTCCTTCTGTTTGCTGGCCGTTATTAGCTGCAACTAAATTTTCAAAAACCCGATCGCGCACTTCGGTTGCATTTTCACCTTGAGGTACGGTCAAAACGATCCGACAGCTAGGATTTTCTTGGGTGGTAGCGCAAAGTGTTTGATAGCCATTTTCGACGTCGGTACGCAATTCATCTAAACCGTCGGGCCGGTAAAATTCTAATCTGCGGGCAATTTCATTGCAGCGTCTTGCTGGCGACCAACCTCCTCCCATTCTACTAGGAACTGCCCAAGGATAGGCGCGATCGGGTTCGGATTGAGGGCGATAGACTACAGTATATTCTCCTCTAATAGTGGTGCATTCAAAGCGAACGTCAGCAATTGTGCGATCTCTGCGATCTCGATTTACTTCGCGATCGCGGTTAGTATTGCGATTTCTTTCTTCTGGAAAAGGATTATTAGTATCTCGATTTACTTCGCGATCGCGATTGGTATTGCGATTTCTTTCTTCTGGAAAAGGTGTGGGATAGGTATCGATAATAATATCTCTCGGTGATTCTGTTCGCTCTCTATTTTGGGCAATAATATCTCTAGGTTGCCCATTTTGAGAAAATATACTGTTTGCATTAGCATTCCCGTTGTTTGTGGCGACTAAAAGCGCGATCGGCAGGCTAATTGATTTTAAAAGTAAATTGATTTTGCTTGATTTTTTGAGTTTCATTCCCCAAGATCCTTCAAAGATTCCAACTTTTTTCTGCAGTTTACTGATGCTTAGGACGCTATAATAAACCGATAAGTTTCGTATCTTGGGGAAATTTATATTTATGCTATCCTTTCTTCTAGATATTGGCCGATGGTGATTTGTTCCCCTGCCCGAGAGATGATTGTCTGTCTGGTACGATATTGAGTGCCGATTAACTTAACTTCTTCTTCAAATACAGATCCGCCATATTCAGTTCGCAAGCACATAGTTTGGGGGTTAGTAAAGGATAATATTGCCGTTACTGGGGAAGAAGTAGCAAAACCGCGATCGCGGTATAGTTTATTACCTAACAATCCAAAAACAGTCGCACCTATCGATGGTTTGCGAGTTTCTTTGATGTATTGGCTTTCCCAAGATACTAAAAAACCGGACTTTAAGATATCATCTGATTGTAATTGGTGCGATCGAGCTAATTCGATCAATTCTTTCGCCCCTGCTGCAAGGCATTTTACCTCGAGAAAACTGACCACTTCAATTGGTTCGATATCTTTGTTGAGGGTGTAATATCTTCTTTGGGATTTCCATTTTCCTTGAGACTGCTTTAAAAATTCTCCGGCTAAATCTTCTATAGATTGCTCGTTATTCTTTACTATAGACAATGTCATTTAAATCGATCCTCAAATCGCTCGTTTATAGAAAAGGTTGCACTTTTGTCAAGCTTGGCCTTCTCTATTTTTACACTTTTTAATATATCTTTTACCGTTGTAAAGATTGCAACATTGAATACCTTCTCACTGAAAAACGAATAAATTTAGATAGTTTTCCAATTTTGTTTTAATAAGGCTAAAAAAGTTGCATATCCTTGAGAAAATTCGGGAGGATCTGGCAAAAAATGCTCGGGAAAATCAGTATAAGGTCGCCAAGGCTCAGTTTCTTGATATCTTAGATGCAACATTCCCGATGTTTCTGCACCTTCAAGTTTCCATGTCATTTGACCAGGATTAGATTGACTCATAAAAATTACTTTAAGCTTTCGTTGATGTGAATGTTATATTTCCACAAACACTTAGATTTCTTCTGTAAAATTTTATACGCAAGAAAAAAACAATAACTAGACTAAACTTTCCATTGCTGCACCGACAACGCGAATATCTTCATCTTTTCTGAGTCGCTCGAGTGCATCTCGAGCGCGATCGTCGTCGAATTTGCCTAAAGCGATCGCTACTTTAACTCGCAAACGCCAAAATTCCGAATCGACTAAAGGTAATAATTGTTTGAGAGCATCTTCTTTTTTAACGGTATTTCCTAAAAAAGCTAAACCTTCGAGCGATGCTTCTCGAACGGTAAAATCTTCTCCTGCAATACCGCAAACGCAGATCTCGAATAATTCTTGAGGACAATTTAAATCTACCATCGCCGCGAGAATGCTGCGACGCACTAACCAATGATCGTCACCGATAAATAAAGACAATAAATGAGTTGCAGCAACTTGACCGTAAAAAGATAGAGAATTAGCAGCCTCAGCGCGGACGTTCGGATCGCGATCGCATTTAATCAACTCTAACAAAGCAGCAAAAGATTCTGAATTGCGTTTTCTGCCCAATCCCATTGCCACAAAAGAACGGACTAAAAATTCTTTGTCTTTTATTTTAGTTAACAACAAAGGCACTGCCAATTCTGTTTCGACATTTCTTAACTCTGTCAGTCCTTTAAGACGATCTTGAGAATCTTCACTGTTGAGATAAGCTTTAATTTGTTCGATTTCCATAGCGATTTTTATCCTTTACGATTAGTTTACCAAGAGAAGCCTATCCGTGCCCTTAACTCGGCCAAGCTTTTGATAATAATGGGATAGATAGATTCTCCTCTTTTACCGAAAGGGTAGTAAACAAAATACTCAGGTACGCAAAGCAAAGCAAAACGATCGATCTTAATTTAAACTCGCTGCGCAAGGGAGGCAGAAGTAAGAAGGCGTGATGTCAGAAGGTTAAATGTTGAGATGGGGAATTAGACCCTAGAAGGGATAAGTTTTAAGGAAGACCCTTCTGCCCTCTGCCCTTTGCCCTCTGCCTTACGGGTGAAGCCCGTTAAATTTACTAATCCTGCTTAACCAACACTAATCATCGAAGACCATCTATTTTTTAGATCCTCACTCGTCTGAATTCAAATTTATTAATTGAAGATCGATACTATTTTAAGCCTGTTATCTATTGCCTTCTTGGCTGTTGCCACCTAAGTGTAGCAACTTCAAACAGAATTGGTATAACTTTAGTTTACAAAGCTAGTAACTTTGCCCTGCTTTTGGCAAGATTAAGTAATTGGAACGATCGCCAAATAGGAAATTAAATATGTCAGAAACTTCCCAACAAACAGCATCAAAAGCAGAAATAAACCAAATTATTACAGAATTAGAGCAATATCGCGAGAGAATTGTCAATGAAGTTTTAGAAATGGGTAAGAAAATTAAACTATCTAAAAAAGCAGTCAATTCCCATCTTGAAGCAAATCCAGAAATTGCCAGAATAGACGCAGCTTTAGCTCAGCTTAAAAGCCAACAAAATTAAACTAAACTCGAGGGTATGGTTGTAGCGTTTGCCTTGCCTTCGATGGGTTAAATTTATTTAATATGAAATTGTCAATTGAAATTGATTTCCTATTAGAAAATAAATTTGGATCGCCCGATGATAAGATCGAATCACAAACTGAGTCGTCTAGCTTACCTAGATCGATAATAGATCGTTGTTATCCTGAGTTGAGCAGTATTATTTTTTGATTATTTTTATGTCTATTAATCTCAGCGATCGCGCCAAAGAATTAATACCTAAATCAAGAATTGTCAGCTTTGCTAGTTGGCAAGCAAATTACTCTCAAGCGGAAATCGAAATTTTTCAAAAAGCTGACGATGAAAAACGCTATTTAAGCGATCGCGACCTTGAATT
>JASJCW010000215.1 GCA_030065265.1 Prochloraceae cyanobacterium
TGATTGAACAATTGCGGTAAAACTTGAGGAATAAAATGACCAACATTAGGGATTAAAATTGTATTTTTATGGCGAGAATTTTCTTCCCCTGTAGAAGCGGCATTTATATTTCTTATTTTTTTTGAAAATTGTTGCAAATCTTTGTTTTCTTTTTCTCTTTTCCACAATAAGTTTTCATACATAGCACTTATTGCCATTTGAGGATCTGTTTTTACTATAGTATCTAAAATCGAATTTCTAATTGTCGAGTTAACATTATTTGCTGAAAACATAGAATGAGTTAGCTTTGTAATCGATTTTGAAAAGTCTTCTTCAAAAGGTTTAATAAAAGCTACAATTTCTGAATCGGTTTTAGGATATTTAAACGAAGTATAAAAAATATCGACTCCCACAATGCCAAGGATCAGATCGTCGACAAGCTTTGCTGTCTCTATCGCAACTATTCCGCCCATCGAGTGTCCGACTAAAATTACCTTTTTAAGATTCATTTGCTTGATAACACAAGCAACATCTTGCCCGAATGAAAGCATTGTATAGTTTGTGCGTTTACTAATTGATTCGCCATTTCCGGCTAAATCTAAAGAAACTGCTTGATATTTTCGAGAAAAATAATCTACTTGAGAATCCCAAAAAGTCCGATTGCCACACCAGCAATGAATAAAAACAATTGCTATCTCCGCGCTTCCTTTTACTTCACATTTTATCAAGCTGCGATCGACTGATTCTACTGTAGTTAGCTTTTTCTCAACAAAACTCATTTTCAAGTTATTTAATCCTCTCTGTTTTAAAATTGCATTTTATTATCCTCTAATGCAAGCAGAGATAGCAACCATAATAACCCTTTCCTAAGAAACAAACTCAGTGCGATCGTGAGTCGCTTTTGTCAGACTGGGTCGGACAGGTTGATTTTTCTTTTCCACAATGACCTAAACTCGTTAAATCAACCCAGTTTGATAGAAAAGGGGTAGTTAGGCCGAAATAATTGCAGCCATCGAAATAAGACGCTGCTGTAGTATAAATGAAACTAATATCAACCGCAATCGGAGAATTAGAGGATCTCGAAGTGAGCGATCGCACGACAATAAAAGATCGCTCAATTAACAATGTTCTTATAATCAACTCAAGAGGACTAATTTCAAAGTGCTGGAGGGATTATCTTGCCACAGAGAAGCAATATGGGCATAAATAGCGGTTGTACTCGGGTCAGAATGTCCCAAGAATTCTTGTACAGTTCTCAAGGAAGATCCGGCCAGAGTAAGCAAATAACCTACAGTATGTCTTAGTCCGTGAGTTGTCATGGTTCGACTCTGGGAATGCTTGAGGGCAGCTTTATCTAAATATTGGTTAACAATTCTCTGCATACTCCTGCGGGTGAGGCGATTGCCAGTGCTATTTCTCGCCAGGCTGACGAAGACTGGCATTCCTTTTCGCAGTTTCTCACCGTTAGCCTTACGAGCCTCTAAATATTTATCGAGAACCGAGATCACGTCAGGCCTTAACGGAATTACTCGAACACTTCCCTTGGCTCTCAGGCGCAAACCGACCTTGTTTGTGCCGCGCCGAATAATATCTCCTATATTTAAGCGGTATAGTCCGATTTGACGACATCCGCAGACTACCATCAACACTACTAACAAACGATCGCGCAACCCTTTGAGTGTCTTTTCGACCGGGAGAGTCTCGATCAACTTTTGTGCTTCTTCTAATTCTAGATAATTATTCCCTTCTGCGGGGTCACGTCTCTCTATTCGCGCTGTGATATTTGCTGCTGGGTTAGAAACTATCAAACCTCTCTCTACTGCGATCGCATAAATTCTCTTTACTACCGTCAACTTGAGCGCAATCGTCGCCACCGCCAGATTTTTGTTGACCAGATAACGCCGATAATCCTTGATATCGGCACTGGTTGCCCTTTCCACTGCAATCCCGCAGCGATCGCACCAGCTAACGAATAATTTGAATTGCTGTGTGTAAGTTTTTACCGTATCTTCACTGGCATCGCCATTGGCTATCTCCACATCCAGGATCTGGGAGAATCGCTTTTTCAGGGTTAATTTGGCGGTGGTGTCGATCGCTGTAGTCACGGGCCGGTCTCATCAAAAACTTAAGGACGCATAAACATTATTATCCGACACCAAGCTCAAATCGGGAAGTCGTACAATTGTTCCTTGTCGGTGTCGGTTCGGGCATAACCCGTAATTTTTCGACCATAAAGTGAAAGTAATTCGGGCATAAATTGAAAGTTAGAACGCTCAATAATACACCTACAATTACCTTCTAATTAAAGTTTTAATCGCTCGCTCGCATCGAAAATGTAATACAACTTTCAATACAAGAATAATGACTTTCAACTACCTCAAACTCTTATCGGGCAATGATTTTAAACTTCGATCGTCGAAGGGGTCAGAAATTTTCATTTTATGCCCGAAAAAGTAAGGATTATTTCATTTTATGTCCGAATCGCTTTCAACTTATGCCCGAATTCAAACCCTGAAACGCTTATTCTTTCGTAGAATCACTTTCAACTTATGCGCGAACCTATATCGTGTCGGTTCGGGGACTAAGTGAAATTCTTCGGGGACTAAGTGAAAATTTTTCGGGGACTAATTGAAAATTAGATCGCCAAATAATACAATTACAACCATTATTTTTAGGCGCACCGCTTCGCTGTTCCCTGCGGGATCGAACCATTGAAATTACTTTAAAAATATAATACAAGTTGCTATATAAAAAACTCAGTTTCGATCGCAGCAAATTATTGCCCGAGCTACTTTTAAAGCTAATTCATTACAATCTGTCAGAAATTTTCAATAACTGCCCGAAAAATGTCAGAAATTTTCATCTTTAGCGCGAATCGGAAGCTTCAAAGGACTATTATCTCGTAAAATCCTTTTCAACTTATGCGCGAACCTATACTACAAGCTAGTTCATACCTAGTTCTTCTTCGATTAAATTCAGAATCTTATTTTGTACCACAGGTAAATCAAACATCTTTCTTTTCCCAATTCCGCAAAGCACCTCGTTTACCATCGGATCGACTATTTCAATTTCGGCTATCTTTTGCAATCGATTCATTAGGGCGATCGCACTTTTTTTGAGATCCGCAGAAATATTAGCATCTTCTAGTTCTGTGGCCCGAACATTCTCTAAAACCCCGTCATAAACCAGCACCGAGCAGCTAAACTTACCTTTTACTTCTTCGACTACGCCCCAATATGAAGATCGCGCTCTGAGTTCGTACTCGCTATCTTCAGCCGCTCGAATAATTACTACATCATCTTTTTCAAAAGGGAATGATTCGAGCGGTTCTTCAGTTAATTTTTTGATTTGGTGCTGCACCGTTTTGACCCAATCTTTGCCGCTTTTATTAGAATTGTATGCTTGTTTGACAATTTCGGGATGTTCGATCGCTTCTTTTGCGAGCTTTCTAGTATCAATTTTACTTAATTTAAATTTTTTGCTCAATAATGCGGGTCTGAGTTCGGGCAAATCTACTCTTTCTACTAAAGTATCGACCGCTGCTGCATACTCCCCATCGCGCTTAATAGTTTTCGATCCTACTCGATATTCTTCTGCGAGTTTCTCAGCCGTTCGAGCTTTTTGGTCATCTCGATCTGTGCGCTGATTTTTCTGAGCGACTGAAGTTTGATTTTCTATTCCAGCTTTGGGGTCATTTTGACCCCAAAGCTGGTTTATATCATCAACTAAATATTGATTTTGACCGGTGGGATTACGAACCTTATTTTTGAGAGTGTTATAAAGCTGACCCCGATAATATGATAGAGATTCATTTGTCAAGTTGCGGCGACCCAATTGCTTTTTTAGCATCCATTCTTTGGCAGCTTCACGGTCTCGAAAGGACAAATATTTAATTTGATATTTAATGTTATGTTTGCTACATATTTCATGACGATTATGTCCGTCTAAAAATACGTTCTCTTCAAGCCAAACAATCAAAGGATCTAAACATCCATGCTCGATTAAATCAGCTTCCAACAAACTTCGTTCCTCTTCAGTTAGCGGGATTATCAGCGATTTAAATTCCGGGTCGATCTTGACTTCTTTGACAGGTTCTACTTCTACTTCCGCTTCTGCACTGTCACCTGTTTGTGCCGCTCGCTCGATGCTTTGTTGATAGTCAACGCGATCGCTCAAACCCCAATTGCCCTGTCGATCGCATTTTACTACCCCTTTAGCTGCCAAACCTTCGAGAAGCTGCTGTGCGCCTTGGGTGATTTCTAGATCTGCGGCGATTTGTACATCGGAGACTAATTCTATTTCTGGTGGATCTGCATCTGTGCAGAATTTTCTCAGCTTGAGGTAATTGACGATTGCTAATTCCTGCTTACTTAATGGATCTTCTTTATTTTTCTTTTTCACAGGTTTTGTCCCTCACACTTTCTAGGGTTCGATATTTTTCCGAATTAGTTTTTAACGATCCGGGCAGCATTCAATTGGTACTTGCATACGTGAACAGAAAATGACAGAATAATAAAAACTGAATTGACTAAACTGTTTCGCTATTCGACTGCGTTAGGATTGATATCCGAGATGAATCCGCTTGAACTAGCCGAGCTATTAAATGCGATCGAATTAGCGAGCGTCGAACAATACCGAAATAATTACCGTCATCGAAACAAATAAACAGTTTCAGTAGATCCAACATTTCCCTTAATTAGCAATGATTTCCTGAGTTGACGATCGCCATCGCTGCTAATACTTCTCTGGGACATTTATAAAACACTTGCTTAATTTCCGCTTTGACAATCTCTAGAGACTTATATTGTTTGCGAAATTTATAATTAACCCCTAAAATCATACACAATTGATAGGTTTTATATCGATCGAATCTCTGAAGATAATTGGAAAATTTTAAAATTATTATTCTATCTCTAAGCCTCCTGTTTTCTTTTCTTTTTGCTTTGTACTTTTTGCCAAGTGAAGCATTGATTTGAAAAACTTTTTTTTGTTGGGGTTGATAGCAAAAGAAAATAGAGATCCCTACTTCCAGAAAAAATAGAAATGGTGGTAATAACCAATCGTTTATTGTTGACGAACACACGACTTTTCCCCTCGCAAATGGTCGAGAATGATTTGGCTAATCAAATTGGTTTAAAACTCATTTAATGAGGCCTTAAGGGCACTTACACCGACTGGATCTTTTTTGTGAGTTTAGCGTTAAACGTTTATCATGTTAGCGGAAGTCCCCCATAAATGTCAATGCTTCCGCTAACAAAGTAGTTGCTTATGCATAAATGACATATACTAGTGAATACGGCAAGAAAAAGAAAATCTACTGTCGCTTAGCTGTACTGATGGCAGAAAAAAATCCTCAGCTCTCACAAAGACAATTAGCTTTGGAGACAGGGCTGGGCGTTACCACAATTAACCGTCTATTTAGGAACGATTTTACTCGCGTTGATACCAACACGATCGAAATTCTTTGTTCTTACTTCGATTGCGATATCAACCACCTTTTCACGTTTAAACCTCTCGACCAGCTTCCTTCCTCTGAGCAATAAGCTTTCACTTCTATGAAAATAGTTAATCAAAAATTAGCCACAACAAATTATTTGGTAAAGGCAAATCGAATTTCCGAAACCATTTATTGCACATTGATAGACTAACAAAAAATTTTTCAATGTACTTCTAATAGACTTACGTTGATTTTGGTAAACATTAGGTGACATCAATATACATTGATAGACTTACTCCCTGTTTTTTAACAATCTTTTAAGACTATTTTGCTAAAAAATGCACATTAGATAGACACGAGTCTATTGAGTATTCGATAAGACTTGTATTAAAATCTAGATGCGAAATAGAAAAGAGCTTCAAGCTGATTTAATTAGCTCAAAAAACGAACCAAGTTATTTTTATTCGTTCGCTCATTAGAAAGTTTGATTTCAATTACGCAAAGTATTTAAGTCGATCGCTCTTTGTGACAAACAAACAACCTTCTAGGGAAGAAGCAACTGCTTCTGCTCACAGATTTACTGTAGCCAATCAACTCTGATAAACAATAAAGGATCAAAAAATGCTCACAAAATTAAAATTATTTGGAAATCCCAAGCAAAATATCTCCAATGTAAATCTAGAAAACCCTCCATCTAGCTCTCAAGATTTAAAGAAAACCTTAGAAGAAGTTGCTAAATCGTCAATATTTTGGGCAGAGATATTAAGTGAACCTTCTTTATTGGAAGACTTAAAAGAATAATTGAAAGTCAAAACTTTTAATCACAAAGATTTAAAAAAATGATGCAAAAACAATTTAAACTTAACTTTTCTCTAGCAATACCGATCGCCACCTTAGCAGGATTGTTTTACTTTGGTTTATCGATGCTCCAAACTAATATCAATCCCTCCAATACCAATTGCACTCAATCAAATCCAGAAGAAGACCGCACACACGTTAACTCGCCCTGGCAATGCTAATCATTGACCATTGACCATTGACCATTGGTAATTTATCATGTCGAGTCCAATTAACCTATTACAAAATTGGTCACCAATCTAAAGGAATAGCGGGTATTTTTTCGGCTAAAAAACTATCAATAAACAAAACTTTTTTTTTGTGATTTTTTCAAAGTATTGGGGTTGACATAAACCAGGATAAAAGATAGAATTCAAACAAAGTTTTTCGTCTCAGAAAACTTTTTCAACTGATAAAAAATGACTTTTAACAATCAAATATAAAATGCTTTTAGAAATTCTATCTGTGGGCTTTTTTGTAGCCTTCTTAGGTTCTCGAGTCGGCACAGGTCACCAATACTTCAAATACAAAAATAACAAAGGAAAGAAAGATAAACAAAAGATTTCAGCCAACTATCGGGGCTTAGACAATCTCCTCTATTTGAGCGAATTAGCGTGGGGGCTAAGCATCCAGCCAATCAGTTTAACCATTACGATCGGTAATGCTGTCTCTTTACTTTTTCCTAGTCTAATCTTATTAGAAATTTGGAAAGAACGTCGCGATAAAGCTGTAATTTACTGGTGCTTTATTTATGCAGTTTTTATCACCGCCAATCTAACTTTAATATTATTAGACTGGCCGAGATTTCAAGAAGTGAGCGAAGCTCTAGGAATTCTGGTAATAATATTTTGCTTCTGCTCCCTCTGGGGCATGGTAGAAAATATTCTCTTAATCAAAAAATATGGCAACCCAGGACGACAATCTCTACCAGAAATTTATCTCAAAATATTCAAGGATGCAATTGGTTTAGCTTATTGTTTCGTAGCAGGAATAAATACAATGCTGCCTCTTGCAATCGCCCTACTTTCTAGAGGAATAGTGAGGCTAATTCACCTAGTATTTTATCTCAATGCTAGTTACAAAAATAGAGCCAACAAAAAGAAAATAGATCGAGAATTAAAGTTATTAACTGAATCCAATAAAAGCAACGTAAGCGATAAAAATTCTAGTTTAGTTGGAACGAAAAGATGAAATCAATTAACTCACTTAAATTTAAAATCGGAGCATTTGTAATACTAGGAATTCTTCCAGCAGCTTGTTTATCGTTCCTTTTTGCTACCTCTTTAGCTAGCGAATCTTTAGCAAAAAAAACTGAAGAAATCCTAGAAATAAAAGTAGCAAAAATTAGAGACAATATCGAGAATAGCGATCGCATCAATACTGGAATTTTAAGATTTTTAAGTTCTCAGCCGGAAATTGTTTCGATGAACCCAGACGAACAAATTCCGATGCTAACAAATACCGTTGCTAGCTACTCTCAACTCTATCGAGCGATGACGATCGATCCCAAAGGCTACAACGTTTCGAGAAACGACAGCAGAGAACGCAAGTACAGAGGAGATCGCCCCTACTTCATCAATGCAATCGAAGGAGAGGAAATTTCTCGTCAAGTATTAGTCGGACGAACTACAGGACAAACTTCAATCTGCATGGGGCGGGCGATCGTTGCTCCTTCGACCGAAATTGTTGGGGTAGTGACGATCTGCTCTTACCTGAACAAAATGGCCCAGCATTTGGAGCAGCTCTCCTTCGGCAAAACAGGATATGCGATCGTGGTAGACCGCAACGGAATAGTTTTAGCTCATCCCAACCCAGCATATCGAGTAGCCGACGAACTACAAAGTTTAGCCGATTTTGCACCAGTTAAAAATCTCCTTGAAAATGGCAATAAAAATTTTAAATTCCAGTATGAAGGCGAAACCTGGGTATCTCAAGGTACTAGGCTCGACAACGGGTGGGGTGTGGTGGTTTTGATGAGTGAAGCTGAATTTTTAGCAGACGAGAAAAATTTCAAGGAAACGATGGCTTTTATCGGCATCCTTAGCATAATCGGATTAGTGACTGGCTCGATCGCTCTGGCTAATTATACGATCGCCCCGATCTCAAAATTAACGGAAATGGCGATCGCTCTGTCTCACGGACAATACGATCGCCGAATCAGGATCGATCGTCAAGATGAATTCGGCATCTTAGCAAATACCTTTAACCAGATGTCCAAAAAGATCGGCTTAAAGCAGCAGTATCTTGAAGCTGCGGTTAAAAAACAAACCAAAGCAATCCAGCAAGATAGCAAAAAAGTAGCAGCCGCTTTAGCACGAGCAGAAAAGGCAGATCGAGCGAAAGAGGAATTTTTGTTTAAATTAAGCCACGAGCTAAAAACTCCTCTCAACGCAATCATTGGTTATGCGAATCAAATCAAAAAAAACCAACCCAACGATAAAGATATCAACACCATTTTACAAAGTGCTAAATATTTATCGTTAATGTTCGAGGACATTTTCAATTACAATAAGAGCAAAAAAAGTGAAATAATCTTAGAAAATGAACCGACAGATTTAGTTGAGTTAAGTAATGAGGCGATTGAGATTGTTAAAGCATCGAGTCAAACTCAATTACCCATCAATTTCAACTACTCCGATCGGATTCTCGACCCAGTATTAATCGATCGCAAACGTTTGACTCAAGTTTTGGTGAACTTGTTAAATAATGCGGTCAAATTTACGCCTGATGGAGCGATAGAACTAAAATTATCAAAGATTGAAGAAAACCTTCACGAGATAACATTTGAATTCGCCGTTACTGATACTGGAATTGGCATTAGTTCGGAGCATTTAAATAAAATTTTCCAAGATTTTTATCAAGTAAATCAAAACTCCGGTACTGGATTAGGCTTGAGCATCAGCC
>JASJCW010000216.1 GCA_030065265.1 Prochloraceae cyanobacterium
ACAGTAGATTTTCCTCACGATCGGCCTCTAGGATATAAAGTAGACTACCAAGCAGCGTTACAAATATCAGAGATCGCGACTAAATCCATCGCTAGGAAAATTAATAATAAAAAACTAATCGCGAAATTACCCGAACAGATCGCTAAAGTTGAGTGGGAATTAAATTTGGCAGTAGCGGTTCAATTTCCTAAATTCATTCACAAATTGCCAGCATCGGCGATCCAAACCACCGGCGATCGCTTATTAACTCAAATTGTCAAACAAGTTTCTCCTCTGTTGAGTTACAAGGTGCAAAAAGATTTTCACTCCCGTCATAATTTGCCTGTTCCCGGCAGAAATTCGCGCAATTGCGAAAAAGTTTCGCGAAACATTGAGATTAGATCCGTCAGTTAAGATCCACAAAATGCCTCAAAACTTTTAAAAGCCGCGAGTTTTAGATCGAGACTCGCGTTTATTTATTTTAAATTTTATCGACTATTCGCTGCAAGATTTCCATTCCAGTAAAAGCTTGCCAAGCAAATAAAATCAACATTCCCACCATTAAAGTTATGTGGCTCAGACGTGCAAACTCATTGCCTTTTTGCATGAAAGGAACTAATGCCGCAGCAGTGGATATTGCACCCGTCATAGCTAGCCCGGCAATGAGATGGGGTGCGACGAATAACTTATCATTGTTAACATAAGTTACTCCCATTGCACCAATTGTCCCTAAAACCATAAGAGCTAGTATAATAGACCCGATTCGGTAATGTCTGTTATTAAAATTTTTCTTGAGTAATTCTTTTCTGAGATTTTTATCTGCGGTGCGAGTGCGCCTAATTTGCCAACCGAGATACAAAGCGTAAATAGAAATACCCAATAAAACCCACATTAAAATAGGATGAAGGAATTGCGACCAAGTTTTTACTGCTTCCAATATCTCCGAATTCATATCTTTCTCATAAATCAGCTCGTTTTCTTTATAAAAGTTAACATATTTCCCATCTCTGTCTTGAGCGCGATCGAGAGGTTATTTTAATGAAGATCGCACAAGAGGATTTACTGTGGCTTGAAGCAGCACGGATCGGTAACGCCGATCGGGCCAAAGTAATGTTAGAGCGAGGGGCGAATGTAAATACTAGGGATCGCCACGGTAATACAGCCCTAATTTACGCAGCTAGACTGGGCAATCAAGAAATATTAGAATTAGCGATCGCGTCTGGAGCGCAAGTTAATGCCTTCAGTCAACCCCATCGTTTGACAGCTTTGATGGTAGCAGCAGCAGCAAATCGAACTGAAGCGGTTCGGGCTTTAATTGAGGCTGGAGCGGAAGTAAATGCTACTAATGATGATGGAACTCCTGCCTTGGCGATCGCCGCTTATAAGGGGTATTTACCCATAGTAGAAACACTTTTAGCGGCTGGGGCTGAAGTGAATATCCAAGATAAAGACAAAGATACGCCTTTAAATTTAGCTGCTCTGGCCGGCCATACCGAAATCGTTTCTATTTTATTAAAAGCCGGAGCAAATCCTTACGTCGGTTTGGGAGCTTTGAGCTTAGCCGTATCTGAAAATCAAATTGCAACCATAATTAGTTTGTTGCCAGTAGTTGATGTCAATAGAATAAACGATCGCGGTAGCACTGCTCTAATGACTGCGGTTACTTTAGCCAATCCAAAAGTCTGCAAAATTTTAATTGCTGCTGGAGCAGATCTCAATCTAGCGAGTCAAGAAGGAGAAACTGCTTTAACTTTAGCCGCAGAACAAGGCCAGCTAGATTTGATGGTAATTTTAGTTGAAGCTGGAGCAAACATCAATATTTTAACCAAAAGAGGAGAAAGTCCTTTGGCGATCGCAACGGCTGAAGGTCATCTAGAATTAGTCAGGTTTCTAGTACAAAAGAAAGCCAATGTCAATACGCAAGATGAAGTTGGAGACACCCCCTTACACTTAGCTACTGTTGAAGGATTTACGGAAATAGTTGCAGAATTATTAAAAATCGCAACCATCGATGTCAATATTGCCAACCAACTAGGAGATACTCCCTTAATATTGGCTTGCTTGCAGGGCCAAAATGCGATCGCCGAACTGCTATTAAAGAATAAAGCTAATCGAGATCTCGCCAATCGCAATGGCGAAAATCCACTAATAATAGCAATAGCAAAACAAGATCTCCAATTAGTTGAAATTTTGTTAAAATACGGAGCGAATCCCAATAGTAAAACTACTGATGGAAAAACTGTTTTGATGAAAGCCGTCAATTGCGATCGAGTAGATATTATCGAGCTACTTTTAAAAGCAAATGCCGATGTTAATTTAACCGATCGCGGTGGAGCTACTCCATTAATGTGGGCTGCTCATCGGGGTTATTTCACCGCAGTAAAAGCAATTCTGGAAACGAATCGAGCAAATCTAGATTTGACTAATAAGGGAGGCTACACTGCTTTGATGTTAGCTTCTGAGAACAATTACTTAGAAGTGGTAAAAATTTTAAAACAAGCTGGTGCTAGAGATTAGTCAATCTTACCCCATAAAATAGTAAAATTTCCTAGAAACCAACTATTTATTTTTATTTTATATTGAATAAATTAAGCATAATTGCCAAGTTAAATTTACTCATTACATGTTTAAATCGGCAGAAATTTCCTGAAGCGAATGCGTGAGGAGACAGAAACAGACTATAAACCCTATTTAAAAGTCAATGTTAAACGAGACACTATTAGCTTCGCGCTATCGATTGATTCGATCTCTTGGTAAAGGAGCTTTTGGCCAAACTTACCTTGCAGAAGATACTTTTCTACCAGGACAACCTCAATGCGTCGTCAAAAAACTTAATCCTCAATTAGAAAATGGGGATTATTTGCATTTAGCAAGACGCTTGTTCAAACAGGAAGCAGAAGCTTTACATAAATTGGGACATTGGGATAAGATACCAACTCTGTATGCCTATTTTGAGGAAGAAGCTGAATTTTATCTCGTGCAACAGTATATTCCTGGAAATACTTTGATGAGAGAATTAGTTTCAGGATATATTTGGAGCGAAGCAAAAGTCATTCAGTTACTTGAAGAAGTTTTACACATTCTCGATTTCATTCACTCTCACTCCGTAATTCATCGCGATATTAAACCATCTAATTTAATCCGTCGTAGTTGTGACAATAAATTAGTATTAGTTGATTTTGGTGCGGTGAAAGAAGTGGTTGTTTCCCAAACCAGTATTGCTTCAAACTTAACCATTGGCATTGGCACAAAAGGCTATATGGCCTCAGAACAAATTCGCGGGAAACCTCGTTACAATAGCGATATTTATGCTTTAGGAATTATCGGCATTCAAGCTCTCACTGGTTTGAGTCCTAGTAATTTTACAGAAGATGAAGCAGGAGAAATTATTTGGCAGCATCGAGCTAAAGTTAGTCCTCAATTGGCCGAAATTGTTTCTAATATGACTCGCTATCATTTCCAAGAAAGATACCAGTCAGCTCAGGAAGTTTTACGCGCTCTGAAAAACGAATTAGAGACTAATTCAATCAAAATAAACCGCTCTGATTTTATTATTGATACTTCCGATTTCATCGATGATGAGGTTGATTGGCACTATCAATCTTTTCAAGATACTACCATTAAAATTAAATCGGGAGTTCAAAATACATTAGAACTTAACAAAAAGCCTTTAGAAAAAGCATTAGATCGCAATAAAAAATCCATAAAATACATTATTTTAATCGCTTCAATTTTAACTGGAATTATTACTATACCAGTGATTTACACTTTGAATTACAATAGATCTCAAAAGAAACAATGGGTGGATCGTGGTTTAAAATCGACCGATTTTACTGGAATCAGAAGAGCAGAATATCAAAACTGTTTAGAAATCAATTACGTTAAAAAAATTCAAAAACAAAAAGGAGGATTGAAAGCAAAAGAAGAGATTTTAGCCAGATGCAAGCTAAATTTAGTAGAAGAATTAGCCGCAGCAAAAGACTATGTTAAAGCAATTCAAATAATTTTAGAAGTTGAAAAAAGTGGTTTTTACGAACGGTGGGAAATACAGGAAAAAATCGATATCTACTCCCAAAAAATATTCGAGCAAGCAACCAATATATATCAGCAAGAAGGAGATCTAGAAAAAGCAAGCAATTTGATAGATCTAATTCCTCAAAGGGCAGAGGTACAATTACAAGCGTTAGAGGTAGCAACTCATTGGTCGATTCAAAATGAAATTAGTAGCAATTTATTGAAAGAGGCCAAAAATGCCCTCGAAGCAAAACAATGGCAACAAGCAAAAAACAGAGGAGAAGAAATATTAAAAAAAAGCAAATCTCAAAAATTGCAAGCAGAAGCAAATAAAATCACTACAATAGCAAAAGAGCAATTAGCTAAAGAATTTTTAGACCGAGCGAATCAAGCTATTTTCCAAAAAAAATGGCGCGAGGCGATCGCACTAGCTAACGAAGTTAAAAAAAATGGCAATAGCGAAAACATTCTACAAGCGGAACAAATTATTAAAATAGCAAGTCAAAAAATATCAGAAGTTGAAAAAATAGAAGTAAAACCAGTTTTTAAATGCGATTTAGGTATTGAGTGCAGTCAATTATTTTAAATAAAAAAATAGTTTATCAATAGAATAATGAATAATAAAAAATTAACAAGTCTTTTCGCCTTATTTTTAACATCAGCACTAATTTTACCGGTTTTAAGTTTGACAAAACCTACAAAAGCTGCAGATCGAAATGCCGACTATTTTTGTAGTTTAGAACGAGGCAAAATCTCAACAATAGTAAGCGGCGATCGCGGTAAAGTAAATTTAATAGATTGGGAAAAATATGCTAGCTTCAATTCTGTTAATTACAGCAGAAAAAGTTTAGCAACTTTGTGCAAGCAAGCATCAGCTAGGTTACGAAAATATGCTGGGATGAATCAATTAAATTATATTTCCCTAGCTCGCTTGAACAATCGTTTATTTGTTTGCGCTTCAAACAGTCAAGGAAATTGCGTCAAAGATAATTTAGGCTATCTTCTTCCCCTGCGATCGGAGCTAAATTCTCAACAATTCTTATTGGGATTGTTTAATGTTCCTAATGAAGCGGTAATTCAAGGACAAAAATTGGTGATAGATTTCACCAAACTTTTAGAAACTAGATACAAAGCTTATAATAGCAAGTCGACGAGTTACAAATGCGTAGTTCGAGGAGAAACTCCAGTAACAGTAGTAGATACCCCGCGAGGAGAGATAGATCTAATTGTTTGGAGTCAAAATTTATTTGCTCGATATTCCCCTAAATATCGCTGCGATGAAGTGACAAGCCGTTTTCAAAAACAAGCTCGAGCTAATAATCTTCAATACATCTCTTGGGGGACGATAAATAATAGTAAAGTAATTTGCGTTTCCGATCGCAGTGGTAGATGTCAAAAAGATGGCATTTTAATTACTCTAACCCAACAAGATAATCCTGAAAATGTTTTAAGAAGCTTGTTCGATCTCAACCGTCCCATAACTAGGTCGAAAACAGTGATAGATTTATCGCAAAAGTTTTAAGCCTTAGCTGAGCGCAAAAGTTAAAATTAGAGTGATTTTTGCGGATAAACTCTTCCTTTCCATGCTCCTCCTTTTCCTTGCCAATGACGCAAGGCCGAATCTAAAGTCATTAAAGTATAGAGAGAGGCGATCGCGCTTAAATTTAAAGACCAGAGAGGGGAAAGTTGATAAAATCTTAATGTTGGTAAGTAAGATAGGCTCATTAAAATTAAACTAGACAAACCTACAATCGCGATCGACCATTTTGATAGCATTATTCCTAAAAATAAACTGGCTGGCGGTACTAAGTAAATAAAAATCATTCCAGTAACAGTGCCAAGCAAAATTATTGGAGAATACTTTAGTTGGGTAAAAGCAGTACGCGCTACCATATTCCAAATACTTTGTAAAGAAGGATAGGATCGCAAGCTAAACGCATCTTTAGTAAAACCGAGCCAAATTCCTTGATCGTTATTAGCTCGATTGTATGACTTTACAGCAGTTGCCAAAGCACAATCATCAATTAAAGCTTGGCGAATTACTTCTATTCCACCAATAGCATCTAAAGCTGCCGTTTCGATTAATATACAGCCTCCTGCTGCACCAGCAACTTTACTTTTGCGATCGTTGACTTTAGAAAAAGGATAAAGTTTGGCGAAAAAAAATATAAATGCTGGAATTAAGAGTTTTTCCCAAACAGTTTTGCACTGCAACAATACCATCAAAGAAACTAAATTATAATTACCTTGTTTTGCTTGGCTGACTAACTGAGTGAGATTGCTAGGATTGTGTCGAATATCAGCATCGCTGAAGAGAATATAATCTGGGGATAATTCTTGTTTGGCGCGATCGACACCCTGTTTCATGGCCCAAAGTTTACCAGTCCAACCTAATGGTAATTTAGTTCCTGCAATAATCTTTAATTGTTCTGACTTGTTTAATTTTTTTGCTGTTTCTCTAGCTATTTTAGTCGTATTATCCCTGCTGCGATCGTCTACTAAAATAATTGAAAATTTCCCTCGATAGTCTTGTTGAAATAAACTTGTTAAAGTAGTTTCGATCGAATCGGCTTCATTTCGAGCCGGAACTACAGCACAGACAGAAGGGGGATTTTTTACATCAATTATTCGAGAATTAAGCACTGGATTGCAGTGCCAAAAATTCCCCCAAAAAAATAATAAAAATATCCAAATTATTAAAGAGATAATTGATATTAATAATAAGATATCGATCATTTCATTCAAATACTTAAGTTTTTTATTTACACTTAAAAATACAAATCATTAAAAGAATTTTTTGTATATTTATATATGGATCTATGTAGTTTTTGCTGGTAACTTAGATTTATAGCACAAAATTAATAATATTTCAAGGTTTCTATGAAAAACGATCGAGGGAACAAACCAGGCAAGAAAACTGCTAAACTCAAACATTTTTGGGGTAAACGTTGGTTGGGTTCTTTAATATTGGGAATAATCCCTGTATTTACGGCAGTGCCAGCAACAGCAGCAGAAAGAGTTATGTTTAATTACGGGCCGCTACTGTTAGAAATAGAAGTATCTTCTCTAGAACAATTTGCTAAAGAAGGCAAAATAAATCGAGAATTGGCTTTTTACATGAAAAGAGTCGATGAACCGACTCGAGAAGCGTTTCGGATGGCATTAAACAGAAGACAAGAAGTAAATGCGATCGAACTTTATCGCTTTTTTAAGACTCCAATGGGAGAAGAAATGCTCGATCGCATCGGCAATTTTGTCACTATTCCCGGAGGAAGAAATGGCAAATATGCAATTAGAGCCGCTATTGGCAAAGCAGCATTCGATCGCAAAGAAGGTTTAACTTTACTGAATTTTTTGCGTCAGTTTCCCACTGATATTTATCTCGATATCGATCGCATATTTGAACTAGCTGATTCTGTCGGAGGTTTAGTTGCAGAAACAGATCGGGTAGTAGGTCAAATAGAGCAATTATCTTTAAAAGAAGCCAAAAGCGATGGAATAATTGATTATTCACAATTACCCGATCTCAGAAGTGCGGGTCAATACGAATATTCGATCCAAACTCTCAATGTCTTCGATCGGCTCAGAAATCGTAAATTTGAAGTAGATATATATAAGCCAACAGCTTTAAGAGAAGGCAAAACGCCAGTAATCGTAGCATCTCATGGTTTAGCCTCTAATCGCAAACATTTTGAGAAAATAGCCCGACATTTAACTTCTTACGGCTATGTAGTGGCAGTGCCAGAACATATCGGTAGCAACTACACCCATTTTACTGATATGCTTGAAGGCCTGAACCGAAGTATCTTCGATTTAAATGCATTTATCGATCGCCCCAAAGATGTTAGTTTTGTTTTAGACGAACTAGAAAGAAGAAACCAAAGAGAATTTCAAGGTAAATTAGATTTAGAAAGAGTCGGAGTATTAGGCCATTCTTTTGGTGGTTATACCGCACTAGCTTTAGCAGGAGCAGAGATTAATTTCGAGCAATTAGAAAAAGACTGCGATCGCGAAATGTGGTCGCCAAATTTATCTTTACTGCTTCAATGTCAAGCGATTAAATTACCTCGCCAAACTTACAATTTACGCGATCCGCGAGTTGGGGTAGTTATGGTGGTTAATCCGGTAAATAGTACGATATTTGGGCAGAAAAGCTTGAGTAGCATCGAAATTCCCTTAATGTTTGCTTCTGGAAGTGACGATCCTGCAACTCCTGCAGTTATCGAACAAGTACAATCTTTTACTTGGCTGACAAATCAGGATCGCTATTTATTATTATTAGAAGGACAAGCTCATTTGGACGTATCCGAACTAGATGCTGGAGCAACCCAAATTATTGAATCGGTAACTGCTTTAAAATTCCCCCAACCTGGATTGATCGATCGATACGATAATGCTATGACTTTGGGCTTTTTTGAATACCATCTTGCTAATAATCGAGAATATCGCCCTTATTTGCAATCTTCTTATACTAAATATCTTAGTGAAGAACCGTTTGGTTTATACATGGTTCAATCTCTTTCATCGCAAAAAAAACTCCAAGAAACGATCGCCCAATTTAATACTCAAGAAAAACGCGATCGTCCCAAGCGAGAAAGAGATCCTAGTTAAGAGCGATCGGTCAGAGTAATTAAGTTAATTTATTTTAGATCTTCATTCTCTGACCTGATATCAATTCTGTTGAGAGTTGCTAGGTTGTGGTGATGATAGGGAATAGGGAATAGGGAATAGGGAATAGGGAATAGGCAACAGGCAAAAGATTCAGAAAATTGATTTCTAGCATTATTTTAGTTAACTGATATCAGCATAAAATTGTTTTTGCAAAATCTTTTTTTGAGAGGAAAAAATATCAAAAGTGCTGCCCTCGCGATCGCTCTAAATATATAGCATTCGAAGCAAAGGTTATGACAATTCTATCTATTTCTCACTACCCACTAACTATTTCCTGCTGTGACAATTATTGTCCTTACCTATAGTTTAGTTGCTATATCTATCCGTAAGGCCAACTTAGATATTAATATACTTTAATTGTTTAAATTTTCGCGATAGTATTCGATATATTTTTTATATTGAGAATATTCTTGAAAAACTCTTTTTTGTTCTAATTGTCGTTCTCTCAATCTTTGTGATGCTTGGGTTTTAGATTTAGGGATTTGTTCGA
>JASJCW010000217.1 GCA_030065265.1 Prochloraceae cyanobacterium
GCTTTAGATAAATATATTGAACATGGTATATTTTATCTACCAGATATAAAAGCCTTATTGCCGAAAATAGAATTACTGATCGAACTGGGTCTTTTTGAACTAATAAAACTAGATAACTTAGACCAAATATATTCTAAGCACGACGAGAAGGCGATCGCATTCTTTAACCTCGCCCTCAAACAAAAAGAAAGAGTCAAAAGAGTATTTGGCATCACAATTTCTGAAGTATCTCCAGTAATGACTTTGATTCAAAATTTATTGGTAAAAGTTGGAATTAAACTGACCGCCACCAGGAAGCGTGTTAATGGCGATCGCCAATATCTCTATCAAATTAATCGGCAAGCTTATCAAGATAAAGATCGGGCGATCGTATTGACCGCCCTTGAATCAAAATATCAAACAGTCAGATCTGAGTATCTTGCCAAAAACGAGAACAGTAATTCTGTCCCATCAGTTGCCATTAATATAGAAACCGACAAAGAAGGGGTAGGACAGTCCGATGTTGATGAATCATCCCAAAATGCTGTCCCATCAGTTGCCAATTATATAGAAACCGACAAGGTAGGGGTAGGACAGTCCAATATTGAACAAGAATCTCAAACTGCTGTCCCATCAGTTGCCAATTATATAGAAACCGACCAGGAAGGGGTAGGACAGTCCAATGTTGACGAATCATCCCAAAATGCTGTCCCATCAGATGCCATTTATATAGAAACCGATAGGCTAGGGGTGGGACAGAATCCACCGAATCAAGCGGAGCAAGTTGCAGTTAATGAGCCACTCTCTGAGATAGATCGAGGCAATCTCTTGACTTTACTCTTAACAGCAATAGAAGATTTAGAATCACAGCGAATCAGATTTACCAGCAAGGAATACTTAAATAATTTCATCACAGAAATAGAAATTACTGCCGGGGCGATCGAACCTCAATTATTCGCCGCCTGTCCCGATTACTTTGAGCGGCTGGTCGTCGCGGTCGCTAACTTAAAATTAGAAGAACCAGACCCTCTTAATGAGCTAACCCAAATTGAAATCAAGAGCGACGAAGATTTGAAGGTAGGCGATCGCTTCTACCATTCGCTGTTTAACAGCTACGGCATTGTGATGGGGTTAATGCCAATTTCAGGTCGAGCTTCCGTGTTGTTTGATGGGGAGGTGACGACAAAAAATATCTCCGGCGACCGTTTGGTTAAACTCGAAATGTTCTCGTGCGATCGATCCCAATTATTGACAACTGTTAATAAGTTGAAAGAAATTCTAGCGAACCAGGGTTCGTTAGATTCGATTCGAGATCTGGGGGTCGATTTATTTAAAGCTGCTCAGCAATATTTAGCTCAAACTGTCGGGGCGAAACTGGTCGCTCAATTGGCATTTGCAATTAAAAGCTTGGATTATGAGCTTTATATGCGGTTTTTCTGATCTTGAATAGAATCAGTCGAAGCCCAAATATTATCCATCTGTCCCGACTTCTATTCTCGCTCTCATACGGCAGTTTCAAAGTTAGGAGAAACTCTCCTTTTGCCCTCAAGTTATACAAAGCGGATGGAGTTTTCCAGCTAGTCACTATCTCGAACGATGGCAAAAGAAAATCGGTCACACTGTTAATCATGGGAGCAGGTTCAATGAAGAGATTAAGAATGATTAGTGTGACTAAGATTTAGGCGTAGATTAAATCTTTTAAAGTAGGATTTAATTGCTTAAGAAAATCTTCTTGTGTCAGTTTAACTAGAGGTTTTGAGGGGAGATTAGGGACTTTTTGATGACAAGAGGGACAATACCAATAAACTTTATTCTCAGCGATGTGACGTAATATTAAGTCGGAGCAAATAGGACAATTACTCATATTAAATTCCTCAGTTTAAAATTAGTTTTAATTTAAAAAAGGCTAATTAAATTAAATTCTCTAGAGCTTGAATTATTCTTTTAGTTAGCTATTAAATAACCTTTCTAATTATTTATTTTAGCAAAAAAAATCAGGATTTAATATGGGGATATCCCCCCTAATTTAGTGGATATTTTCGAGGAGATCGCCTCATTTGTGGCTAATTACTAAAGATTTAGTCTGGAATAATTACTAATACTTATTAATGATTTTAATCTTATTTTCATGAAAAAATATCGAAATATTTAAGATTTATTTGAGTCTATTTGTTGAAAATAAAACCTGTTTTTTGTCCAGTTAATTAGATGATTTTTAAGCTGAATTTAATTATGTTCACCTGGAAATTTTTGAGAAATTGGGGTTGAGAGAAATTCAAAAATATAAATTTAGCGGCTTGGGAGCTAGATTGGAGCGATCAAATAGGAGGATTTGGCTGGGTAAGTAAAGGATTAAACTGAGAAAAAACAAGAATCAAGCCATTGTAATAATTGGGATGTATCTTCAAAAGTACCGATTGCGCGTTGAGAGGGAGGGGGAAAGGTTTTGACTAAAGTAGGAATAGCCCAAATCCGCTCGGCCTCGGCCAGATGAGGGGATTGTTGGACATCAATAATATCTAAGTGGCAGGAAAAAGATGTGCGCTCGAAGATTTGAGTAATAAGCTGGCGAGTGAAACGGGATTGGGGATGATTGTCAAAGATATATAATTGAAACTTATAGATGCTCATAATCAAGAAAGGGATCTTAGAAGAGTAATTGAGAACTAATAGTTAGCAAAAAATCGTAACCGAGAGATTCTTTTCGATTAAATAATTTCGAGGGAATAAATCCCGTCAAATTCTTAATAGAATATTAGTCAAGATAAAAAATCAAATCTAAAGAATAAAATGGTCTAGGATTCAATTTAATAATGATTCAAGTTAAGATTGACTGGCTCTGCTAAAGATTGAGAATAGTGTTAAGCTGATAATTAAGTAAAACGATGTAATGACAAAGATAGATAACAATAGTATCTTTAATGAGCGGCAAAGAGATTAAAATTGCGAAGATACTATTGAAATCTTTTTTTGAGTCAGTCAGTTTAAAAATAAGGAAAAATCAGGAAAGCCAGAATAAAGAAACTAATAATAAAAGTTAATTCCCAAAGAGAAAATGAAGGGAGTTGAGTGGAATTAGAGTGAGAAAAAGAGCCTTTTTTCATAGCAGAATTGAGCCAGAACTAGATATCAAACTTATTTATATTGTATCAAAAAAGTCGATTAATGATTGAGGAAAAAGCTAAAAATATTGATAGTAATTGAATCAAAAATAAGTTGAAGAAATTCAAAAAAGAGCTAAGATAAATCAAAAAAATTAATCAAACTGAGCGAAAAAAAGATTGAAGCGAAAAGTTTGGTTAAGAAGCCTGTATGTTAAAAATTGTCTAATAGACTTGACAGATTGTCCTATGGAAATTATTGAAATAGGAAGAGGAGAAAAAAGGAAATTGGTTGCCTTGGAAACGATGGAGAAACTACCATTTAATCACATCAGAAATACGTTGAGGTTTGCGATTTTGTAAGTGGGTAAAGCCAAATTTCTGATTGTGGTCATCGATGGCAACTTTTTTCGACTCAAAATAGCGTTTGACAGCAGAATGACGAGAACCAGTTAACTCTTGAACGGCGCGGATGGTAATCGCCCATCGCTCTTGGTTAGAAGGAGCAACTTCATTGTTATAAGTCATGATAGCGGCAACGGCGCGATCGATCTTCTCATTAGCAATACCAGGAATAGGTTTATTCATGAGTTGATCGCGAGACAAGCGAGTAAAATCAATCGGTTCAGTCTCTTTTTTAGGAGTTTTTTTAAGTTGAGATTGCTCGAATTTAGTAAAGCGATCCAACAAAAATTCAAAAACAGCATCAGCCGAAGCCAGATCGTGTTGCTCTTGAAAAGCTTCAATTTGGGAGATAGTTTGAGGAAGTAAAGGAAGGGGCTGAAGAGGAAGATCGACCGACATAAAAGGAATATTAGCAGTGCGAGAAACAGTGTAAGTACCGTAGCCGATGGTCGTAGATAATTTTGCTAAATCTTGTTGGTGAATTTGAGCTTCATATTCGGTAGTAATGTGACCGAGAGCCTTAGCAAAATAAATGATGCGAGCAGCATCAGAAGAATCGGGCAAATCCCGTTGGACGACGAGAGTACCAAAAGCAGCACGTAAAGCTTGATTATTGACATAATCATCGCCAAATTTAGGAGGAAGAATACCATCAAAAGCAGTAGAGGTAGCTTGCCAAATCAGACGACCGCGTTTGTCACTTAAAGCAGAATTTAACGCTTCGACTCCCATACCTTGTGCTAATTGCTGCTCGGCCCAATGACAAAGAGAAGCGATCGTCGGCAGAGATTTAAAAAAATTGTGGCGAGCGACGAGATAATGAGCAGGAAAAAGAACGGGACGGATAAAAATCGGATCGCCACCGCGTTTTTTGAGCTGACCGGCAAAAAGCATCTGATAGTCGCCTTCAGTGGCAATTTCACCAGTATAGAGAATTTCGAGGGGACGACAACCAGTAGCGGCGATTAAGCCAGAAGCAAGTTGGTAAGGTTGGTGAGAATGAAGTAACTGTGCAGTGATTTGTAAATAAGCATCAGGATCGATCTCTGGAGCATTAAAAATTTGCTCGCTTTTAGCTTTTTTACCATCAGGAAGATAATTGTTACGCTGTTGGTAATCATCAGTAGTATAGCCAAAAAACTTGTAAAAGAGATGTTCGGTGACGCTTTTACCATTAAGATCGGGTCTAGTGTAAGAATTGTCGGCAGTTAAGGGAATAGTTTTCAGTTTACGGCGAAATTCACCGCTCAAAAAACTGCCGATCGAAGCATGACTATAAACTTCATCACACCATTGTCTAAACTCATTTGTAACTTGTTCGATTTCATTTAATGGCGCATTATTGGCAAACAGATCGAGAATCCGATCGAATGTTTCCCGCCTCTGTTTCGCTTCAAACTTACCCATAAGATGAGCTGCTCATGAATCTGTTGACTGTTATCTATTGACAATTTTAAGAAAATCCGTTGACAGTTGTCAAGAGAGTTGAGAATAACAGTAGGGGCATATCAAAGCAACCACGTTTTCATATCCAGCAGGGATTTAGTTCACTAATTGGCATTGAGAATTTAACTGCTGTAATGCTGCAGAAGGCGATCGTGAATCTCAAATCGCAGCATTCGAGGAAGATGATAATTTTGGTGATTTAGTTGGTAAAGGTTATAATGAGAAAAACAATAATAAGATCGAGATGAATCAGCGACTAGAGCAATTAGAAATAAGAATCGGATTTATTCAAGAACGGATGGCTGCGATTCGTGCCAGTGGAAAGGTAGCACCCCCTAAAACTTGGATACAACGCTACTATGTCAAGAAATCAAACGGAAAGAAATATTATTACTACCGTTTAATGGCAGCAACAAATAGGCGATCGCGATCGGGGAAAATTCAAGGGAAAGTAAAGCTGTATCTTGGCAATAAAGATTCATCCCAATATAAGAGCTACAAAGCGGCGATCGCACGCAGAAACGAGTTGAAGTTCTTGCAAAGTCGATGCGATCGATTGATGGAGATATATTCAGTTATCGTCACTAATTTAGTTGGTAAAGGTCAAAATCAAAAAAATCCTGAAAAAGAAAAATCAATAAATTATTCTATTGTTGAGGATAAAATTGCTGCAGTAGTAGAAAAATTAGAGGCATCAAACGAACAATTATGGTATTGTTTGAGAGCGATCGCACAAAGATTGGGAATAATGAGCGATTCGCTGAGCTGTTCTGAAATAGAATCAATCTTTGTAACCTCCTCTAAGCAGTACGAAAGTGCTTAATTTTTAAAGTTGGAAAATTGCGATAAGGATCTGATTTAGTTTCTCGATATAGTCGGATTCTAATTTACCAATACGGCGAGTGAGAAGTCGGCGATCTATAGTAACAATTCTGGAAACTCTAACTTTAGAAGAAATCTTAAGACCAGTAGTAGAAAAAGAGGGATCTTTTGAATCAATTAAAAATTCATCTGAGCGGAGATTGGAGATATTTTGTGAAGAAATAAAACAAACAGTAATATCATTACCTTGATTGTCTACCCATAAAATAACAGCCGGACGGAGTTTAGTTGAGCTTAAATCTGTAAAAGGAAAAGGAATTAGAACGATATCACCTTTAACGATTGCCATTTATTGGTTCTCCATCTTCAAGGCTATAAATATCAGGTTCAGAAGCTAAGAAATCAAAACAGTTGCCAGTTTGCGCTAAATTAAGTAAATCCTCTATTGAAGGTTCTGAAGAATTAAAAAATAAGTTTTCTTCTAGTAAAATACGTTCTTCTTTAGAAAGAGAATTGATAATTTGTATTAAAGTATCTATTAGTTTAGTGTTCGTGTTCATAATTTTGCTTATTTAATTCACATTAATATTAGCAAAATTATTGTCTCTATTTTAGTTGGTACAGGTTATTTAGAATTAAAGTTTATAATAGCTTGATTCGATAACTGAAGAAATGTTATCCTGCTTAGTTGTCAGTTGACAATTAAAGGGGTAAGATAAAAGTGGTAAAAAAACATCCTAATAAAGAAATTCGTGCGGCAATAAATTATGCCATTGAGCATGGATGGAAAGTAAAACCAGGAAGTACAAGTTCTCATAGTTGGGAACAAATTTATTGCCCAAATAATGATGCCGAATGTAGATGTGGAGAATTTTGTATAACGAGTATCTGGACTACGCCAAAAAATCCGAGAAATCATGCCAAGCAAATAAAAAGGGTAGTAGATAATTGTATTCATATTAAGCATGAAGCCAAAAAAAATCTAGGGGAAGAAGATGAAAGAGTATGATTTTAGATTAATATTTAAGCTGAATCATAAAAAAGAAAATTTAGAAACAGATCTCGATCGACTCTATGAAGCAGGATGTGACGATGCGATCGTGGGAGTAGGAAAAGAAGGATATCTGGCTCTAGATTTTATCAGAGAATCAAATTCGGGGCATGAAGCGATCGCATCGGCGGTAGAAAATGTTAATCAAGTATTTAAAGAAGCGAAATTAATTCAAGTCAGTCCAGATTTAGTGGGGGTAAAAGATTTAGCAAGTATATTTAAATGCTCCCGACAAAATATCCAAAGAAATGCGATCAAATCAGATTTTCCCAATCCGGTTTATAATGGTGCTCAAGCAATTTGGCATTTAGCAACCGTACTAAATTGGTTTGTCCTCAATAATTATCAAGTAGATCCTGAGCGACTAGAGATTGCCGAATTGGCGATGTCGATCAATGCAGCGATAGCTGTTCAAACAGCAAAGCCAAAACTATTAGATCGGGCTAAAATTTTAGCAGCAATTTGAGAGATGTTAGATCCGTTTACTATTTTAGAAAGTGTCAACATATATTGAGCGATTGATGATTCAATTTAAACCCCCTGGTTACTTTCACTATCCGAACCAGAAAAATGAAAAACAGAAATGTAATAGATAAATTAAAGGATGAAGGTCTCTTAGTCCAATTCCTGGAGAGAGGGCCATTTGCTAATAGCTACATGATTGCTAAGCCTAAAGCAACTTTTGGTAATAAAAGAGAAAATAGCGAATTTGTCATCAATGTGGACAGTAAGAATGGAAGAGATAAAATTTTATGCGATGCTCCCAGCGTTTATCTATATCCTGATAATGATAAGTGGATATTTCAAGTATGGGAGTTTATGCCAGGGCCAGGGCCGGGTGATTTTCGAGAGGAATTTGCATCTATATCTGATGCCATTCCTGTAATCTTGGATTATTATTTCGGTAACCCTGCTAAAATGAATCCTCCTGAATTGCTAGAGTACGCAAATAGTTATGATAAAGGTTAACGCTAAGATTTTTATTATCATTGATAATGAATGAAAATACTATGACCACTATTTAAATAATTCAACCATTAGAAAAAGCTTGCTTGCTTTGAAATCGCGTCGATCTGCTAAGGAAAGTAGCTATAGTTTATTAATTCATTTTATTTCCGCTCTCTATTTGATGTATAATTCTCAAAAAGAGCCAAATGAAAAATCTCACGATATCCGCTTACTCTTCTTCGAGGACAAATGTTAGCATATTGAATGCGATCGCTAAAAGCGGCTCTTC
Organism: Prochloraceae cyanobacterium; assembly: GCA_030065265.1. GTDB lineage: Bacteria > Cyanobacteriota > Cyanobacteriia > Cyanobacteriales > JASJDA01 > JASJDA01. The sequence continues at coordinate 8,042 of JASJCW010000217.1, forward strand.
GAGATCGCGCAGATAATAAAATTGAAAAAGTCACCGACATCCGCTTACTCTTCTTCGAGGATAACTGTTAGCCTATTAAAGGCGATCGCTTTGCGGTGCGCTAATTAAAGTTGAAAAACTTAGCGACAATATTATATAATCGCAAATAATAAAAATGAAAAACTCGACGACATCCGCTTACTCTGTTTCGCGAAATACTGTTAACACATTTCTGCGATCTCGAAGAGATCCGCGTAGCGGGCCGCCAATCAAATTGAAAAACCTGACGACATCCGCTTACTCTTGTCTCGATAGAAACTGTTAGCATATTAAAGGCGATCGCCAATCAAATTGAAAAACCTGACGACATCCGCTTACTCTTACTTCGATGGAAACTGTTAGCATATATTGTGCGATCGTAGGCTGTTGATTTTAGGGAAATTAATGAATAAAAAAACTTACACAACTTTATTAGCAATATTAATTGTTGTCAAAAGCTAGCTATGTGCGCTCTTTCCATTTTTGTTTGCTAGACTAGAATCCGTTTAGCTTATGGAATCGTCAATTTGATGATCTTTCACAAAAAAGAAATGCCCGTTAGCTTATGGCAATCTTCACTAAAATTATAGAGCAGACTTGTATTATAAAATTAGTTCAAGTTTAACGATTTATTTCATAAACACCAAATCTATTTGCAGATCGAGTATAAGGGGTATTAGTTTACTCGATCTAAATCTGAACAGTTTTGGTGTTCGATCTGCGATCTCGAAGAGATCCGCGTAGCGGGCCGCTAATCAAATTGAAAAATCTCGCGATATCCGCTCACTCTCTTGTTCCAAATACTGTTAACGCATGTTCGATCTGCGATCTCGAAGAGATCCGCGTAGCGGGCCGCTAATCAAATTGAAAAATCCCGCGACATCCGCTCACTCTCTTGTTCCAAATACTGTTAACGCATGTTCGATCTGCGATCTCGAAGAGATCCGCGTAGCGGGCCGCTAATCAAATTGAAAAACCTCGCGGCAGTATTATATAATATATCAATTCTTCACCACCTCCGTTATCCGATGACAGTCACCACCTCCGTTATCCGATGACAGTCACCACCTCCGTTATCCGATGACAGTCACCACCTCCGTTATCCGATGACAGTCACCACCTCCGTTATCCGATGACA
>JASJCW010000218.1 GCA_030065265.1 Prochloraceae cyanobacterium
CCCTTAAAGGAGTTGGCAGTATTTTTCATAGATCTGCTGAAGATTTTATTAATTTAGCCAAACAAGAGCCTGAATTTCAAAATATATTTACTTCGACAGAAAATTTAGAAATAGAAACAGTTTCAGCTCGGATGCAACAACTGTTTTACGAGAAAGTTTTTTATCCTAAATATTTATTACCGGTTATTATTAATAACGAATCAAAAGCAATTTTATTAGATCGGATTTGGCAAAGTATCGTTCAATTAATTAGAAAATGGGGGGAATTGATAATTAGTAATAGTAAATATTGCGATCGCAGTAAATTGATAAATCAAACGTTCATTGCTGAAGAAAAAAAAATAAAATATAATTTCAATTTACCCAATAACAATCAACAATTAATTAACGGCCAATTTGATGGTTTAATTTACAATTGGCAGCGCAAACGCTTCTGTGTTGTCGAATTAAAAAGTTACGATCCTTTCGATAACAGCTCCCAATTAGCTCAAGTCGCTTTGTACAGCTATATTATCAACAAAAAATATCTTAATAAACAAGAAGTTAAAACTCCAGTAGATGCGGCAATTTATTGCGTTTTACCGGAATTCAAAGAGTATCGTTATTCTTGGGAACAATTAGAAGATACTGTCTATCAATTGATTCCCTATAAATTACAACAAATGCAACAGTGGTTAAAATGGGAATCTCCGCGATCGAATCCTCCACCAGTCACTACTAATCCTAATTTATGCAATATTTGTCCTCAACAAGAAAAATGTCAAAGTTATTTTGGTGAAGAGCCTCAACAACCAGTAAAAGATACTAGTGAAAAAATCGAAAATGGTTTTAATTCTGAGACTGCAAATAATAATTTAAACGATTCAGATCCAATTGGAGCCGATCGCCAGCAAGAGAATTTAATTAAACAAGAAAGTAATCTCAATCTAGATGAATTGGGTAATAATTTAGTTGATATTTTAAAATCTTATAAAATTAATGTCGATTATTTGGGAGCTGTTGCTGCTCCTGCTTTTATTAGGGTGAAAATTAAACCTCATCTTGGAGTCACTGTCGCTAAAATTGTTAAATTGGCTGAAGATTTGAAAGTACAATTAAGCATTTTAAATCCTCCTTTAATTGCAACCCAACCAGGATATGTCAGTTTGGATTTACCGCGAGAAGATCGCCAAGTAGCTGAGTTTAATAACTATATTCAAAAACAAAAAAATCCTTACCAAAGCTCGATAAAAATTGCGATCGGAGTCGATCTAAACGGTAAATTGATCGAAGCAAATTTATCCGCTCCTGAAACTTGTCATTTTTTAGTTGGAGGAACTACTGGAAGCGGAAAAAGTGAGTTTTTACGCAGTATTCTGCTCAGTTTAATTTATCGCTATGCTCCAGAACATTTAAAAATAATTCTGGTCGATCCGAAAAGAGTTACTTTTCCAGAATTTGAAAATATCCCTTGGTTGCTGCGATCGCCAGTCAAAGATATCGATGTTGCGATCGCATTGATGGAGAATTTAGTGAATCAAATGGAGCGCAGATACAAACTATTTGAAAATGCTCGATGTTCCGATTTAACGAGTTACAATCGCTCTAATCAACCCGAACCCCATATAGTTTGCATTTTTGATGAATATGCCGATTTTATGGCAGAAAAAGAGAGCAAAAAAGCTTTGGAAGAAAATATTAAAAAATTAGGCGCAAAAGCAAGAGCAGCTGGAATTCATCTCATAATTGCTACTCAAAGACCAGATGCGACAGTTATTACTCCTTTAATTCGCTCTAACTTACCGGCGAGAATTGCTTTAAAAACAGCTACGATTCACGATTCAAGAATTGTTCTCGGAGGAACGGAAACAGGAGCAGCGAACTTATTAGGAAAAGGTGATTTATTATATAAAAATAGTAGCAGTTTGCAACGATTGCAAAGTTTGTTTGCAAAGAAATTTAAAATTTAGTTTCAATTCTTTTTGCTAATTACTTCGAGTTAGCACTCAATTTAATTGACCTCAGAGGTCAGAAATAAGCAGTTTTTTCAGATTATTAAATAAAATCACGATGTATTTTGCTGTTTTTGAGAATTAGACTTAGTAAAAATAATTTTACAATATAACTTAAAAGTAATGCGATCGCCAAGACAATGTTTCAAGTCAACGATCGCCTTTCCCGCAGAGAAAACTAGTAAAATCTAAGGTTAAAGATAAAATAATGTCAAGTAAACTAAAAGAATTAATATAAAAATAAGCAACGCGGGGAACTTTTAAAATCTGCTATGTCATTGACACCAATCCAACTTATTATTAATCAGGAGAACGAACTACTTAATAATTTTGTTTTTTCCCGAGAATCGATCTCTATTGGTCGCGCACCAGACAATCAAGTTGTTTTAAGCGAACCGAATATTTCTCGCTACCATGCAAGGATAGTTAATAATAACCAAACTGGCAAATACACGGCGATCGATCTCGGAAGTTCTTGCGGAACATATCTTAACCAGCAAAAGCTAACTCCCAATCACGCTGAAACTCTCAATGATGGCGATACGATCGAGATCGGTAACTATAAACTAGAATTTAGCACCGAAGTAACGGTAAGCTCCCTAAAACCCCTATCTAGCAAACCAGCTACAGTATATCTTGAAAATCAAAAGTTCGTCAGCACAGATAACTTAGAAGCAGTAGAAGAAACCTTACAACCCCTCAATCTTAAAGGTCGCAATATCGTAACTATCGGACGAGATCCTAACAACGATGCGATCGTCGATCATCCTACCGTATCCCGCTACCACGCCAAAATTAAACGAGAAAATGGCTCTTTTTACCTGTTCGATCTCGACTCGACTAACGGGACTTTTGTTAACGGGAAGCCAGTTGAAGAAAAAAGAGTTTTAAAGGTTGGGGATACGATTCATATTGGTTCTTCGAGTCTGATTTTAAATATCAACGAACAACTGATCCGACACAACGAACAAGGAAATTTGCGCCTAGATGCGGTTAATTTAAATAAAGTAGTCGGTAAAAATCTCAACCTGCTCAATAATATCTCTTTATCGATTCCACCGCGAAAATTTGTCGTTATTGCTGGGGTTAGTGGTGGCGGAAAATCAACCCTACTCGATGCTCTCAACGGTTTTCGGCCCGCAACTAGCGGTAGAGTATTAGTTAATGGAACTAATCTGTATCGCAATTTTGATTCCTATCGCACTCAAATCGGTTACGTTCCTCAAAAAGATATCGTTCACATGGAATTAACGGTATTTGAGGCTCTTGACTACGCCGCTCAATTGCGAATGCCAGCCGATACTACTATAAAAGAAAGATATAAAAGAATCGATGAAGTCTTAGCAGATCTCGATCTCACCCACCGCAAAAACGTTCAAGTTAGAGCTTTAAGCGGAGGCCAGCTTAAAAGAGTTTCGATCGGAGTAGAATTATTAACTCAGCCTAATTTATTTTTCCTCGACGAAGCTACTTCTGGTTTAGATCCCGGCACTGAAGGGGATATAATGCGATTGTTGCGACAATTAGCCGATCGCGGCCGTACCATCACTTTAATCACCCACGCTACCGAAAACGTGATGTTGTGCGATCTGGTGATCTTTATGGGTAAAGGTGGCAACTTGGCCTATTTTGGCCCACCACAACAGGCTTTAGATTACTTTGGCGTTACTAAGTTTAACGAAATTTATCTCAAAGTAGAAAGAGAACAAACACCTCAAGAATGGCAACAACAATATACCCGATCGCGCCAACACGAACAATACGTTGCTAAACCCCTAGAAAAAATCGATCTTAAGTCGCAAGATTCAAAACTTCGCATCCCCAGACATAACCCTTCTGCGAGAAAACATATCTCTAGTTGGCGGCAATTTTTAATTTTGTCTCGCCGCAATCTCAATATTTTAACCCGCGATCGCGCCAGTTTGATTTTAATGTTAGCGATCGCACCGATTTTAGGTCTGTTGGATTTCTTTATCTGGCGATCGGATATGTTCGATGTTAAAGATGGCGATCCGGGCCAAGTAATGACTATGCTCTTTACTACGGCTTTATTTGCAGTCATGGTCGGTAGTTTAGCGACGATGCGCGAAATTGTTAAAGAGCAGGATATTTACAAACGAGAGCGCACGATCGGCTTGCAAATTATTCCTTATATTTTCTCTAAAATTTGGGTGGCGATTATTTTAGCTCTCTATCAAGGGGCTATTTTTCTCTTGGCTAAATTTATTGTGATCGATATTCCGCGATCGCCCGAAGATATCTTGCAATTTTATATTACCCTGGTTTTGGCAACTATTGCCGGAATGGTGATGGGTTTGTTAGTTTCGGCTATTTCTCCTAACCAAAATATTGCTCCCTTATTAACGATTATTTTTTTAGTTCCGCAAATTCTTTTTGGTGGAGGTTTATTATCAGTACAAGGATCGGGCCTTCCCGCACAAATATTAAATCAATTTTCTCTAACTAAATGGTCTTTTGAAGCTTTAGTAACTATTACCGACTACGGGAAAGATGTCGCTACAGATCCCTGTTGGAGTTTACTAAGTTCCGAACAACGAGAAAACCTCACTGAAAACGAAACAAAAAAATGCAGTTGTTTGGATCGAAATATGTTTAAAATCTGCCAATTTCCTGGGATTAGAGCTAATGCAGATCCAGTTTTAAATGAAGCAGAACCCCCTAAACCTTCCGAACCAGAAAATCCGCCAAAAGTACCGACTAAACCAGAAAATCCTTCTCCACGCGCTAACTTGCAATATCAATTAGCAATAGATGAATATCTCAATGAAGTACAAGATTATCTCGAAGCAGTAGATAAATATCAAAAAGATATTAATCTTTGGCAAGATAAATATACTGAATGGAAAGGAAAATATGAAGGTGCGATCGGCGAAGCAGAAGGTATTTTAAGCCGTTTTTATGATAAATACGGTTCGATGTATGCTGTCAATGTTGTCAATCATTGGTTTAAACTAAGCTTTTTAATTACTGCGATGTTTTGCATCATTCTTTTATTGCAAAAGCGCAAAGATATTGTCTGATTTTGTCTGTTTATTCTTGATAATCGGTATCAATAGCTATTTCAAAAGTATCTTCATCTACGTTGATATAAAGTAGGTTGGGACGACAGCAAACTTGACAATCTTCAATATAAGATTGTTGCATCCCCGCACTCAGATCGATAAAAGTTGTGTTTGCTTCGCCGCAAAAAGCGCAAAAATATTCAGAAGTTGTTTGCATTAAGATTAAAGCTTGATTTTCAGACGTGGTACTGTTAGATTTTCCCAAAGATCCCAGTTTAAGCGATACCAAGCTGGAAAATCAATTTTTTTAAGCGATCGCAGATCTTACTTACAGCATAATTATTTTAGTAATTTCTCAATTTCTCGATCTACGTAGGCGATCGCATTTTTAATTGCTTTACTTTCTTCTTTTTGTCCGTCTACTAGTCGATCTGCCATTTCGCTAAATTGCTTTTCTTGGGTTGTTAGTTTTTGTGTTTCTCCTTGTTGCCATTCTCTGGCTGCTTCGAGGTGTTTCAAAGCTGCTTGTAGTTCGTAGCCAATTTTTTGCAATTCTTGACTGGCATCGGCATTGGTAGCTTTTTCGATGTAAAACTTAGCTAGGGTAAGATTGGCTTTGGCAAAACTGCGCTCTAAAATAGCCTCATCTTGAATCTTGCCGTTTTGGACTCGCTCGGCAATCCCGTCTAATTCTTTGACTTGGGCTAATATTTCTTGTTGGGGTTTTCCTTGGGATCGACTGGCTTCAAACTCGAGAAATACCGTACCTTTACGAATTTCTGAAGCTGCTGCATCTTTGTTGGTAGGGAGCATTTTCTTGGCATTTTGCCAGTGTCGGGAAATTTCTGTGAAGATCGAATATGCTTTATCTTCGACAACAAGCACCCATTTGCTGGTGATATCTGCTTTGAGGGCTTCGGCAAATATCGGATCGATCGCTGCGACGGAGGATACTTTTCCGGCTTTAATTTCTGCGGCTAGTTTGTCTAAATCGGCGATCGCTTTTTCGATTTTCTCTGTTTGTTTTTTGGTTGCTTTTGATTCTTCTGCTTTGAGCAAAGCAACTGCTTTTTCGATGTGGCTGACTGCTTTTTGATTATCTTTTTTGAGATAATTTTCTCGAGCTAATTTCAAATTTTCTCCGATTTGATTGAGTACGGGAACCCAAACTTTTTTTTCTGTTACGATCCAACCGTCTGGAGCGGGAGGAAATTGCAATTTATCGATATCATTTTTCGGAGTTATTTCCGTCTGTTGGATCTTATTTGGTTCTGGTGTTTCTGCTTTTTTTTGACAAGCACCAAAACTCAAGCTAGCCAGAGATATTCCTATGATGATGATAATCTTTTTATCTATTTTAAAATAGCGATCGCTGCGAGCAATTATCTTTTTTTCTTTCATATTTTTTTCTCCAATTTTACTACTTTTATATTTTATAAATTAATAGTCTTTTTAAAAAAAACTTTTTGCTTCATCTAAGTGCTTAATCAAAGTTTGTTCTGGTATCGGCCCTTGAAGGTGCGACCAGGGTAATATTTTAGTTGTTTCCCAATCCCCATGAACGTAATAATCTAGGGGTGGCAATTGACCTTTTAATTCTTTGAAAGCTCGTTTGTAACTGCCAACAGAATCGCCGTAGGTTCTGGTTAATTCTAATAAATGGGATAAGCGGCGATCGCCCCGAGATATTAATGCTTGAATTACCGACCAGTTATAACTTTCTGGACGAAAATCAATTTTGAGTTTGCCCAGTTCTTTCTCTAAATATTTCAATCTTTTTTTTGCCGCTTGATTGACTCCAAACCATTGAAAAGGGGTATGTGATTTAGGAACGAAGGTACTGCAGCCAAAAGTTAAGCGCAAACCTGGCACTGCTTGTTTGACCTTTTTTAGCATTATAATAGTTTGTTCTAAATCTTCGGTTGTTTCTCCAGGAATTCCTACCATACCGTAAAATTTAATCCCTTTTAAACCGCCAGCTTTGGCATTGATTGCCGCTTGAATTATTTCTTCATTGGCGAGTTTTTTATTGACAATTTGTCTGACTTTTTCCGAACCGCTTTCAACAGCAATTGTAATCGAACGACTATCTCGATTTGTTAAAATTTTTGCTAGTTTTTCGGTAACTGTGTTAGTCCTAACCGAGGCTAAACTCAATCTAATGTTATCGTATTCCGGTCGATTTAAATAATCTAATAAGTTATTAAATTCTGGATGTTGGGTGACGGAAGCTCCTAACAAACCAAGGCGATCGGTTACTTGCAATCCTCGTTCGATCGCGGGAATTAAACCATCTTCTAAACTGGCAGTCCGAAAAGGTAAAGTCAAATAACTTGCCAAACAAAACCGACACATTTCCGGGCAACTTCTGACTACTTCTACCATATAAATATTTTCCCAAGCCGCTTTTTCTGTAACTACGGTAGATTGAGAAAGTGTATTGCCTCGATAAGTTTGTTTGACGACGCGATCGGGGATATTATTATCTTTTGGTGCGATCGATTTAATCGCTCCATCTCGAGCCAAATAAGTCACTTCGTACAAGCTAGGAGCGTAAATTCCAGGAACATTTGCTAAATGTTTTAATTTAGTTTGGCGATCGCTTTTTCTTACTTCTTGATAAGCATCAATAAAGTTATCTAATAATTCTTCTCCGTCTCCTAATAAAATTAAATCGAAAAATTCGGCAAAAGGTTCGGGATTGGCAGTTAAAACCGGGCCTCCTCCGAATATTAACGGATCTCTATCCGTTCTGCGATCGCTGCGAATAGGAATATTTAACGACTCGAGCAGGCTAAATATATTAACGTAGTCTAATTCCCAAGAAAAAGAAAATCCCAACAATTCGGGATTTCTCGGTAAAGTTTCGCCAATATCGGTAAACAAGCGACTGACAAGCAAATCCGATCGCATTGCTAAGGTAGCCCAAACTATTTGATATCCTAAACTGGTGATACCCACGCTGTAAGTATTGGGAAAAGCGAAGATAACGGGTATAGCATCGGAATTTGGGGTTGCTGGGGTAAATAAGAGTTTTTCGCGATCGAATACAGTCACAGTAAATGTCAATATAGGTGATTTTATTTTTAATTTTAAGGAGCAATTTAAGTAAAGGCTCGTTTCAAAATCTTTCTAATTACCAATCTCAATCTCAAATTGACTCCTACATATAAATTTTATTTATATATTTTTTTATTCTGCAACGATCGCTTAAGTATTTTTAAAGTGTTTTTTTTCTTTGATTAACACTATATAAGTTTTAATGAAATGTAAAGTGGTGCTTTTTTCTTAAGCAAAATTTTATATTCTATTTTGTGAATATTTCTCGTTCGATCTAGAAATAAATAGATTTGACAATATTTATAATCCTATAAAATCAAAATTCAAGGTTAATTGCATTCATAAAAAACTATTTTATTCTATTTTTTTAGACTCAATTTAAAAAAAATAAAAATAATTTTTGCTATTCTTTTTTTTGATTAAAAATTTTAATAAAAAACGACTTTTTGTATAGTAAAATACAGATATATTGCATTTTTTGCAATTTAATTGTATTAAAAGAAACAAGAAACAACTAACTTGCCGAGGACGAAAAATGAACGCTGCTCTTATATTTCAAGGTGCTTTAATTGGCTTTTCTATTGCCGCTCCAATTGGAATTAATGGTTTAATTTGTATTAAAAGAACTTTGACTCAAGGAAAAATGGCTGGCTTTATTTCTGGACTAGGAGCAGCAACAGCCCACGGTATTTTTAGTTTTGCGGCCGGATTAGGTTTAAGTTATATTTCTAGCTTTTTATTAGAACAAGAATTCTGGCTGCGCTTAATTGGTGGATTAATTATTTGTTCTTTAGGCGTTAAAACTTTTATGTCCAAACCACCAAAAACAGAGGTAGAAATTAGCAATAATAAAAGTTTGCTCGATGCATATCTAACCACATTCTTACTTTCATTTACTAATCCCTTCACGATTCTTTCTTTTGCGGCAATATTTTCTGGTTCTAATTTAAGTGAAACAATTAATAGCAACCTTGCCACTTTACAAATGATTTGTGGAGTTTTTATCGGTTCTACCTGTTGGTGGTTAATTTTAAGTAGTGGTGTGGGTATGTTTCGTAAATGGTTAAGTCCAAAAAGAATGCGTTTACTTAACTATATCTCTGGGGTAATTATTGCAGCTTTAGGTGTAATTGCAATATCTAGCGTGCGTTCTAATCCTTTTGGTTA
>JASJCW010000219.1 GCA_030065265.1 Prochloraceae cyanobacterium
CGTTCAAATACCGAAACGGCATATAAAATGTCATAATCGATTTTCTTTAAATGCTATTTATTTTTGTATTCTTTTAAATATTTTGATTATTTCGTGAACTTGATAAAAGTTCATAACTATCAAGATTTAAAGCTTCTTTTGAAGAAAGGGCAAGGGGTAAGAGGCAAGAGGCAAGAGGCAAGGGGCAATAGATTCGTAAAATCTATCTGTAGCGTTATTTTAGGGAATTGGTATCAGAGGTTGGAATATTAAACCCAAAGGCCCAGCGAAAACAAACTGTACGGCCTTTGAGTTCCTTCGCCATAGCGACGGAGCAAGAAAGAAGGAGGGAAAGATTTGCCTGGTTATTTTCCCTGTTGCCTAGGGCTTCCCGCTGATAAAGGATGCCCTTGCTACTGGTGCTATCTAAAAATTTTTATATGTCATTTATTACATATAAATTATTATTTGTAATTGCTCAAAAACGATCCTAAGTTAAAGTCATCCGCAGATCCGCCTTACACAAATTTGCTTTAGCAAAGTTAACCCCGCTCAAATCGGCACCGGAAAGATCCGCACCAGAAAGATTGGCATTCATCAAATTAGCATCGCTCAAATCGGCACCGGAAAGATTGGCATTCGTTAAATTAGCATCGCTCAAATCGGCACCGGAAAGATCCGCACCGGAAAGATTGGCATTCGTCAAATTAGCAAGATTGAGACGAGTAGCGGTTAAATCTGCACCGCTCAAATCCCCGTCGCGAAGATTGACACCACTGAGGTTAGCACCGCTCAAATCTGCCCAACACAAGCAAACTCGCTTTAAATTGGCTCTAGTTAAATCCGCGCCGCTTAAATTAGCTCCTTTTAAAGAAGAATCGATCAAACTCGTTCCGATCAAGTTTGCTTTTCTTAAATTAGCTTCCTTCAAACAAGTAGCATTGAGATTAGCACCGCTTAAATCTGCCCAACTAAAGTTAGCACCGCTCAAATCTAATTGAATTTGAAAGTTTTGCTCTCTCCATCTATTCCAAAGAGAAACTTTATTTTGCTGAAGAAGTGTTTGATAATCTTTGCTCATGATAAAAACAATTGTTGTGAAGCGATCGAGAAAAAAATTTAAGATATTGGCAAGTAAATAGATTTAGCGATTGAAAAGTCTTCTTGAAACAATTCGCTACTAGCAGCAAATTGAGAGCCTCGATCGCTTGTTTTTGTGCCAGATTCGATTGCTGAAGGGTTTCGATCGGGATCTTTTGCTAGAAAAATTGCACCTCTAGCTTGAAGAGAAACTCGATCGGCTTCCGATAGTCCCGAGTTTTCACTGAATTTAGCGCGATCGACTATTGCTTTAGTAAAATCAACCTTATTTAAAATGGCATCGCTTAAATCTGCACTACTTAAATTCACTTCTGTTAAATTTGCATTAGTCAGATCGGCCCTTCTCAAATCTACTCCTCGCAAGTATCCCCACCTTAAATCTACTCCCCTCAAATAAGCTCCTTCCAAGTTCGCTCCTCGCAAGTAAGCACATTTCAAATCTGTTTGTTTGAGATAAGCTTTGCTCAAATTTGCTTGATTTAAATCCGCCCCTTCTAAATTGGCCTTGCTTAAATATGCTTTACTTAAATTTGCGCCACTAAAATTAGTCTTACTCAGACAAGCACCTCTAAGGTAAGCACCTTCTAAATGTGCTTCGCTCAAATCTAAACCTGCTAGATCGTTATTTTCAACAATTTGATTCAAAATTTCCCAAACTTTGTGCCATTTGCTCCCAATTATTGTCTTGCGATCGATTTTTATTTCTCTTAAATTAGCCCAATTTAATTTGGCTCGATCTAAAGATGCACCGCGCAAATCGGCCCAACTTAAATTAACTCCAGTAAGATCTGCTCCTGAAAGATCCGCACCGCGCAAATCGGCTCGGCTTAAATTTGCTCGGCTTAAATTTGCCCGACTCAAAGAAGTACCTTGGAGGTTTGCTCCTTTAAGATCTACTTGAATTAAATTCGCCCGACAAAGGTTTGCTTCGCTTAAGTTTGCTTCTTGTAAATTAGCTTCGCTGAGGTTAACTTCTTTATGAGATTGTTTTCTTATTCCTTCTTTTTGAGAGGGATTTTGATTGGCATCTACCCAGTCAGAAACTATTTTTTTCGCTTTTTTATAAAGATATTTATTAACATTAAAATCCATTTTAACTATTTATCCTTGCGATCTCTGTGTTTAAGATTTACGTATATTGTTTTTAGTTTTATAATTCAATTTATAAATTTTGAATCAAATTATGAACTTTTTTGAATAAATTTACTCCTACTCAATTGCTAAACTTTTTACCGATCTCAATCTCAAATTCTCTAAGTTTTTAAATTCAAAGATTTCTTTTGTGTATTACTATTCTTCAGTAAAATATTCGCTTTAGACTATTTTATTAAAGAAATATTCATAAATTAACTTAATAATAGTGTTAGGAATTACTCAAGCTTTGCCTCCAACTTCCCCAGTAATATTACCTAAGCCATTATATCGAGGTTAATCTGAGATTAATTAGGCCTCAAGATAGATTGGCAATCGATCGCTGAATTATTTGAAAATTTTCTCAACCAAATTCTTATTGAGCTTCTTGACAAAGCATACTCATAACGAGTACGATTTATTTAATTGAGTGAAAAACATTTAAATCGTTATGACTGGTACTTCAATTAAAGCAAATAATAATTCCAAGATGAAATTTTATCCGACTCGCATCGATATCAATACCGAAACTAGAGTAGGTGTAGTTGAAAAATTGACCGAAACCTTAGCAACAACAATTGACTTAAAAACTCAAGTAAAGCAAGCACATTGGAACGTCAAAGGTTTAGACTTCTATCAGCTACACGAATTATTTGACGAAATGGCTGGAGAATTAGAAGAATATGTCGATACGATCGCAGAGCGAATTACTGCTCTAGCAGGTACTGCTCTAGGTACTGCACGCATGGCTGCAAACAATTCTTTAATTCCCGAATATCCTTTAGATGCAGTTGAAGGAATCGAACACGTAACCGCATTAGCCGATCGCTATGCTTTATATGCAAAACACGTTAGAGAAGCGATCGATCTCAGCGAAAAATTAGGAGATGCAGACACAGCAGATCTTTACACTGAAATTTCTCGTGCGATGGATAAGCGTTTGTGGTTCTTAGAAGCTCATTTAGTCACAAAATCCAACTAATACCAATTCTGTTGAGAGTTGCTAAACTTGGGTGACGACAGGCAAGAGGCAAAAGTCAAGAGGTAAGTAGGCTTGCAATAAATGGAAAAATTCATCTGCAATATTCTTTTAGGGAATTAGCATAACTAAAAACAAATCTTGACTTTTAGCCAGCCTTAAAAGAGGTTTGCAAAGTAAAAATTATTTTCTGATAAAATACTTGAGGCGATCGCAATCTATTTCATCCTATTTCATCAATGGATCTAAATTCTGAAATCAATCGCTTGCTGGATGTGATGCCAGCTTCGGGGCGAATGCAAAGTAGAATAATTAGCAAACCCGAACAGCCTCAAATTTTAGTAACCCCGTTTCCTTTACCTTGGAATCGAGGCGATCGCCCAGTATATATTAATTTCGATCTCTGGCAAAAATTGTCGCGAGGACAGCGAGATTTATTAATTCTCTCAATAGTAAGCCGTTCCCTAGCAATTAAATGGTTTAAACCGGACTGGTATCAAGCAATAACCTTAGCAGGATTGTTAGGATTCGGATCGGAACTAATACAAGCTGATGCTATAGGTATAGTAATATCGGGAGGACTAACCGCGATCGCTGCCAGTCAAATTTGGCGCAACAATCGCAGTTTGCAACAATTATTAACGGCCGACGAAGCAGCAATAAAAATAGCAACCAGAAGAGGTTATACGGTTACAGAAGCAGCCAAACATTTACTAGAAGCGATCGAAAATGCAGCTAAAATCGAAGGCCGTCCCAGTTTAGATTTTAACGAATTAATCCGCACTCAAAATCTCAAAGCGATCGGCAATCTTTCTAACATCGGCATCCCTAAAAATGTTCGAGAAGAATAGTTAATAAAGGCAACAGGCAACAGGCAAGAGGCAATAGGATTATTTATTACTTGCTACCCGTTATTTCATTTTCCAAAATAAAAGAAATTGGTATTACCCTAATCGACAGAAGTAACTCGCCAACTAAGTTTTAAGTTAAACCAAAAATTCCAGAAAGTGACAACAGCGATCGCGATTAAATTAGATAAATATTCGTTGAAGCCTAAAAAATTAAACAATATATTAGCTAAAAATACTTTAATAACCACTCCAGCCAAACAAATAAGATTGAATTTTAATAATCTTTTTAATCTTTGCCCCGTGCCTTTTTGCTGCTGAGAAATATCCCTAAAAGTCCAAAGATCGTTCCAGAAAAAGTTATTAATAATTGCTGCTTCTGCGGAAATAATTAAACTGCGAGTTAAGCCTAAACTCAAAATATCTCTTAGTAAATAAAGAATTGCCATATCGACGAATACGCCGCTAAAACCAACCAAACCGAAGCGAATAAAACGAGCAACAGGCCAAAGAGAAAAACGCAATCTTAATAAATGCTGTATGTATTCGATATACTGCTTTTTAGTTACCTTACTCGCACCGGATTTACGCTCCTGAAAGACATAACCGACTTCAGCAATCCAGCGTATTTTACCCCGGGCTACTACCTCAATTAAAATTTTATATCCAATTGGACTTAAAGGTACGTTAATAATTGCATCGCGTCTTACCATAAAATAACCGCTCATCGGATCGCTTAAACGGCCGATCGCACCAGGTAGTATAATTAAACCTAGCATTTGCGCGCCCCGAGATAAAAACCGTCTCGAAACACTCCAATCGCTAACACCACCTCCTAGGACGTGACGGCTAGCAACGGCAAGATCTGCACCTCTGCCCATTTCTGCGAGTAATTTTAATAGAGTTTCTGGAGGATGTTGTAAATCGGCATCGATTACCCCTAAAAATTCTCCTCGAGCAGCTTGCCAACCGCGAATTACAGCAGTAGAGAGTCCTTTTTCTTCGATCCGACGCATGACTTGCAATTGGGGGTATTCTTCGGTCATTTTTGAAGCGACTTCCCAAGTGCGATCGGGGCTATTATCGTCAACAACAATTAATTCGTATTTTCCAGCAATTACATCGTCTAATAGATTAGCTAAAATTATAATAATTTTTTGAATGTTATCTCTTTCTTGATAAGTCGGTAAAATTAAAGATAATAAAAGGGAATTGTCTGTACTGTAATTTAATGGGAATATCGGTCGATCTGCGATCGCAAAATTACCGTTAGGACTCGGCAAAAGTTGGTTCATTATTTGTTGTCATTGTTAGTTGCGATTTAGAATTAAAACTATCTTATTTATGATTTAAATTCAATTATTTTTTTTTAAATTTAAAATTATTTATCGTTGCAATTGGCAAAATTTATTTCTTGCTTAAAAGAGCTTTTTTTCTCAAATAAAGCGATCGCAATTCAAAAAAATCCAAGTTATTTAAATTGCAAAACAATATTTTTAACCATTCCAAGTTAGATTGAATTGCATCAAAAATCTGCCTCAAATAATCAGCTAAAATATTAATCTTTTTTAACTCGCTCTACTAAAACTAAAAAGACAGTATAAATTGCAATTTTTAATCAAAAAAAGTTAAGAAAATTATCTAAACCGGAAAAACAATCAATTTCTTGCCAACAAAATTTAAAATAAAAAATGACTGTAAATCCAGGTTAATGAAGAATAAAACAAAAAATATTGAAATAATTTTAGAAAAAGCAGGCCGAGGAGAAGAATTATTAGCAAAAGAAGGAGTAATTCTTTTATCCCAAACAGATCCAGAAATAATTACAGCGATAAAAAATACAGCCGATCGCTTGCGTCAAAAATATGTTGGCGATACGGTGACTTATGTTGTCAATCGCAATATTAATTTTACTAACATTTGCGAACAACATTGTAGTTTTTGTGCTTTTCGTCGCGATCCAGAAGAAAAAGGAGCATTTTGGCTCAATAACGCTCAAATTTTAGCAAAAGCAGCAGAAGCAGTAAAAAGAGGTGCGACAGAAATTTGCATTCAAGGAGGTTTAAACCCCCAAGCCAAAATAAACGGGCAATCTTTGCCTTATTATTTAAAATTAATCGAAGCGATCGAACAAGAATATCCCCAACTTCACATTCACGGATTTTCGCCCCAAGAAATTCAATTCATCGCCAGAGAAGATAAAATTAAATACGATCGCGTCATTTTGGCCCTAAAACAAGCCGGTTTAGGATCGATGCCCGGCACAGCAGCAGAAATATTAGACGATCGCATCAGAAATATTATCTGTCCCGAAAAAATAGATACTGCTACTTGGTTAGAAATAGTGACAACAGCCCATAAACTGGGAATGCCAACCACCAGCACCATGTTGTCCGGTCATATCGAAACACGCCAACAACAAATAAATCACTTAGAAAAACTGCGATCGCTCCAGCAAAAAGCAATTAAAGAGCAATATCCGGCTGCAATTACCGAGTTTATTATACTGCCATTCGTCGGTGAATCAGCACCAGCAGCCCTCAAAAAAAGAGTCGGAAGAGATCAGCCAGAATTACAACCTACTTTATTATTAACCGCCGTTGCCCGTTTATTTTTAGGAAAGGCGATCGTCAATCATCAACCAAGTTGGGTAAAACTGGGTTTAGAAGGAGCAAAAGAAGCCCTGAAATGGGGCTGCAACGACATTGGCGGCACTTTAATGGAAGAACATATCACAACTATGGCAGGGGCAAAAGGAGGCACTTGTATGACGGTAGAAACCTTGCAAGAGGCAATTAATTCTATTAATCGCCCCTATCGAGAAAGAAATACTGTTTACAAATATGTTGACAATGCAAATAGCTAAAAGTAGCGACTGGAAAATAATATCAATGCCATCTCAACGTACAACTTTACCATTGCAGAAAGTTTATACAAAATCGGAATTTGAGCAAATTACTGCTGGTTTGATTCCAGAATGTATGGAAGATAAATGGTTTATATATTACGAAAATCCTTGGTTGTATTTACATCGTAGTTGGACTGGCTTTTGCATTTATCAAGTACGCTTTGAGACAATTAAAGAAGATCCGATCGCAACAGAAGCAATATTAAATCGAGATCCGAGTCAATGGAAAGAAACAAACGATCGCAAAGATTTATTACTGTTAGAGACTTTATTGGACAGTCGCGCCGATTGCAATATCGCCCAAAAATTGCAAGATTGGATCGCAATTAAAGAAAATTGAAAGACACAAGCAAAGGTGCAAATTTAGTTAAAATGCGATCGAAATAAAACATCGATCGCGCAAATGAAAATTTTAGTTACAGGTGGTGCGGGTTTTATCGGTTCCCACTTGATAGATCGCCTCATGAAAGAAGGAAATGAGGTAATTTGTTTAGATAATTTTTACACCGGCAACAAGCGCAATATAGTTCATTGGTTAGACAATCACTATTTTGAATTAATCCGACACGACATCGTCAAACCAATCCTTTTAGAAGTAGACCAAGTTTATCATTTAGCTTGTCCTGCATCTCCAGTCCACTATCAATTTAACCCGATCAAAACAGTCAAAACTAACGTAGTCGGTACGTTAAATATGTTGGGCTTAGCCAAGCGAGTCAAAGCCAGATTTTTACTAGCATCAACTTCTGAAGTATATGGCGATCCAGAAGTGCATCCCCAACCCGAAGAATACCAAGGAAACGTTAACTGTATCGGCATTCGCAGTTGCTACGACGAAGGCAAAAGAATGGCAGAAACCCTATCTTTTGATTACTATCGGGAAAATCAAGTAGACATTCGAGTCGCCAGGATTTTTAATACTTACGGCCCCCGCATGCTAGAAAATGACGGTAGAGTAGTCAGTAACTTTATCTCTCAAGCCTTGCGCGGCAATCCCTTAACAGTATATGGCGATGGTTCGCAAACGAGAAGTTTTTGCTACGTTTCCGATTTGGTAGACGGATTAATCAGACTAATGAATAGCGATTATGTCGGGCCCGTTAACCTCGGCAACCCAGACGAATATACCATCTTACAACTGGCTAAAACCATTCAAGATCTAGTCAACCCCACAGCACAATTAAGCTTCAAACCCTTACCCGAAGACGACCCCAGAAAGAGAAAACCAGATATAACCAAAGCGAAAACAATTTTAAACTGGCAACCTGCTATTAACCTTGAAGAAGGGTTAAAACTGACAATAGAGGACTTTCGCAAACGGATCGAAGATTCTCAAATAGCCACCCAAGTACATTAACAAAAGAGGTAAAATTTATGCGGGTTTGTGTAATCGGTACTGGATATGTTGGTTTGGTTACGGGTGTTTGTCTGGCGCATATCGGACACGACGTTATTTGTATAGATAATAACGAAGAAAAAGTAAAATTAATGCAATCCGGTCAATCTCCGATCTACGAACCCGGATTATCAGAATTAATGACCGCTGCAATGGAGAAAGGCCATCTCCAATTTAGTACCGATATCGCCGCAGGAGTAGGTCACGGAGAAATTCTTTTTATTGCCGTCGGTACTCCTCCTTTACCCACCGGAGAAAGCGATACCCGCTATGTGGAAGCTGTTGCTAATAGCATTGGCGCGCATCTCGATCGCGATTATAAAGTAATTGTTAATAAATCAACGGTTCCGATCGGTTCTGGAGATTGGGTCAGATCGATCGTCTTAGATGGGGTGGCCGATCGCAAAAAATCCTTAGTAACTGCAGGAATAGAAGCAGATAAACCGACCGAAATCAAAGCTGATTTTGATGTCGTTAGCAATCCAGAATTCCTGCGCGAAGGAAATGCAATCTACGATACTTTTAACCCCGATCGCATTGTTTTGGGCAGCAATAGCGAAAAAGCGATCGCCATGATGGAAGAACTATACCGGCCTCTAGTCGATCGCACTTACGCAGAAGATAAATCTTTACCTCCCGTACCCGTAGTAGTAACGGATTTGAATTCAGCAGAAATGATTAAATACGCCGCTAATGCTTTTCTGGCTACTAAAATCAGCTTTATTAATGAAGTTGCCAATATTTGCGATCGCGTCGGTGCAGACGTGACTCAGGTGGCGAAAGGGATTGGTTTAGATTCTCGGATCGGCAGCAAATTTTTACAAGCTGGGATTGGTTGGGGTGGATCTTGTTTTCCTAAAGACGTATCAGC
>JASJCW010000220.1 GCA_030065265.1 Prochloraceae cyanobacterium
TCGACAAAAGTATCGGGCGAGTAATTACCTCTTTCTACTGATGCTGTTTGAGGTTCGACAAAAGTATCGGGCGAGTAATTACCTCTTTCTACTGATGCTGTTTGAGGTTCGACAAAAGTCTTTGGTGAATGATACAGTTCGGTTGCTTGCGATTGAACTTCAGTTTTTGGCAAGCGATCGCTTATTTGTGCTTTTTTTGCTTCAACTGGATTATCTATTAAATAATCTTTTTCTTCTATAGATTTGTTTGGTTTAACTATAGTTTTTGACAAACGATCGCCAAGTTTTGCTGTTTTAGACTCGATAAAAATATTTTCAGAATCGAGTTGTGACAGTCTCCCTAGCTCTACAGGAATTGCTTTTGTTGTTCCTTGTTTTGTCGAAGCTTTTTTAGCAGATGTTTTAAGCTGTGCGCTCACTGAAGGCGAGATCCGCGAAGCGGATCGCTTTTGTGTTTGATATTGTTTTTCTTGTACCAAAAGATATTGAAATAGTCCCAAATTATCTATCGAAAGATTATGTCGAGCTAATTCTTCTCTATTTGTTTCCTTCATACTTAATGCTTGCGAAATAACGATCGCTAATTCCCGATCGCTTATCAGTTTAAGATAATTTTCATCTGGTAATGAATAATATGTATCAAATAATGAATGCTGTTTGTATCTATACTTGTAACAACCTTCATCGAGAAATAGAATCGGCTCTTCAAAGTTAATCGGACGATAACAACGACAATATTCTTCGATTTCCTGCTGTAAAAAATTTACTGATTCACCCGAAATAATTAAATATTCAAATTCTGCTATTGGAAAGGTTTTTTTCAGCCATTTTCTGACTTCAGCCCGATATTTGTGACTAGCTCTCTCTAAAATATGAGCGATATATTTGATTTTTTTTGTCTTATTTATTTCATAGCAAGAGGTTGCTAAATCCTCGATCGCTTCTAATTTTTCCCAATTAGGAAAGCTACATTTTCCAAGATTAAAAGTTCCATCACTAATAAGATTTTCTCTATTAGTATATTTGTCAATTTCAATTTCTTTTATCGCGAGATTTATTGCTTCTAGTAAATTCTGACGATCTATTTGATTATCTTTCTCAATTACCAGATCCAAAAAATAATTTAAACCGAGGTTTTGAGTTTCACCAAAACTTACTACTCCGTTATCAAAAACTAGACCCGCGATCGCATCATTTCTGAAGACCGCTATACCGATTTTTTTGCCCTTAAAAAATTCTTTGCCTTGTTTGAGAAGATAGGCCAAGGCTAATCCTCCGCCAAAAGGACGGACTAAAATTGACTTTGATGTCGCACCTATTTTGATAGTTGCTTTGCAAAACTCGTAAGAGCTTAACAATTTTGCCAATCTTTTTTTTAAAATAGCGCGATCTCTATATTTTCTCCAAGGTATCAGCACGCTAACTAAAATAGGAATCGACAATTCGCTCTTAACGTTGTTCTCTCGTAAAGCAGCACCGATCGCTGCAAGAACCCTATATATAGTCAGATCTTCCTTTATATTTAGGTATCTATCTATTGATGCAAATTTTCCAGCTAATTTTCCAACGAGAAATTGTTTGTCTTCTACTTTTAAATAGTTGACCAATTTCCCGCTTCTAATCTTATCAAAATCTTGCCAATGCTCCTTAATTATTTGCTCTGAAATTTCTTTTACCAGTGGATGCATTGTGAAATAATTAGTAGTACATTCATTTTTTGAGTTCCAAAATTTGTATATAACTTTTGTGAGGGAAAAATTGCACTCAATACTTATAACTAATTTCATATTTAAAAATTAAGTTAATTTGATTTTTTTTATTTATTTTAACGCAAGCGATCGCGAGAGTAGATTAAAACATCTTGTTTATCCCTAACATTATACAATTAGGGTTTTGCTATCTATTTGAGCGATTTTTTTTGGTGGTTCTTACAAGCTAATAGAGTTGATGCAATTTCTATATAAAATCTGTGCAATTTTGATTAAATTTTGGCTCAAAACTTAGTTAATTTGTTGCAACCGATTAGGCGGCACTGGACAATTAAAGTGTGTTTTGTAATAATGTGAGAGATAAAATTTTTATAAAGGCGAGGTCGTCGCACAGCGAAGAGTGCCGCAAGCGGAGCGATAACGAATTTGAAATGTCCACACTGCTTCAGTAAACAAACTATTAAAGATGCTGTAAACAGCCTAAAAACTGGAATTAAA
Source organism: Prochloraceae cyanobacterium (assembly GCA_030065265.1). Taxonomy (GTDB): domain Bacteria; phylum Cyanobacteriota; class Cyanobacteriia; order Cyanobacteriales; family JASJDA01; genus JASJDA01. The sequence goes on from JASJCW010000220.1 coordinate 2,208, forward strand.
ATACAAAAATATAAGTGTAAAAATTGTCGAAAAAGATTTAATTCAAGAACTGGTACTCCGATTGTCTTGCGCTACGGAATTCCGATGAAAAAGTAGCCCTAGCTATGAAAATACGAAGTGAAGGTAACGGTATAAGAGCAACAGTAAGGATTCTAGGTAAATCTCACGCTACAATAATTGGATCGGAAAAACACTTAGCAAAAATAGAAAAAAAATGGTCGCCACCAGCTCCCGAAAATGGAGATGTGACCATAGAAGGGGATGAAATTTATACTTGTGTAAAAAAAATCTTCCCGCCAGTTATTCAGAAGGATGGACAATAAACTTTATTGAAAGAAGAAGTCGTTATTGGATTGAATCAAAAGCAGGATTTAAAAATGAAGATTTATTTGAGAAAGCAACAACAAAAATTTGGGATTGGGCAAGAAAAAGTCAATCCATTAGATGGTTTACGGATGGAGAAACTCGTTACGGTAAATGCTTTTGACATCTCTAAGACCAAGCTGACGCTATGGTCTCAGATTCAAAAGATCGAACCTTTTCGGTTGTGTCAAGCAACCACTAATACGTCGAATCATTTTGAGATCCTTCGCTTTACTTAAGCTTAAATGTTTTCGCAATATATTCAGCGCACCATTAGCATCAGCATTAATTAATTGGCCCGTTTTAGTTTTATACAAACCTCTTTTAATACGTTTGCCACTAAATCTATATTTTGTAGTATCAAACGGATTATATTTGGCAATAGTATCTCCATCTAACGCACTAGCCTTGCTCGTATAAGATTCTTCGGTTTCGATGTATTCTATTCCTACTCGCGCGCATAGGCATTTGAGCTTAAAACGAAACGTTGATAAAGGAATTTGGACGAAGTTTTGGTTATTGCGAGTGCCCATGTTAGCATCTTGTTTGATACCTGGGTTGTACCCCACAACTATTTTGCCAATTCCGGTTTTTAAACAACGATTAACGATAAATCTAACCGATTTATTCAAATAATCTTGAATCCGATGTTTCCTTTTATCTAATAGTTTAGCTTGTTGGTTAGTCGTTCCTTCAATATCTTGTATATCTTTAATTGACTGTAATTTGGCATTACGTTTGTTATATTGCTGATTGCTTGATTTGAGTCGTTTTCCATCAATAATAAACGAATCTCCATTAGTGCCTATGCAAGTAGCCAAATTATTAACTCCCAAATCGATACTAAGAGTATCAGTTCCTACGAAGTATTTTTCTTCTTCATGTTCGTAAACATAAGCAACATCAAAAAACCTAGCATTATGCTTGGGTAGAATACGAATTTCCTTAACAACTTTCTCCCTAATTTGAGTCGGAACTGTTAATTTTACTATTCCAAAGCTTGCTTGAAAAGGTCGCGACATCGGAATTTTGAACTGCCAATTTTTCTGATGAAGTTGTTTCCAGTCTCTAGCCCTCACCGGAATTATAAGCGGGAAAAAACCATTTTTAGGTAAGTATCCAGGTAATCTTACTTTTGCATCATATTGTCCAGCATTTTTCAACTTAATTAAATTAAAAAAGCCTCGAAATGCTCGATCTACTACCTTTAATGTTTGTTGTCCGATGTCTGTTGATAGTAAGATCTAATTCTCATTTGGCTTGGCATAATGATAAGCACTTTCGTAACGGAGAAACTTTCTTTGTTGAAAAAAATACTGACGCACGTTATAGAGGCCGACGTTGAATAAATTTTTAGAAAGTCGGCACAATGCTTTGAGCGCATCATCTTCAGCTCGATTTAGTTTTAACCGATTGGTAAATGTTAACAACATAGAGGTTACTTCGCTATATGCTAATTATATAAAGAATAAGCTTTGACGAACAACTAATTTACAAAAATTCAATCGTTTTGCTTATTAATCAATCTCGACCTTCAATTCCCAAACGAGCTAAAGTCCAGCTATCGCGCAACAAACTGCGTTTGTTTTAAATCGCTTTCGTTTTATAGTCGCAGTACCCTTGAAGGAATTGCGATGGATCGCTTTTAATGAAGTCAGAAGTCAGGAGTATTGAGTCGGAAGTTTCTAGGTTTGAAATTAGTTCACTAATATCAAATTGTTAGAAGAAGTTATTTATTCTCTCCCTGCTCCGTTAATTAAAATCTACACAAATCTGTATAGTCGCATTCCTAACGGTTAGAATGCTAGCTTGTGGCATTTAACCACTTTTAGAAGCGCGTCTTTTACGCTTGCTACCAGACCCTTTTTTAAATAACGTCAAAAATTCATCTTGGAGCGTGACCTCTAACTGTCCCTTTTGCCTGACTGGGAGCGTAGTGTGTTGTATCAGTTATCACTGTAATGATAAACTCGATCGCATCCCCTACAGGTTATGGCGATGCGCGAGAGAATTCATAAACCCAAGAGTTTTCAGCCGATACCCTACACTAATCTTGAAACTTCTCTGTTAAAGAAACAAGAGATTTTACCTCGCCCCGAAGCTCCTCAAAATAGATTCTCATATTCCTTGGATGCTGCTGAAAAAAAGGAATTGATTAGCCTATCGAGAAGAGAGATGTTCTCTAAGCTCGATTCAGAAGATCGCGAGAGATTAACTTTCTTACAAGCCAAACAAGATCGTCTTTTGAGGGAGAGATTCGATCGCGCTACAGAAGAGGTACGTAAATTCGGTCAAAAAGAATTCGTTATCAATAGCGATCGCCAAGAGCCAATCGATAGAGTACAAGCTAAATTAACTATTGGTAAACCAAACGATAAGTACGAGCAAGAGGCCGATAAAATAGCCGAACAGGTAATGAACGCTCCTGCTCCAGTGCAGAAGCAAGATTTAGCAGAGCAAGATGAAGAAGTTCGAGCTAAGCCAAAAAGCTATCGAATTACTCCTTTACTTCAGCCTCAATTGGAGAATATGGCTGTAGATGAAGATGAGGAGTTGATGCAAGCGAAGCGGCAAATACAACGGCAAACTGAAATGCCTCAAGAGGAAGATCAGGAATTAATGCAGCCCAAATCTCTAGTTCAAGCTCAATTGGACGATCTGCCCCTCGATGAAGAAGAGGAGATGATGCAGGCTAAAGGTAATGGCAATCGCAGCAACGCCGATACGGAAGATCTAGAAAGCAAACTTAATAATACTAGAGGTGGTGGTTCTCCGCTGCCCGAAACGACTCTTGACTTTATGGAATCGCGTTTTGGTGCAGATTTTAGCGGCGTTCGAGTTCATAACGATAGTACCGCCGCATCCATGAATCAATCGATCCAGGCTCAGGCTTTTACTCAAGGAAAGGATATCTATTTTAATACAGGTAAATATAGCCCCGATTCCAACGAGGGTAAATCGCTGTTGGCCCACGAATTAACTCACGTGCTTCAGCAAAGAGGGGATGAAATAGCACCCAAAAAGGATTTACAAATCCAAAAACAGGAAAAATCAGAAGAGTCAGAAGAGAAAAAAGATGAAGCTAATCCGATTATCAAGATCTTAAACTACGTTTGGGGGACTGTTATCGGCGATTGGAATAACGAGCAAGATCCGCTACAAATTCTCGTTAATACTGGTGTTGGTTTAGTCCCGATCGCAGATCAAATCTTAGATTTGCGAGACTTTACCGCCCACTTGTATTACATGGTCTTTCAAAAAAATTATAAAGATCCGATGCGTTGGCTGGCGTTGGCTTTAACTGCGGTTGGGGCGATTCCTTTTGTCGGTAGTATTGTTAAGGGCTTAGGTAAGATTGCCCTATTCTCCGATGCTGCTAAAGGGATTGGTAAATTTGCCGAGCCGTTGTTACAACAAATCAGACAAATTAATCCTGAATGGGCCGATCTTGGTAAGTTAAGAGCTGCGATCGCGGAAAATTGGGATGCTGGTGTTGCTTATAGTAAGAGCGAGTGGATGAAGTTAGTAGGTACTGCTAGAGATGGTATCCAAAAAATGCCTCTACTTCCTGATTTTATTTGGGGTTCAGATCTATTAAAACAAACCAAACAAGATTTATTAAATACTATCTCCAAAATTGAAGGGGAAAGCCCTGCAATGCTAGATGATGCTCTAGCTCAAGTTAAGCAAGCTGTTGAGAACTTATTAGAACAACTCGATCGCATTGCTAAAGAGAAATTAGGTCAACCTGAATTAGTTCCCGAAGCTGTGGGGGACAAAGTTGGTGCTTATAATCGTACCTCTGTTGAACCTCCACAGCGTAACGAACCGATGTTATCTGTCGGTAGTTCTAGTTCTAGTGTCCCTCCTAGTATGAAAGGAATAAGCAGCATCGAGTTTAAACGTTTGTCAGAAATTGCTGCTAATCGAGGACTAAAAAGCGATCTAGTCACTAATTTATATGATGATTTAGGTGAGAAAGCTGTCAAAGATCTCTTGACAAAATCTGATGATGAAATTGCCGCAGCAATGCGATCGGTTGAACTCGAAAGAATTGACGCGGGGCATAGTTTAGATCGTCACGGCCCACAACTTGATGATAAAACACTTGAAGAACGTTTAACTAAAGGTAAAACTCCTGGTGATACTAGCGGTAGAGTAAGAAATGCACCTCCTGGTTCAACTCGTTTTAGCGACTTCAAAGATTGGGAACAAACTCGTAATGCTGCTTGGAAAGAAATTGAAAAGATAAATGGAGTTGATTTAACTAAAGCACCTGCTAGTGGAGATCCTACAAAGTATCAAATCGTTGTTGAATATAATCGACCAATTGATGAAGGGTTTGTTGGTCAAGGTAGTAAAACAAAAGTCGTAGATCCTGTTACAGGAAAAAAAGTCAAAATAAACACTAACACTGACCCTGTAGAAGGAATAACTCGTACTTTAACTACTATTGCGTGGGACAATACTAATAAAAAATGGCAAGTTGTACAACACTTTCCATTAACTAAAGGTTGGGATAATGCAACAAAAACGTATAGCGTGCCTGCTGATGCTTCTGTAACATTATAGTTTATAACTCAAAAATAAAAATGAATCAAAAAATTAATGAAAAGAATCAGATAATTTTTCGTAGTTGTCAAAGTAATGAATGTCTAGAGCTTCAAGAAATTATTGAAGAAGAAGTTGGAGAGTTTGATTTAGATGCAGTCCCAATAGCTTTCTTAAGGCTTTTTGAAGTTGAAACTTCTTTATCAAATAATCCAAATCAATTATTGCTTGGACTTTTAGAAAATTTAGATGATTCAATTCGTAGTTTGCTCAATCCTAACTACCAAGAAATTAGATTTCCTAATCTTAAACCATTACAAGCTAAAGGTTTACTGTTTGATTTGTTAATGAATGGAACGGCTGGCGGATGTAACGCGATCGATGATAAAAATGCAGTAATAGAGTTAATTGAAAAGTTATTTAATTGGTGTGGAGAAGGTTGTTACTTTTATACAAACTATAATCGTAAATACATAAAACGAAATCCCGAGCGTGAAGGATATTCCTATCCTTATGGTGGTGGTAGTGGATGGGAATTGTTTAAAACTAACGACTATAGTGGTGATGAAGGTTTAATATTTGTTTCTCCTAGTAAAGCTGGTATTTTTTGGTTTTTTGGTGATGACTAAAATCTGACATGGGAGTATTGTTTAGAACCATTAGATGAAACTAAAACTTTTCCACAACAAATAATTGAAGATAGCCAAGCAGATTTAAAATCATTTCCTCCATATATCTGGAATGATGGTACTTTTCTATTTTAAATGGCTTGAAGAAATAATATCAATTCTTAGAGAGAACTAAAAGATTAAATATTACCTGTTAAATCTCTAAGATCCTCTTGCCAAGCTTTCATTGTATCGGGAAAAATCGCCTCGGTAAAATTGTCAATTTGCACCCTTTCATAGAACAGTTGTTCGATAGTCCCTACTAGGGATTGACCCCGTTTGATAATGTTCACCCGGAAGGAATTCCAGTTAGGGACTGGCTCGGTTCTATAAAAACAGCACAAAAACCACAAATAGAAGTTGAAAAATTATAACATGAATATATACGATCCGAATAAAATAGAAACAATAGAACCTCAAAATTTTTCTAGTCTATTAAATGAGATAAAAAAACGCCCGCTTTTATTTTTACCTAAATATTCAATTTGGAGTTTTAAGTCTTTCTTGCACGGATATGAATGGGCTACAAAACAAAATAATATTGATTTTTCAAAGGAACAGAAAGAATTAAATGACTTTGCAGAATGGATAAAGGAAAAGTTTGAAGTAAAATCAAACCAAGGAGGGGCAAAAATAATAGAATTTCAGGCGTTTGATGAACGTGCGGCATTGGATTTATTTTTCGAGTTGTATCAAGAATGGAGAAGGTTAAAAGAACCTAAAGTATAATCTTTTCATATTGCTAACGATTCTCCTAGAAAGTTATTTGCTAAATTTGCTCTTGCGATGATTTCCCCTGAATTAGATAATAAAGTAGATGAAATATTTGCCCCAGATGGAAAAGGCTATTCTGATGGGTTTGAAATTGATGCATATCGCATTACAGAAGAAGATTTACCGTTCTAAGTTTTAAATCGGGTTATTGTCTCGATCGCGACGTTAACAATACTAAAGGTGGTGGCTCTCCTTTACCAGAAACAGCTAAAGATTTTATGGAATCGAGATTCGGAGCATATTTCAGCGAGGTTCGAGTTCATAACGATATTAAAACTATCCTCGCTAGACGCACCGTGCCTTATATCCCTGCCCTAAAGGGAACAGGGTTTTACGGCACTAGACGATAATCGGTTGTTTCGACAAAAGTTTGGGGAGAATCGTCTCGTCCTGGGGATTTTGTCTTTGGTTCGACAAAAGTATCGGGCGAGTAATTATCTCTTTCTACTGATGCCGTTTTAGGTTCGACAAAAGTATCGGGCGAGTAATTACCTCTTTCTACTGATGCTGTTTGAGGTTCGACAAAAGTATCGGGCGAGTAATTACCTCTTTCTACTGATGCCGTTTGAGGTTCGACAAAAGTATCGGGCGAGTAATTACCTCTTTCTACTGATGCTGTTTGAGGTTCGACAAAAGTATCGGGCGAGTAATTACCTCTTTCTACTGATGCTGTTTGAGGTTCGACAAAAGTCTTTGG
>JASJCW010000221.1 GCA_030065265.1 Prochloraceae cyanobacterium
GGCTATTCTAGATACTTTCAACGTTATTAGCCAGTTCCTGAAGTTCTTCGATGGATAAATCTGCAACGATCGCATAAATGATTGTGTCACTTGCCCATAAAACAAGATTATATTCATCTAATTTGGTTATATAGATATACCCAGAATTCAGATTAGGAAAAAAACTAGTTTTGTCTCGATTTAATTGATAAAAAGAAATGATATCACCTCGATTAGTTTGATAGCTAAAACGAATTCCTTTAGTCGCTCCTATTTCTGATAAATTTGCATCTATAAAGTATAAATTATCGCGCTTAAATTTAAGCAATTGTCCTGGCAAAACTCTTTTATTTCGTAAATTTTCTACTAATTTTTTGGGAGTGTTAGACTCATTTTTTACTGGAGAAATTAAAGAATCTAGAGAATTAAAATGATTTACGATCAGTTCGGAAATTCCCTGCCAAGGTTTATTCTCTTTAATAACTAATTGTTCTTGAATTGCGCTAACATTTTGTTGCAATCTATGATTTTCTATCGCTAAAATAATCGTGCAGACAACAAGTGCTAAATTGGCAAAAATAGAACCCCAACTCAAACTTTCATCGCGATCGGAGGCATTTTCTAAAGTAGTAGCTTTTAAATGAGGTGGTGGTTCGGCTTGAGGGGGATTTTGAGGCATTAATTGGGACAAAGATCGCAAAACTTCGCTTTCTTCGATTAGTTTGCTATTTTCTGAAGTTATTTTTTTGAATTCTATTATTTCTTCTTGACTGAGATTGCCTAAAATGTAATCAGCCAGCAATTGTTTAATTCGATCGCGTTGAGAATCTCTAACCATTAATAAACTCTTTAAAATTAAATTTTAATCATTAGATCTTTTTCACTTGGGATAAATCTTGCCAATTTTTGTTTAAGTTAATTTGACTAAAATAGATAGTATAATTATGTAACTAAAAAACAATTAATTTGATAAATAATTGGTCGAACAGATCGTAATATCATTTTTCAAAAGAGATCTCCCAGAGATCCGCTTCCCGGTGCGGATACTTACTCAATCTAGGTAAAAAGTCAGAGATCACTGTCAAAAATAAGAATTTTTTTTACTTGTTTTCATATTATTAAATAAAATTACCAGGTATTTTGCTATTTTTAAGATATAGATTTCAACGATCGTATTTTACAAAAATTTCAGATTTATGGTTGAGAGTTGAACCGATCGCCGGAGTTATTTAATTAAATAGGGCCTTGACTTTTCAGAGGCCAGTATCTTTTATATGCTTTACCAATAATATTTTGACGGGGAACAAAACCCCAGACATGAGAATCGTAACTATTATTGCGATTATCTCCTAAAACAAAATATTCATCTTCTGGAACTATTACCGGGCCGAAACGATATCCTGGAGGAGCGAGAATATATTCTTCTGCTAAAGGTCGATCGTTGATATATACTTTTTTTTGTTTTATCTCTATTTTTTCTCCGGGAAGGCCGATAACTCTTTTGAGAAAATCGGCTTGATGTCCCATTTTTGTTAACTCTTCAGTTGGTGAAAAAACGATAATATCTCCTCGTTGCGGCTTAGAAAAACGATAATTATATCGATCGATAATTAAGCGATCTTTAACTTCTAAAGTTGGTCTCATTGCACTTGACGGAATATAGCGAGTTTCTACAATAAAACTCCTAGTTAATATTATAAATATCCAGGGTAAATAATTGATTATTGGTAGTAAACTTGCAATTAATATTGCCAATCTTTTTGATATTTCTCGATTAACTGGAGTAGCTCGATAAGACAAATAAGCTACGATCGCTGCAAAAATTGGTATTATTAGAGAAGATAAAATTTCAGGAAAAATATGACTTAAAATAATCAAAGCGATCGCCGCTAAAATTGTCAGCCACCATTTACCGATATAAATATATCCCAATCCATAAAATATATTAGAAAGGAACATTGTTAACCAAGGATCTTTACTGTTCTTTCTGGCATTTTCAAATTCTTCGCTGTTTCTTTTTCTGGCTGTTTTATGAGCGTCAAAAACATTCCATACTAATATAACTATTCCTAGCAAAGCTATAAAAAGTGCATTTTCTAATTTTCCTTCTGCCCGAAACATTTCCCAAAATGCTAAAGCATTTAAAAAGAATATAATTGAAATAACGATCGCTCCTCTTAGTTTTTTGCCAGAATAAATTTGCCCGATTCCGGGAAAAAGATAAGACAATAAAACAGCTAACCAAGGCTCTTTATTATTCATAAAAATATCTCAATTGTCCGCCATTAAAACAATCGCTCAATCCCAACTATTTTTTCAGATCGAGATTAAACAAGAATTAACAATTTCAAATCATTTATTCTCTAAAATCAAATTAACCTTTAAGAATAATTTTAATATTTAAGCAGAAGGAAGAAATTGACGATCCAATAGTAACCAAAACCCGGCAAAAGATTCCGATTCTGGATCTGATTGTACGGCTAAAAAATGAACTCCACCAGCATTTTTTTTCGCTTCCTCAAACCCTTTAGCTTCGGCAAGAGTTTGGGGATTAGTCAAGTTAGCTAAAATCCAACTATCGCTTACTCCCGTCTCCAAGCGCATTTTCGGGCGCAAACCAGCTTCAAATTGCAAAAAACCCATCTCTAAACCAGACATCCAACCAGCCAAAGGTAGCGATCGCGGTGAGAAGAAAATTAAGCCGGGAATCTTTGTTTCGGAATTGACATCAAACATAGACAGAGGGAATGATTCGCCAAAACCAATTTCCCATTCCTTCATATCTTGAAAAGCAGCAGCTTCGAGAGTTACAAAAGCCCATTTATCCCCCTTATCCCCTTTGACAGCATCCGGTAAAGCGATCGCATTCATTGGCGGATATTGAATTGAAGCAGACAAAACTGCTTTAGGATCGTATTCGGGGCGATCGGGATAAACATTCTCCATCCTTTCAGCAAGCCACCTATTGAGGGCGTAAGTGCGACGGCTAGGGTTAGCCTCAATTCCGGCATCTTCGCAAGCTTTGACGATCATATTATTCATTTGACGGCGAAAAAAGCGGATTTTTTTAGGGGTAACTTTCGCCTCTGCGATCGCCTGTTCGATCGCTTCTCGCAACCAAATTGAATTAACCGTCGTGTTGGAACATAATTGAGAATATTTAAATAATGAGTCGGGATCTCGATCGATATTGGTGGGACTTTCGCAGATTAACACTTCCCATAATTTCTTCTTATTTTCGTCTAGAAGGGGACGCGAATAAAAATCTAATTCCCAAATCGTTGTCATAATCGCTCGTTAGTTATTGATGTTGTGCCCTCAATCGTTATTAATTGTACGACTCGATCGCGTCTAACTCGCAACAAATACAATTATTAAATTATTGCTTCGGCTTTGAGGCGATCGGTTATGCGTCGCAAAACGCCATTAATAAATCTAAATCCACCTTTAGAATTTTCCGACTTATCTGTTTCGGAATATATTTCTTCGCCCGAGTAGCGTTTTGCTAATTCTACAGCTTCGACGATCGCCACTTTTTTGGGAATCTCTAGATAGATTATTTCTGCTACTGCTATTTTCAAAATTTCCCGATCTACTCTAGCGAGGCGATCGAAAGTATATCCTACTAAAGCTAGTTCGATTTGTTCTTGAATTTGAGCTTGTCGAGAGACAACGGTATCCAAGAGTTGTAAGCTATATTCGCGCACTTCATACTGATTCGATAGTTGTACGAATTCTTGCAATTCAACAGCATATCCCAAGCGGTTAATTGCTTGTTGAGACAATTTATGAACTTTTTCAATGTTTGCTTTGGCTGCTTCTACTGTTGCTGATAAATCTAAGTAATAATCTAAAGTTTCTCTAGATTGACTCAAGATCGTAGCTAGTTCGATAGTATCTTCCCTATCTCCTCGATCTCTCAATCTGCTATATAAATCTTCAAACTTTTTATCGGTTAATTTTTTAGCCAATTCTCGAGCTTTTTGTCCGTTGAGGGAGCTAGTTTTGCTATTTAACAGGGCATCACTGTTGTCTATTTCCGATCCTGCTGTCTCGAGATTGTCTTGTATTTCAGCTCTGAGAGTAGCAATAGCTGTCGATATTAAAGTAGTTAATTCTTCTTTTTGTAACTCTTCGGGGTTACTATTAATTTGACACAGAGATAAAAGAACTAATTCTCGTGCAATGCTGCGGTTTTGTTGGCGATGTCGCATGGAAGTCTCGGAAAATTTACGAGCGTTAATTTAGGTTTCTTCTTCGAGGGGAAATAGGGGTTTTTTGTCGTCTGGAAGTCCCGGAAAATTATTGTCGAGGGATACTTTATTGTAAGAATTGGCTAAAAGTGGAACTGAAGCTTTTGCCGTTGGTTTATTATTAGGACTGACAATACCACCAGATATTAACACTTTAAAAGCGTCTTCGATCGACATCGAAAGTTCGATCGCCTCTTCTTCTGGAATCATTGCATACCAGCCTGAAGTTGGATTGGGCGTAGTCGGAATGAATACGCTTAACATCGGTTTTGGCAAATGTGATTGTAGTGCTTCGCTTGCTTTTCCAGTTACAAAACCAATACTCCAAATTCCTCGACGGGGGTATTCTATTAATACTACTCGGCGAAATTTACTTTTAGAATCTCTGAGAAGGGTTTCTAATATTTGTTTTAAAGTTTTATATACTGAACCGGCTAAAGGTATTGCTTGCAAGAGTTTTTCGCCAAAATCTAACAGCCACTGGCCGAAAATGTTACGAGCCATTAAGCCGATCAGTAAAATAAACATTAAAGGAGCAGCCAGTCCTACCAATACATTGAGTATATTGGTCAAGAGAGGATCTAAACCGCCAAAAGGATTGAGTTGTTTGGGGATTTGGGTTAATAGATTAATCGCCCACCCTGCAATGGTAAATGTGAGCCAGATTGTTGTAGCTAGAGGGATGACGACTAAAAGACCGGCAATTAGGTCGTTTTTCAAATCTTGCTTGAAGCGGTGAAGCACAGAACACTGATTCTCCTTATAACTGAGATCGGTATTTTTTCATTAATGGCGATCGAAGTCAAAATAAAGTACGATTGCCCTTTAAAATATATTTTCTGATTACATAGTCTCTTTACATTTAATAAGTTTTGCAAAGACACTGCCTGTAATTATAATTTTATTCGTCATTATTTTGGGAAAAACTTTACTTGTGTAGTTCAACCCTCAATGATTCGGAGTTTTTTGATTTTACTTAATTTAATAACTAAGTTCGCTAGTGTTACGGCTATGTTAACATGACTGGGGATCGAAAATTTTCAAAATGGCGCGTTCTGCTGGGTAGATCGGCGATATTTTTGGCAACAGTCGCTGTTGGCCACAGCAAACCAAAATTTAGATATTGGTTTAAATATTAAATATCAATGGTGTTCACTTTGGTTACCACGAAAACAAGATCTTTTTACCAACTACTTGAACGGGTCGCAGCTTAATTGGGAGCGTAGAAAAAAACTGAGGCGATTTGTAAATCTCCACTTCACTAATAAGATTTGTGAATCGAGCTAGGGAAATAAATTATAAAATAGCAAAAAAAAGTTTTCTTGAAACTGTTAAATATTAGGACTTTCTTCTCTTATTATTAACGCAAAATTGAGTTAGTAAGGCTAAGAGAAATGCTAAAATTTGTTGAAATTTTAGAAGATAAACCAAAATTAGTTAATAGATCTTTTGATATAACAATTGAGAAAATCAAAGCCGCGATCGCAGCCAGAGGACAATGTACGATTGCTCTAGCTGGTGGCAGTACGCCTAAACCCCTTTATCAAGCGATTAAAGACACCGATTTACCTTGGGATAAAATTCACGTTTTTTGGGGTGACGAGCGTTATGTCAGCCCGGATAGCGACCAAAGCAACCAAAAAATGGCCAGAGAAGCTTGGTTAAACTTAGTCGATATGCCAGCAGAAAACATTCATCCGATGCCTACCGGAGCTAAAGATCCCACAGTAGATGCAGCAAACCACGAACGAGAATTAAAAGAGTTTTTTGAGCTTGAAAATGGCGAGTTTCCAGTTTTTGACCTGATCTTATTGGGTATGGGAGATGACGGACATACAGCCTCTTTATTTCCCCATACAGAAGCCCTGGAAGTGAGCGATCGCCTCGTCACAGTAGGCAATAAAGATGGCGAACCCAGACTGACTTTTACCGTTCCCCTAATTAATAACGCTCGCTGCACGATGTTTTTAGTCGCAGGAGAAAATAAGCAACCTGCTTTAGAGCAAATTTTTGCAAGCAATGCAGATGAGAAGAATTATCCCGCACGTTTAATCCAACCAAAAGGAGAATTATGGTGGTTGTTGGATCGAGCTGCTGGAGCAAAAATTAATAATTAGCGATCGCATCTCAATTTCTACGATTGAGGTATTTTCTTACTGGTAAGATTGTAAAGTGGCAATTTACTCAATTTTAATGGTTGGGTGATTGCCAAAATTAAGGATTAATACAAGGTTTAAATCGTGAGAAATAGGAACATTTAATGCAAGCCGATTGGCGGATATTTTCTATATTAGGAATTCCTCTATACATAGATTCTTCCTGGTTGTTAATTTTAGTTTTTGTCACAATTATTAATGCTAATAATCTCAGTGCTGGTCAATTGTCCGATATTAATTCTGTGACTAGTTGGATAGCTGGATTTATAATGGCTATTGTCTTGTTTATTTCAGTTGTATTTCACGAATTAGGACACAGCTTAGTTGCCCGAAATCAAGGAATTAAAGTCAATTCGATTTCTCTATTTCTTTTTGGTGGTGTTGCTAACATCGAGGGCGAATCTAAAACTCCAGAAGAAGCCCTACAAGTCGCGATCGCCGGGCCGATTGTCAGTATCTTATTTTTTGTTGCATTTTCTTTAGTTAAGTTATTATTTTTATCGGCCAGTTTATGGCATTTTTTAATTCAAGATTTGGCGAAAATAAATTTATTTTTAGCGGTCTTTAATTTAATTCCAAGTTTACCCCTCGACGGCGGACAAATTTTAAAAGCAATTATTTGGAAAATAACTGGCGATCGGAATTTAGGAATATTATGGGCTGCTAAGGCTGGTAAAATAATCGGTTGTTTGGGAATATTTTTAGGGATTATTTTAGTTATTTTTAGTGGAGAAATCGGGGGTATTTGGATTAGTTGTATCGGCTACTTTATAGTTCAAAACGATTGCGAATGCCAAGAATTGGTAGAAGTTGAAAAATATTTATTAAACTCGATCGCTAAAGATATTATGAATCGAGAATTTGAAATTATAAATGCTAAGTTGAATTTAAAAGATTTTGCCGAGCTTTATGTTTTTGAGACAGCAAATGATTTACCTTGTTTGGCTGCTGTTGATGGCTGCGATCGAGATTCGATCGTTAAAGAAAATTTACAGTTAATCGCTCCCGATCTCCGGTCAGATTGTAGTTTAAGTCATTTAATTCTTCCGATCGCAGAAAAACACTTGGTTGAAGAAAAAACTTCATTAATCGAGATAATTAAAAAATTAGAAACGATCGACAATCGCTGTATAGTTGTTATTTCTGGAGTAGGAACAGTTGCAGGAACAATAGATAGAGTTGATATCGTTCGAGCGATCGCTTCACAACATAATATATTTATTTCTGAAGCAGAAATAGACAAAGTAAAACAAGAGAACACGTATCCCGATCGGTTGCAAATATCGGCGATCGCCGAAGGGATTACATATTAAAGAAATCTTTCTACAATTGATAATGATGTCTGCTTAGGAAACTCTTAGTTTTAGCCTGTTTATATTTGGACTACCAATGAAGGATTTTTTACATCAATTTCATAATTTAATCGTGCGATCGCAAAAACATTAAACTTTTAGCCAAGTTTTGAGGGACTTTCCCTTTGTTCTTGTTTAGTGGTGAATCCCGCACTTACCAACAGAAGCCCTTCTAAAGGTTTATATTTTAATAAGGTTTTTGGGAATTCTAGAGATAGAAATTCTCAAATTATTTTGAAATTAGTAAAAACAATGAAACAAATACAAATTAAAAAATTATCAACAGTATTTCTACTGACATTTGGTATTATAGGCTGTATTTCTCCTGCTCTTGCTCGAGCATCTACTGAAAATGGCGAAAATAATCTTAATTATGCTGCATTTGGAGCAATAGGTTTACTCGGTGTAGGTGCAAGTGGGTTGGGAATTCAGCTTAAAAACGCTGGAGACAAGCGCAAACAATTAGAAGAACAATTAAAAAATAGCGGATCGCAAATAGCCGCACTAGAACAAAACTACAATAGTTTACAAACAGAATCTCAGAATAAAGATAATAGAGTTGAAGATCTGCAAAAAAGAATAGAACAGCAACAGAAAGATTTATCTCAACAAATTGAATTAGAGCAAAATTTGCAACGACAACTTAAAGAGTATCAATCAAGAATCGAGCAACTTGAAGATTGCGATCGTTCTGCACAACAAGACTTACTAGCCAAATCTGCAGCGATCGCAGAATTGGAACAAAAATTAGAAACGCAACAATTACAATCTCAACAACAAACTGAAGAATCAGAGCAAGTCAAGCAAGAATTAGCCGCTAAAGAAACACTGATAGAACAATTACAAGAAAAAAGCGATCTTGCTCAATCTCAGCTAAATCAATTAGAAGCCAATCACGAATCTCTCCAAGTAGAATTAATTAATAATAAAGAGGAACTTGTCAATTTAGAGCAACAAATAGAATCTAAAGAGTCTCAAATCAAGGTTCAAACTGAAAATCTCGAACATCTTCAACAAGAAATCAAAATAAAAGAAGAAGAGATTGCTAAAATTCAAGAAAGTAATTCATCTTTTCAAAATCAACAACAAGAACAAATTATTAATTTAGAACAACAAGTTGTCTCTAAACAGTCTCAAATAGATCTGCAAAATGAAAATATTGCAAGCTTGAAACAGGAATTAGAACAAAACTTTCAATCGCAAGAACAGTTAAAAGAAAAAGAAAATTTAAGTAGTGAGTTACAAGAAGATTTATTAAATCAAAATATAGAAGAAAAAGCAATAGAAGAAAAAAATAGTTTTATAGATAAATTAAAATCGCAAGATAATAAGAATTTAGAGTTAGAATCGCCAAAAGATCTTAATATTGAAGAATCTCTTACTGCAGTTGAAAGTGTAAAAAATAATGCGAATTTAATAGATCGAGAAAATTTTATTGATTTTGAAACCGAAACAGTCAGCGAAGCAAAAATAGAAGAAATGACTGACTTCGATTTAGATGCTAGTTTTGAAACCGAAACAGTCAGCGAAGCAAAAATAGAAGAAATGACTGACTTCGATTTAGATGCTAGTTTTGAAACCGAAACAGT
>JASJCW010000222.1 GCA_030065265.1 Prochloraceae cyanobacterium
TGTTGAACTTCTTCGGTAATGATTGCTTCAACTCTTTCCCTTTTGGCGAGAATGTCGCGCAGATCGGCAATTTTTACTTGCAATTCTTCGTGTTCGGCTTTGATTTTCTCCGCTTCTAAAGCTGTCAAGCGTCTCAGTTGCATTTGCAGGATCGCATCTGCTTGGACTTGAGATAGGCCGAATCTTTCAATCAATCCTTGTCTTGCCGTAGCTGCATCGGCCGCACCCCTAATCAGTTCGATAACCGCATCTAAATTGTCTAAGGCGATTAATAAGCCTTGCAACAGACGGTCTCTTTCTTCGGCTTTCCTCAGTTGGTATTGAGTTCTTCTGGTAATTGCTTCAATTCTGAAGTCTAAGAAGACGCTGAGGAATTGCCTAATTGTTAGTAATTGGGGTTCGCGGTTAACCAAAGCCAACATGTTAGCCCCGAAGTTGGCTTGTAAGGGTGTTTGTTTGTAGAGATTGTTGAGGACGACTCTGGAATAGGCATCTCGTTTGAGTTCGATGACTATCCTCATGCCGTTGCGATCGCTTTCGTCTCTGATGTCTGAAATGCCGTCGATTCTTTTATCGTTTACTAGTTCGGCTATTTTTTCGATTAGTGCAGCTTTGTTTGTTTGGTAGGGGAGTTGGGTAATTATTATCGCTTCTTTTTCCGGCTTACCTCGCTGTCGGACGGTTTCTATTTCTGCTACACCCCTCATGGTTATCGAACCTCTTCCGGTGGTGTAAGCATCTTTGATTCCCGATCGCCCTAAAATTTGTCCTCCGGTGGGAAAATCAGGCCCGGGAATGTGTTTCATTAATTCGCGATCGCCGATTTCTGGATTTTGAATTAATGCGATTAAGCCGTCGATTATTTCTCCGAGGTTGTGGGGTGGGATGTTTGTTGCCATGCCCACGGCAATTCCTGAAGAACCGTTTAATAGTAGTTGGGGTATCCTCGCGGGTAAAACTACTGGTTCTTGCTGCGAACCGTCGAAGTTATCGATAAAGTCTACTGTTTCCGATTCGATATCTCGCAACATCGCGTTAGTTGTCAACGATTGCAAGCGACATTCCGTATAGCGCATTGCTGCCGGGGGATCGTTATCTATCGAACCGAAATTTCCGTGTCCTTCAATTAAAGGTTGACGCATCGAAAAATCTTGCGCCATTCTCACTAAAGCGTCGTAAACTGCCGTATCTCCGTGAGGATGATATTTACCTAATACTTCCCCAACTACGCGGGCGCATTTGCGAAACGGACGGTCGTGAGTCAGTCCTAGCTCGTACATGGCGTAGAGAATGCGACGATGGACTGGTTTGAGGCCATCTCTTGCATCTGGAAGTGCTCGACCGACAATAACGCTCATTGCGTATTCGATGTACGATCGAGACATTTCATTGCTTAAATCTGTGGGGATAATCCGCTCCTGGGGGAAGCTCATAGGGCGAAAAACTCCATTAAATGCCGGGTAATTCTGTTAAACTGCAAATTTACGGTTAAAAACTTTGCTTTAAACTTAAAACTTCTTAAATTATGCGAGTTTACCCTTAATATTTTACCATACATTCTTTTTTTTGACAGTAGGATTTGACTCGCGATCGCCATTTTTTAAGAAGATCGAGAGGACAATTGCGATCGCCTCTCTTCAAAAGAAGCTCCATTTAGCTTTTTTTACTTATTAAATTCCTCGAGATAGTTACTAGATTTTGCGGTTCTTTCTTAACAAGAAATATCTCAAAAATTAAAGATCTCGATAAGTTATTCTTGTAGCTACAAGAAAATATTTACTCCGAATGTAAAGCTATTAAATTTATATTATATTAATTGTTAAGTTAGTATTTAGGAAATAAGAATATTTCTACCTATTTGTTGTTCCGAAACCGAGAACGCATTCCTAAGTATTTATACGGAGAATTTCTTAGATCGATCTAGCTATATTACTTGACGAACAACCAGAGGTTGCAGATGGCGAACGAACAACACCTTAAACTGCTTTGGCAAAAAGTGGAACGATGGAATGAATGGAGACAAGAAAATCCAGACATAGTTCCTGATTTGAGCCGAGCCAACTTAGAACATATTAATTTAAGCCGAGCCAATTTAACTAAAGCAGATCTCAGCGGAGCCGATCTCAGCCAAAGTTGCGCGATCGCGGCTAATTTTAAAGGTGCGAATTTGAGTGGGGCTCGTTTAAATAAAGCAGATCTAACTAAAGCAAATTTAGAACGAACGGATCTGAGCAAAGCAGATTTGAGGGGTGCAAATTTAACCAGAGCAAATTTAACCACTGCTAAATTGATTGAAGTCAATCTTAATGGCGCAGATCTAAGAGAAGCAAAATTAAACTCGGTTATTTTAGTCAGAGCCTCTCTGAATAAAACAAGTCTGTGTCAAGCAAAACTGAGAGCAGCTAACTTGCGAGGTAGCAAACTGAGCAGAGCAAAATTAATCGGAGCAGATCTCAAAGAAGCAAACCTCAATGGAGTCTCTCTAATTGAAGCAGATCTGAGCGGGGCAAACTTGTGGCAAGCAAATTTAAACCGCACTTCTCTAATTGAAGCAGATTTAAGAGGGGCAAATTTATGGAGAGCGAAATTAGTTGAAGCCGATCTCAGAGCAGTTAAATTGTGGCGAGCGAAATTAATTGAAGCAGATCTGAGGGGAGCTTGTTTGAGTATTGCCGATTTAAGAGCGGTAAATTTAAGAGGTGCAAGACTAGGTCAAGCTGATTTAAGAGGTGCAAATCTCAATAATGCATCCTTAGAAAGAGCAAATTTAACCGGGGCTTCTTTAAGTGGAGCGAAAGCTTTAAGCACTAATTTCGATCGCGCCATTTTCACCGCCACCTGTCTTGAAGATTGGCAAATTAATAACGAAACTAATTTAAGTGGAATCATCTGCGAATACTTTTATTTTAAGAGCGACCGACAAAAACGCTGCCCTGAAGATCGCGATCGCAACTTGCTTGCAGGAGAATTTGCCAAAATATTACAAAACAAAAAACAAACAGTCAATTTAGTATTTCAAGATAAAATTGATTGGCAAATATTTCTCAGTGCATTTTGGCAATTGCAACTCGAAACAGGCCGCCGAGACTTAGAAATTCAAGCCATAGAAAACGAATCAGAAGCAACTATAATTATTCGTTTAAAAGTGCCCTCTCAATTATTAGAAAAAAACATTCAGCAAATTTTAGAGCAAAAATACTATAACCTAATCAAAACTAAAGACAGTCAAAGACTTGTTTACGATCGCAGTTTAGAATCGAGTCGGCAAGAAAATATTAAAATCATGAAAATAATTGAAATTATGGCCGAAAAAGATAAATTAGAAAATCTGACTCCAAAAATGAAGTTAGCCTAAAGCCCCTGGGGGCCAAGGCATAAGCTAACGAACTGAGAGCAATTAATTAAAAGCGATCGACGATTGCCTGTGCGAATTCAGAACATTTTAAAGGTTCGACGGGAGGATTCATCATTCTCGCCAGATCGTAAGTGACTTGGCGATCGCTAATTGCTTTGCCGATCGCTCCAGCAATCAAATCGGCCGCTTCTTGCCAACCCATATATTCCAACATCATCATCCCCGATAAAATTAAAGAACCCGGATTGATCCGATCCAAACCAGCGTGTTTTGGAGCAGTGCCGTGAGTTGCTTCAAAAATAGCACAGCGATCGCCGATATTCGCACCGGGCCCCATACCCAAACCGCCAACAACCGCAGCAGCAGCATCGGAAAGATAATCGCCGTTTAGATTCATCGTCGCCAAAATCGAATATTCACCCGGCCTGGTTTGAATTTGTTGGAAAATACTATCGGCAATGCGATCCTCAACCATAACTAAATCTTTCCATTTACCATTACCGTGAGTCTCCCAAATCGCATCGAGAGTATCTTTAACTTCAGAGCGTATTTGTGCTTGTTTGTCCTCAGTTAAAGCATCGTATCCCGGCTCGATTTTACGAGCATTATCTTCGATCGTAATTTCTGGATTGCTTTCCTTATTGCTGAGAATCCAAGATTCTCGTTCGGTAACGCAACTAGAGCGAAACTCAGTAGTTGCAAGTTCGTAACCCCAATCGCGAAAAGCACCTTCGGTAAATTTCATAATATTGCCCTTGTGTACCAAAGTTACCTTTTGTTTGGGTTTGGGCAATTTTAAAGCATGTTCGATCGCCAGACCGATCAGACGCTGAGAACCAGTTTTGCTGATTGGTTTGATCCCGATCCCCGAATCGGGACGAATTCTTTTGCTACCGTGTTCGGGAGAAGCAGGGATCAATTCATTGTTGAGGATATGAATTAATTTATCGGCAATTTCGCTCCCCTGACACCATTCGATCCCCAAATAAATATCTTCAGTATTTTCTCGATAAACGATGACATCGAGTTGTTCGGGGTATTTGTGAGGAGAAGGAGTTCCCGGATAATATCGACAAGGACGAATGCAAGCGTACAGTTCGTTGATTTGTCTTAAAGCAACATTTAAAGAACGAATTCCACCACCGATCGGAGTAGTTAAAGGCCCTTTAATCGCAATACCGTACTCTTTAATCGCTTTGAGAGTATCTTCAGGCAAGTATTGATATGTTCCGTATAATTGGCAGGCTTCGTCACCAGCATAAATTTTAAACCAATTAATTTTACGCCGATCGCCGTAAGCCGATTTTACCGCCGCATCAATTACTTTTTGCGTTGCCGGCCAGATATCTACTCCCGTACCGTCACCGCGAATGAAGGGGACGATCGGATCGTCAGGAACTATCGGTTTACCATCTTTAAAAGTAACGACCGATCCAGTAGTAGGAGGTGTAATTTTTTCGTACATATGCTTTGTTTGAGAAATTCTAATTTGTAGAGTAAAAAATTGATTGCGGGGTTTTTTCTAGAGTATCTGTATATAAGCATAGTTCTGGGATGGAAATGGGAATAATAGGTTAAGGAAAAATTCGTTTGCGAGTTGATTTTTTCCTATTTTTGACAAACCGTTCGATCGCGCTTATTTACTTTATTAAAATGAAAAAAATATTAATAGTCGATGATGATAATGTTCTTCGTAAAGTTATCCGCCGTTATTTAGAAAAACAAGGATACCAAGTTGAAGATGCCGGATCTGGATCTGATGGTTTAGCAGCTTTTCAAGATTACTCTCCCGATTTAATCGTTTCCGATGTGGCAATGCCGGAAATGAATGGCTTTGATTTTTGTCGTCAAGTTCGCGCCCAACCTTCGGGACAGTTAGTCCCTTTTATCTTTCTTTCCGGTAAAGATACCATTGAAGATCGAGTTCAAGGCCATTCAATGGGTGCTGACGATTATCTAACTAAACCCTTTGAATGGAACGAACTATTAGCTAAGATTGAAGGCTTGCTCGAAAAATCCCGACGCATTCATTCCGAGATCGTTCGCATGATCCAACAACTAGCGGTTACTAACAAAGCTAATATCGCTATTTCCGGTTTTGGTTCTCAAGAAGGAGAGGCTGCTTTGCAAGTAACCCAGACTTATGAACCAGATCCTCTACCTTTAACACCTGCAGAGGAAAGAGTTTTCTGGGAAGTAATTCAGGGTCTGACTAACAAGCAAATTAGTGATAACTTGTTTATCTCTCCTCGTACAGTTCAAACCCATCTGAGTAATATTTTGAATAAATTACAACTCGACAATCGCGCTCAATTAGTTCGTTTTGCTTACGAACAAGGTTATAAAAAAGCTAAAAATCAGACTTAATTCTCTGTTTAATAAACACGTTAATCTAGATCGATCTCAAGTATAATCGAGGTCGATTTTGTAGTTTCGATCCCCACAATTAAAGCGCGAAAAACCGGCAACAACTTTTCGGACTAAGCCTGGTGATTCGGAGGCAATCGGGGGAATCGTTCCCTTTTTATTCAGGGTCAGATCCTCCCCTTTGAAGAGAAGGTCTAAAATAATGCTGCAAACAATTTCTTCTGGCCTGTTTGCCTGTTCACGACTCCCTCCAACTTGAAACCCCTACTGCTGCTAGACTTGCTGAAGTTGCGGAAACGTGGTATGTTAAGCGATGGCTGTATCTCAAGCTGCCATCAATTTATCTATAAAATTATTTAGCAATTCGGGATTAAGGAATAGCTAACCTCAACTACAGTAGATTAGCAGGCCTCGATCTGAAATTATTATGGATGATATTTCCCAACTAGCAACCCAATTTAACTCCTCCTCAGACAAAGATAAACTGAAACTAGTTCCCAAATTGATTGACAGTGGCAATTCAGGTTGGGAAATACTAATCGAATTTCTCAAATCTAGCTCTTCAGAATCCCCCAACTTAGTTGCAGGAAAAGTTTATCAAGAACTGATTGCCGCTCAAACAACCGGAACTCAAGAATTGGTCGAAAAATACCTCAAAAATGGGATCGTGACCTTGAAATCGGCAGCAGACATAGATTATCAAACTCTAGAAAAACTACTGATTCAAAAAGATTTTCAAGCAGCAGACAGTCTGACCCGAGCAAAACTCTGTGAATTAGCCGGAAGCGATGCGATCGCCCGAAAGTGGCTCTATTTTACGGAAGTAGATAAAATCCCTGGCACGGATCTGCAAACGATCGATCGCCTTTGGTGGGTTTATTCGGAAGGCAAATTTGGATTTGCAGTACAAAGAAAACTCTGGTTGGGGGTAGGAAAAGATTTTTCTCAACTTTGGCAAAAAATTGGTTGGAAAAATGACAATAATTGGACTCGATACCCCCAAGAATTTACCTGGGATCTGAACGCTCCGACGGGACATTTACCATTATTAAATCAATTGCGAGGAGTGCGGGTCATTACTTCTTTATTTTCTCATCCAGTTTGGTCGCAAAATTTATAATTAAAGACTAAACCAATCGCTCAAAATTCAATCCGCACAAAAGTCGATCGACAATCTCAATAAAATATGTTTGCTCGTGAACCTCGTTGGGGAACTTTAAGTATAGCAAGAGTTTAACTTGGCATTGCTTGTTTGGTCATAAGTAAGAATCTACTTTAACCACAGAAAATATCTAGCAAGGACAAAAACAAACAATCTTGTAAATATTTAAAAAAAGTCAGACTTATTGGGATTATTGAGATTAAAGATGCAATTGGAAGCAATAAATTCAAGGGTAAGAGTTTCCATGATTAACCCAAAAAACAGACTATTTTGTCGTTTGGATGGTGTAACTCCCGCAGCAAGAGAGCAAAAAAGACTCGTTGCTTTAGAAAATCTCGGTTTGTTAGAAGTAGAAACCGTTCCCGTCTTCGAGGAAGCAACTCAAACTGCTGCTAATTTTATCGAAGCACCGATCTGTATTTTAGGTTTGATGGTTCAGGATCGATTCTGGCTCAAATCGGCCGTAGGTTTGTACAAAATCGGATTAATGAATCAGTTAGCAGCATCGCGCAGCATACCGCGACAAGAATGTTTCGATACTTATGTTGTCGATAGCAATCAAAATTTAATTATCGAAGATACGATCGCCAATCCGGTCTTTGCTAGCAGTGCTTTAGTCCAAGATTACGGGATTCGCGCCTATTTAGGCACTCCATTAATCACCGCTCGAGACGAGTGTATCGGTACTTTAGCAATAATGGATCTAGAACCGCGTCAATTTAGTGCTAAAGAGATTCAATTTTTAGCAATGACCGCTCGTTGGTGTTTGCGAGAATTTGAAAGAGATCGTTTGCTCAAAACCAAACCAAAGACAATTACGGAAAGATCGCCGCGAGATCGAGATGTCAAAAATTGGCAAATCGACAAAGATATTCAATCATCCCGTTCGGCTACTAAACCGATTGCTTCATCTTCATCAAGCCTTTCCACTAATACAATTAGAGTTAGATTACTAGAACAGTTAACTCAAAAATTTAGAACGCCTTTAACTTCAGTAATCGGTATGGCTAGCGTCCTCAAAAGCGAAGTTTACGGGCCTTTGACCAACAAGCAGAAAGAATATATGGATATTATCCATACTAGCGGTCAGTATTTAATCTCTTTAGCCGAAGAAATTGTTAATTTAGGCGGAATTAAGCACGATCTTTCTCAGTTGCAACTCGCTCCTACTGAAATTGAAATGCTTTGTCAGCAGGTCTTAAACAGTTTAGAGCAAATTGCCAAACAACAAAGACAAGAACTGATTTTGTCCGTAGAACCAGGCAATCATATCTGGTTATTGGATAAAGAAAAAGTCAGACAAGCTCTATATTATTTGTCAGTTGGAGTAATTGAATCTTCTCAAGCAGGGAGCGAAGTCCACATCCACGTTTCTCATCGCAGCCAAACCTTAAATATTTCTATTTGGGCCAGTCATCCTTGGTTAGAAGATGGTTTGCCACAAGTCGAACTCTACAATTTTAGCTCGATCGACCGCTTACTTGCTCTTAATTCCGAAAATGGAGCGGAGCGAAGCAAAGATTATCCTTCAAGCGATCGAGTCCTGACTGCTGAGGCACTGACAATAGCTTTAAAAGAAAAAGAACAACAAAAAGAAAATGGTTCTGATAAAAACTATCGCAAACTTCTAGGTCTGCTGTTAGCTTGTCATCTGACTGAAATTCACAACGGTCAAACAATAGTTCAAGGTACGCCCGAATCTGGCTATCGTTATGTATTGCAGTTACCTAAAAAAATAGCCGAACAAGCCTGAATAAAATAAAAAACAAAACTTATCGACAATCTTAGCCTAATTATAGTCAATATTAGTTTAAATACTATAAGAACGAACCGATCCAATTTTTGCTTATGAATTTTGCAAGGGCTAGATTCGCACGGTTAGATTGGCATCCTTATCTTTGGCTGGGTGCAAGCTATTTACATCGTTTGGTAGGTATTTGCGGCCGTTGGCGAGAAAGTAGTTGGTTGCTGGGCTACTCGGAAGCAATTGGAGCTTTTCTAATTGCTATTTTATTTACCCTCGCGCCTTTTGTCTCTACAAGTTCGATCGGGATCTTATTAATCGCGATCGCTTTGTTTTGGATAATACTTACTTTAGCAGAGAATCGTCTCGGATCTGGCGTTACTCCAATTCATGGTTTAGCTTTTTTATACTGGGGTATTGCTGGTATTGCTACTGCTTTTTCTCCGGTTAAGTCGGCTGCTTGTTCGGGTTTCATCAAGCTGAGTCTCTATTTAGTTTTATTTGCCCTCTGTAGTATCGTTTTACGCTCGTCTCGCTGGCGATCTTGGCTAATTGGAGTTTTGCTTCACGTTAGCCAAGATCGCCAGCGAGACGAGCGTAAAACGATACTACAGAGGGCAAATAAAACTAAATAGAGACTCAGCTTGATGAAACCCGAACAAGCAGCCGACTTAACCGGAGAAAAA
>JASJCW010000223.1 GCA_030065265.1 Prochloraceae cyanobacterium
AAAAAGGTCAAGATCGCCAAGTTAAAACCTAAAGAATTGAGTAAGTTACGAGCTACTTTGATTGCCAAACTCAACGAAATTGAAAATTATTCCGATCTAACATCGAAGTAAGGTGAGGTTCGATCGACCTATAAAACAAAAAGAAGATAATATTGGTACGCGAATGGAATCGACTTACAAACAAGTTAAAAAAGCTAAGAAACTGTTGCTCAATAATCCTAAGAAAAAGCTGGAGTCTCTCTTAGCTCAGATAGAGCGATCTAAACAGATTTAATTCAGCTAGATGACTCTCGAAGTAAAAAGTAAAAACTGCTAGCATTTCAAGCATTCTCTACCATGCCTTTCTTCTCCTCTTTATCGCGAATTGTTTCGATCGCTTGCTGTACTTGAGGTGTTTGAGATGAAATCTGGGTTGCCGCTCCTTTCTTCAGTCGAAAATCGCAATAATCGCAGCCATCAGCCAGGGTTTGGGTACGGATTAATCCCCATCCCAAAGCATCGCTCAAGGCTATATCTGACATACAGATATAAGGGGCAAATTCTTCTCCTCCATGTTCGATAGCAAAGCGGAGATTGCCGCATTGAGAGTAATTAACACCCAAATCGAAATCATTTCCCTTGCCAATGAGATACTCAATCTCAAACTCACCAAAGCGGTACTTTTGCTGTTTCCTTGCTCTGGTGGCGATAATCTTCTTAACCAAGGGCGAAAACACGATCTGCTTCAACAGCCACCGCTTCCATCGAGGTATCTGAGCCAATCTCAAACGCAGTGCTTGATGACAAATTTCCCAAGCTTCTGCGGCTGACAAACCGTGTTTTTTCATTCCTTTATAAGTCGCAAGTTCTTGGGCAGTGATTATCAGAAAGATATTTAATAATTTGGCTCGCAACCCTTTAATGTAAGGAATATCTGGAATTAGTTCCTCATATTCCTGGCGCACTTCAAGATGAAGTTTACTAGCAAATTCTTTGCCGTAGCGATCGCTAAGCCTATCTTTCATTAATTCAGAAGTTTTGTCAAAATCCTCTAGTAGCTTCTGTTTGCGAGAGTTGTAGTAACCTATTATTTGACTTGCCATTTCGTCCACCTCTTCATTTGTCGCGTTCGTTATGAAGTTTGGCAAAGCCTGTATTGTCCTTATATTAAAATAATATACAGAAACTATCTGGATACGATCTAAAGCGTCATAAAAATACAGGTAGCCCCAAACAACAAAATCAAAATTAATTGTTTAGGAACGTAATTAGGGTCTTTTGAGAAATAGTTCATTTTGATTATTTTTGTTTACTTCACTTGCCCTAAAGGTTTTTATTTAGATATTTTTTTAGTATTTATGTATTATTTAGGAATGAAAATTTCGTCTTGGGGCGCACCGCGAAGCGGATCTCGCGAAGGCGAGATCGCTATGATAAATAAATTGGTATTAGATCGATTTATTGAAGCTGCACCGGATAATGTCAGGTTAGTGCTGCTATTTTGCGATTTAAGCTTTGTTATTTGTCAGGGTAAGAAAACTTTGAGCATAAAATGTCCCAATAGCTTCGCAAGCGATCCCGCAGGGATCTCGCCAAGGCGAGCGCGGATCAATAACGCTATTTTTGCTGGTATGGGCCAGAGAATTAATACATTGGGAATCGAGGTCGCTGCGCTCGTGCCGCTTCGCGGGACGCTATTTGATTGATAACGGAGAGGGTTTTATTGCCTTACATAATTACATTAGGGGTAATTTCTTGTTCGTCGGCTACTCTGAAGCTGGGAGCGATCCGATTATAGAAGTTCCTTTACCTTGGTGATTATGAAGTCAGAGGTCAGAAGGAAGAAGGGATCGAGCAATTTGTTGAGCCTTTTCAATCACTAATGAAGTCTCTAGAAAATAAGTTTGAACGACTATCTTTAGCTTAAAAGACAAATCGATCTTGTTTGTTTTCGAGCCTTAAACCAAGCAAAATCTCTGCAACCAAGTTCTCCTAAAAATAGGTTTTGGAGAGAGATAGCTTGGTTGCAGAATTAAATACAGTAAGATCGAGGCTTTAAGGGATTCAATTTCAAGAAAGATCGCGTTTTTTACAGTTCAAGCTGCTCAATCCCTATCCTGTAAAGCTTCATTTCTGCAACCGAGCCAAGAGTGATTGAAAATTTTAGCCTTTTAAATAATTTTACCTGAGTTAATTAATTCTCATCAATATTATGTTTGAAAATTCTCCAATTGCTGACTAAACCCAGCAATTGGAACAAGAAGCTATCAACCGGTTTCGCCAGTTAACTGCGGTTGTTCCTCTCAACTGCCATATATTTCGTCGCATTGACGATCGGGTTA
Source organism: Prochloraceae cyanobacterium (assembly GCA_030065265.1). GTDB lineage: Bacteria > Cyanobacteriota > Cyanobacteriia > Cyanobacteriales > JASJDA01 > JASJDA01. The sequence continues at coordinate 2,322 of JASJCW010000223.1, forward strand.
TAACGCTGTATCTCGATTTTAGAACTTGTCCTCAAGAACTTTCAGTTATTCTGAAAAACTATACTTTACTCGCTCGAGTTTCTCATCAATTAGGGTTAGCAAATTCTTTAGTATTTACCCTCGGCAAGCGGATAATCGGATGGACAAATCTAACTAAAAATGATTAATTACGTCCTGTTAAAGAGTTGAGAACAACCAAAAACTATAATAGTTTAGCTTCATTTTTTTCTCCGAAATCGCTATCAATTGAAATTAAAGCAATGTTAACTTACTCTTCGATTTTTAACTTATGCGGGACAGTTTTGATCTTGTCTATAACAATTTCGCTCTTAATATCTGACCTGAGATGGTAGTAATTAAGATTTGCTTGACATTTTGCATCTTTAGATAAACCTTGGTATCGGGCCCCAGCAAGTTAAGTAGAGATAAATTGTTCAATTTCTGCGTGCATCATCTCTGTAATCAGAATTGATATAATTAAATTATAGAAGTTAGTTGATTTTGCTTCTATATTACCGCGCTTGGGCTTTCTGAATCTTCACTGCTAGACCTAAGTCGATTTTAAACTCTTCACCTTTTGAGCAAATCTCTTAATTTGATTCTGCAATCACAATTCTTAAAAAGCAAGCGTGGCGATCGTTTGCAGGTGAAAAAACCCAAAATGAGTGCTACTTTAATAAATAAAAATTCTCCGCGAGAAAATCGGAAAAAAGAAAAAATTCTCAATCCGATTAATTCGACTCGAGTCACTCTTGACCTCTCCGAAAATGTTGTCTTAACCACATTAGATGACCTCTATAATTGGGCAAGGCTTTCGAGCTTATGGCCGCTAATGTTTGGAACGGCTTGTTGCTTTATTGAGTTAGCTGGTTTGATTGGCTCGCGCTTCGATTTCGATCGCTTTGGCTTAATCCCCCGTAACAGTCCCAGACAAGCCGATCTAATTATTACCGCAGGAACGATTACGATGAAAATGGCCCCTGCTTTGGTACGTCTTTATGAAGAAATGGCAGAACCAAAATACGTCATCGCAATGGGGGCTTGTACTATCTCTGGAGGGATGTTTAGCACTGACTCGTCTACTGCAGTTAGAGGCGTAGATAAACTGATCCCTGTAGATGTTTACATCCCAGGGTGTCCGCCCCGTCCCGAAGCAATTTTTGATGCGATTATCAAGTTACGCAAAAAAGTTGCAACTGAATCGATCCAAGGGCGTAGAATACTTCAAAAACAAACTCATCGTTACTATACGATCGCTCACCATCTCTTGCCATTGCCACCAAAAGCGATCGGTCAATATCTTGCTGCTCCCACTCGTCAAACTCAACCTCAAGTATTGACTCGAGCACTAGGAGCGGAAATTTCTCAAATCGAACTTTCTCCAGCAAAAGAGCCAACAAGTTTAGCCTCAACTTAAATTTTTTAGCTCAGAAAATCTCAACGAGGAGGTTTTCTGAACCAGACAGCTACTCTATTCAAAGCGCAAAAATCAATTCAAGTCGTCAACATATATGGAATTAAAATCAAAACTACTCGCTCGAGACAGAGGACTGTATTTATATGGCACTACTCCTCCGCGACAGGGAACATCGCGACAAAAGTGTTCTGAGATCGCAGAAAAATTAAGGGCCAGATTGTCCGAGTTGGCTCTCGATGCGATTAACGTTTATAACATTCAAGATGAAGTTGGCAGAACTCAAAACCCGAGACCCTTTCCCTTTCTACCAACCATTGATGCTCGAGCCTATGCCAAAATTCTCAAAAATTTGACCGGTAAAGAAATTATCAATTACAAGTTTGTTGTTCATCATCCAGAAGCCGATTTTGAAACTTGGCTTGACGAATGTTGGCAACAATTTGGGCTGCAATATCTTACTTTATCAATCTATTCAGGTTTGTTGCGACAATTGGCGACGGATTTTAGACTCGACCGCAGTTTCAAATATGCCTTTAGGTATTAATGTTGAGAGTCTTTCCATCAAAAAAGATGAAATTGATGCCTCAATCGATCTTTTCCACCAACTCAAAGCAATTCTCGATTCGTATTACGATCGTTAAGGTTAAACAATTGAAATGTTTGCTTGTCCTCTGGCTCAGAAAATCGTGTACAATCTAATCAAGATAAATGCGGCTAAATAAACAGTTAAGCCGCCCAGAGATGTTTTCAAAATTTTAAAATTAATCAATCAGCTCGAGGAGGTAATTCATGTCAGAAACTCCTACCGAACGATTCAAGGCGCAGCTACGTGGCGAACTTCTCAGACCTGGCGACAAAGGTTACGATCCAGCCCGCAAAGTATGGAACGGTTTGATTGACAAGCATCCGGGTTTAATCGTTCGCTGCGCTGGAGCAGGTGATGTCGTTCACAGCGTTAGATTTGCTCGAGAGCAAGACCTGCAAGTAGCTGTACGGGGCCGAGGCCACAATATAGCTGGCAAATCTGTATGCAATTGCGGTTTACTAATCGACCTCTCGCCCATGAAAGGAATGCGCGTCGCTCCAGAGCAGCAGACGGTAAGGGCGCAACCGGGTTTGCGGCTCAGCGAGTTCGATCGAGAAACCCAGGCTTCAATATTATTTACTAATGGACTCATGAAAATAAATTATCAAAAATCTTTTATTAAGATTATTTTTTTTTCTTATTTTACTATCTTTTGAAACTACTTAATTGCTTTGCTTATTCAAGACAGATTAAGATTTACATTGCAATTTTAAATCTATGAGAAATGAGTATAAATACTCATCAAAACTTTTGGACTGCAATCGCCCTTGTCGAACTCAAAAAGTAATCTGAGCATATTACTTTTTGACGCGCGGAAAGAGAAATTGAATCAAATACGATTGTCTAAGGAAACGCAATCTATCGAGCTAAGATTTAGGTACGGGTGAGCAATTCCAAGTTATGACCATTGTGGTCATAGAAATAAAATCCTCGTCCCCCTTTTCTGTGATTAATTTCTCCTTTATTGCGATGCATCGGGTCACTACTATATTCGAGACCGGCTTTTTTGACCCGTGCCAAGATCGCCTCAAATTCTTCATCACTGACGTGGAATGCATAGTGATGAGACTCAAATTCTTCCCGCTCGGCAAAGTCAAACGTGAGCCTCTCATTGATCTCAACAACTGCAAAGTGACCTACGGGCGAATCCACTTTGAGACCAAAAATATCCGCAAAAAACTTTGCCGATGCTTTCTTATCTCTTGTCGGCACTATAGTGTGATTCAGAGTAATCGTCATCTGAGACCTCCTCAATATTATTTCTAAGCTTTCTCACACCACACTGGACTTGAAACTTAAATTGAGCTAATTTTTTTTGATAACCGTCTTTTATGACTTGAAAAGATTGAAACGGTTAAAAACTCAACTCAAGAATGATTTGAGAAATTTTGCTCCGTTTTCTCAGTGCACCCCAGTTATCTAAATTAGCTCAACAAGATCCGGCAGATTTATTTTGAGTTGCTATCAGAAGTTAAGAGCTGTAATGCTGATATCATAAAAGTCTAATCTTTTCGATTTTTATTTAGTTTCCTCCAAATGACCAAAGAGGGATAAAAGATTGTTCAATCCAATAGCTATTTCATTCTAACATCTTACTTGGTTATCAAATCCATCCCTTTGCTGATATATTTAATTGGTTAAAGTTATTTAAATTAATGTAATAAATGTCTTGCTTTTTTAACAAAAAAGACAAATAATGATTTATATAAAAAAATAATTATTTCTCAAATAAATCAAATCAAATCAATACGAAATAGAACTAATAAAAATAAGCATTAGACAATTTTTGATTTTTCTCAATCTCAATCATATTCTCAGATTATTACCATTATTTAATTGCAACAGAATTTAATCTGGGATTGATATCTTAATCTAAAAAACAATAACTTGACTATAAAAATTTTTTTTAAAACAAATAAAAGAATCAAAACTTATGGATCGCAAAGATTTACTCAATGAAGCAACTTACGATCGCAACAGAGCCGCAGAATGGTTTTGGCAACGATCGCAAGTTTTAGGAATTTCGCGCCGTCGCATACTGCAATTATTAGCTTTAGGGACTGGATCGACAGCAGCAACTATTTTAGCGAAACCGAATCAATCTCACAAAGCAATTGCTAACGAATCTGGGGCGATCGTCAAACAAGTAAGACCCGATTGGTTTTACCAAATGAATACAAATTTAGAAATGCGTTGGGAAAATATGTACGATCGAGGTTACATCGTACCAAATCACTTGTTTTTCGTTCGCAACAATAATCCTACTCCTCTGATTGAAGCCGATCGGTGGCGTTTAAATGTTTTTGGCGATGGAGTTTCCCATCCTCGCTCGTTTAGCTACTCCGAACTGCTGCAAATGCCTTCAGTTTCAGTTATTCGTGCGATTGAATGTGCTGGTAATGGTAGAAGTTTCTATCAAACAGCTTATGGTAAAGCAGCTAGCGGAACGCAGTGGAAATTAGGCGGCATTGGAGTGGCAGAATGGACGGGAGTACCAATGAGCGAAATCTTAGAACGAGCCGGCCTTCAGTTCACAGCTCGAGACGTAATGCCGATTAGTTTAGATGCTAATAAAGTTCAACGTCCGATTCCAATTGAAAAAGCATTAGCCAACGATACTCTTGTTGTCTATGCCATGAATGGTGATACTTTACCTCGAGATCATGGCTTTCCAGTGAGATTGTTAGTCTCTGGTTGGGTTGGCATTGCTAGTATTAAGTGGCTTGGCAGCATTCAAGTTTCTCGATCGTCTCTATTTTCTCTTTACAATACTCAAAAATATATCTTGATTGGCGAAGATTATCCTGTTAATCGCCAACTTCAAGCAGCAGGAGTTTTAGGTAAAATTGCCACCAAACAAAAACCAAAAAGTGCTTTTGAACTATCTTGGGATGGTGAAATTCCTTCGGGAAAACGACTTTTGCGAGGCAGATCTTGGTCTGGGGTTGACAAAATTAGTAAACCCATTTTTCTCACAAATTTATTTTAGAGCTGAATTATCGATTAAAAAATAGATTTTATTGCCGGTTAGACTGAATTTTTGAATTGTCTGGCTCAAAATTTTATTAAATTAGTTAAAAATCTGAATATATAACAAATAAAGTGGCTCGAACGAGAAAAATTTTCACAATAAAATAGACTAAATAGATTATCAGCCAGGGGAAAATTATTTAATTTTTTTGTTCAAGATTAAAAGTCACCCTGTATTAGGAATAGCTTGAATTCTTGAATGAGCGATTGCCAAAATATTTTGATAAGGATAAGAGCTAGCAATTGCGATTAAAGTTCTTCTGCAACTAACAGTAATTCTCGCCCCTAATTTAAGAAAGTTTTGACGAATTGTTCCGATAGTAGAGTTGGCAAATTCTGTTTTATTTAAACAATATTCTCGAAAAGCATTTAGTAAAACATAGGCCATAGAAGATAACCAAAGTCTTAATTGATTGCTAGCAAATGTTTGTGTTGAAGTTCGGTCAGCTAACAAATCTAATTGTTGTTCTTTAATCCGATTTTCCATCTCACCTCTGGGGCAATATTTTTCTGTATAAAGTTTAGATGGAGAAATTTTTGCCGCCGTAAAAGAAGTAACAATGTGACGAAGTTTTAAACCTTTACTACCATAAACTACTTTAGTCACAACTCGTCTCTTACGACTCCAAGACTTTTCTGTTGTGTAACATATAGAACGGAAATAAATAGAATTTGGAATTAATTTAGGTAGTTCATCTAATTCTTCTTCCTTGGAAAAATATGTCTCCATTAATTTTTCTACAGGTTCAAGTTTAGCTTCAAAATCTTCTTGTGCTTTACTAATAATATCGTTAGATCTTAATTTTAATTGATTATTAGTTGACATGGCAATAACGTAATCAACTAATGGCTGTTCTTCACAATAATCCAGGATTTCCGAAGCGACAATATGCGCTATCAGCACGAATAGTGATATGAGTTTCCGGACATTTTCCTCTAATGAGAGGAATAATTCTTTGTAATTCTTCTAATGCTCCATCGGCAGGATCGACATTAGAAGATCTAAGTTTAGCTGCTAATAAATGATGACCGCAAAAGATATATAAAGGAGCATAACATACAGAATGATAATATTTATTAAAGAATGCTCCTTCTTGCTTACCGTGTACTTCGTAATCTGTCACATCTAAATCTATTACAATACTTAATGGCGGTTTTTTGTATGATCCCAAGAAATAATTAATAAAAGCTCTTGCTATTTTTTCGGGTGAATGTTCTATTTTATGATAACGACTTAATTTTTGATCGATAATATTTTCGGGGCAATATTCTAATCTATTAATTGTACTTTTGCCTGCTAATTTTTCTGAACTTGAATTATTTAAACATATCTTTTCTAAAGCAATTTCTAGTGCTGGATCGTTACGGAGCTTATCATGGTCATTTACATCTTCATATCCTAAAATTATGCCATAAAGCCTTTGAGCTAGTAATTTAATAATCGAATAGTTTGTATAAGAACCATGCCGATAATCTTGAAAACAGTTCGCAAACCTTTTAGTAATTCCCAGCTTTTTATCTAATTCTGCTATCAAAATAATTCCCGTATCTGAACTGATTCTTCCACCGTCAAAATTAGCTAATATTTCTCTCCCTCTAATTTTTCCTAGATTGTAATGTTTGCGAATAGGGGCTTTTAAAGAATACTTCATTAACTGAATATATTGATATTTATTTATGCTTTTAATTATAAATCATTTTTGATATTTCTTAATTTTATTTCTATTATTTTGGTTAATAACTATTAGAAAAAATGCCATTAATAGATGATTTTTGTAAAGTTCGTTCAGCTCTGATTTTAGTTGTAATTAAAAATGCATAGTGTATTTATCTGCTCTGAGCTTGACTACAGGCAAAGTTCAGACCAGATAAGGCTTTCAGAGTTAGCGCACCGCGTACACGAAGTGCAGCGAAGCTAGCGGATCTCTTCGAGATCGCATAATTTGTGAGAAATATGCG
>JASJCW010000015.1 GCA_030065265.1 Prochloraceae cyanobacterium
TTGATTTCTGGGCGCAAAACTTTTCAACGTCCGATGGATGAAGGGATTAAGTTATTTCATCACATTCAAGATGTTTATCTCTCAGAGAATATAACTGTCGACTAATTAATTAATTTTCAATCAGACCGATCGCATTTTTAGCAAAGATCTAACTCAGCAATGCGATCGGTTTTAATTTATACCAGTTGAAGTAAAGGTTATGACAATTTTATTTGTTACTTACTACCTACCAACTACTAACTATTCTCTGCTGTGACAATTAGTGTCCTAATCTATAGTTCAGTTGCTATATCTGTAGCCCGATCTTTCAGAAATGGTGTTACCTACTAACTACTAACTACTAACTATTCTCTGCTGTGACAATTAGTGTCCTAATCTATAGTTCAGTTGCTATACTTATCTGAGTTGGCGACGCTGAGAGAATCGGATTTGTTTAAGATCTCATGCAAGCTTAGCAGTAAATCTTCTATTTTGTATGGTTTTGCTAGAAAATTTTCGACGATCGGCATTTTTGTCATATCGATCTTATTATGAGATACCAATCCGCTAATGGCGATCGCCTTAACTCGTGGATTTATTTTTTGTATGACTTGAAGAGCTGTAATTCCATCCATTTCCGGCATCATCATATCCATAACAATCGCTTTAATTTCCTGATTGTATTCGTGATGAAGGGCGATTGCTTCTAATCCATCTTTAGCCGTCAAAACTTTGTAGTTGTGAGTTTCTAAAGTGATTCTGGAAATTTCCAGGATCGAGGCTTCGTCATCAACAACGAGAATCAATTCTCCATCTCCCTTATAGGGATTTAACGGTTGAGATCCTGCAATACTATTTTCCTCGACCTTGATTGCAGGAAGATAAATACTAAATTGACTGCCTTGACAAACACGACTGGAAACAGTTAAAAAACCGTTGTGATTTTTAATAATCCCCCTAATGGTTGAAAGACCTAATCCAGTGCCTTGAGACCCTTCTTTAGTCGTGAAAAATGGCTCAAAAATTCGCTCCATATTTTCAGGTGGAATACCCACACCGGTATCAGAAACAGTAATCATGACGTAGTTGCCGACTTTAGCTTCAAGATTGAGCCGAGCATAATTTTCATCTACCATGAAATTTCGGGCTTCAATACAAACAGTTCCTCCACAATCGGTCATTGCATCTTTAGCATTAAGGCATAAATTCATCAACACTTGATTAATTTGAGTCGGATCTGCTTTAGTTTGAAATAGATTTTTAGCAATGTGGGTTTCGATCTTAATATATTTAGGTAGAGTTTTTGAGATAAAATTCTCGACGTTCAAGATTGGCACGTCGAGCTTAAGCTCGATTAGCTTGGGATCGATTTGTTGGGAGAATAACAACAATTGTTTGACTAGATCGGCGGCTTGCTGGGAATTATTTACGATTAATTCTAGTAATTGGCGAGTTTCTGGGTCAAGATCGGGAATTCTCAAAGACAAAAGCTGCGCGCCCCCTAATAGAGGGGTTAAAATATTATTGAGGTCATGAGCAACTCCACCGGCAAGCGTACCGATGCTTTCTAAGCGTTGAATTTGCTCGAATTGTTTGTGAGCTTGACGAAGTTTGGTAGTTTGTTTTTCTAATTTGTGTTCTAGTAATTTAATCACTTGAGACATTTCACGAGGATCGAAAATGCTCAACAAGCTGGTTTGGGTGACAATTCCGGCTAATTCTCCACTTTCTCCAGATACTACCAATCTTCGCACCCGTTTCTTGTTCATCAATTGATGAACGTACCACAAGGAATCAGATGGAGAAATACAAAATAATGGCGCGCTCATCACTTCACTAGCTTGAATTTGCTCGAGATCTACTTCCAAGACTCGAAATTGCACTAAATCTCGTTCCGTTATAATGCCCACAGGAACAGCGATCGAACGATTGTTTTCTATCTCCTTATTCTCAACAATTACGACACAACTAACGCGATGAGAATACATTAGTCTAGCTAAATTAAATACAGATTCATCCCCAGTAGATTGTATGACTCGATCGCTCATAATCTCGGAGACACAACGCATTTTCAGCAGAGCAGATGGGTCTAAAATTTCTCGAATCGAAGCATGGGTGATAATTCCGATTAATCGATCTTTGTCGCCAACTACGGGTAAATGGCGAATCCGATACTGACGCATCATCGATAAAATGCTAAAAATATCACCAGCTTCAGATTTTCGGAGTGCGATCGGTTCTCGATTAATAACTTCAGCTAGTGTTAATTGAGATAAATCCCGTCCAGAAGCAATTAACTTAACTACATCCCTTTCTGTGAAAACTCCGACTAATTTTCTTTCTTTTAGTACGACGACATAACTACTACTCGATCTTCTCGGAACTAGATCCAGATTCGATCTTGTGTTTTCTAAAGGGACAGTTTTACCCTTGACTTGACTCATTAAAGCGATCGCATCGGCGATCGAAATATCTAGATCGACAGTTAAAGGTTTGCGATCTATTATTTCTTCTAAAGTGGGTAATTTTATCGAGTCGCTATCATTCATCTTAAAAATAATTGTTTTGAGTTATCTCAATCGATCCAAATAAAAAGGTTTGAAAAACTTAAGTTTAGAAGTTGCCAGTAAAAGTATATTTTGCTTGTATTATATAAAAGTTGATTGTTTTTTTATCCTAGATAGAATTATATTTCATCTTAGATTTTGTGACAAATAAAAATTTATATAAGTTAAAGATGCGATCGCCTCAAAAAGACTCAAATCTAATCGATAAAACTTGTTAGTAGGCTCTAAACCTGCAACTTAAAATCTGCGAGAAAAATCAATCGGGTATAAAATTACTTGAAACACATTTCAATCGATATAATAATCAAATAAAAATCAAATCTCAACCTTTATTGCTAATCTTAAACTAAGATAAATATTCAATCGTAATTTAAAGAATGACTCGACGCATAGTAGAAATACTCAAAAAAGGACAACCAGAAGAAACTATCACCATCCAAGGATGGGTACGGACGAAAAGAGAGCAAAAAGGATTTGCTTTTATCGAAGTTAACGACGGTTCGTCTATGTCTGGATTGCAAGCTATATTAAATGCAGATTTACCAGATTACGAAACGATCCTTAAAAATCTGAATACAGGAGCATCTGTAGAAGTAGAAGGAATTTTAGCCCCGTCTCCAGGAAAAGGACAGCGCATCGAATTACAAGCCTCTTCAGTTAAAGTATATGGCGATGCCGACCCTAATACCTATCCTTTGCAAAAAAAACGTCACTCTTTTGAATTTTTACGGACGATCGCTCATTTGAGATCTCGTACCAATACTTTAGGTGCGGTGATGCGAGTTCGCAATGCTTGCGCGACAGCAATACATAAATTCTTTCAAGATAAGGGTTTTATTTGGGTACATACTCCGATTATCACCGCTAATGATTGCGAAGGTGCGGGAGAGTTATTTACTGTTACTAATTTAGACTTAAATAATACTCCGAAAAAAGAAGATAAATCGGCAATAGATTTCGAGCAAGATTTTTTCGGTCGGCGCGCTTATTTAACAGTTAGCGGTCAATTACAAGCCGAAGTTATGGCAATGGCTTTTCAAAATGTTTATACTTTCGGGCCTACTTTTCGCGCCGAAAATTCCAATACTTCTCGACATTTAGCCGAGTTTTGGATGGTAGAACCGGAAATGGCTTTTTGCGATATTGTCGGCGATCGCGATTTAGCTGAAGAGTTTTTAAAATATATTTTTAAATACGTTCTCGAAACTTGCCCGGAAGATATGGAATTTTTCAATAAACGAATTGATAATTCTGTTTTAGCAACGGCAGATAATATCATTAATAATGAATTCGAGCGGATAAGTTATACAGAAGCGATCGATTTATTGGTTAAAAGTAATAAAAAATTTGAATTTCCAGTTGAATGGGGTTTGGATTTACAATCGGAACACGAACGCTATTTAGCAGAAGAATTATTTAAAAAACCCGTCATTGTTACCGATTATCCCGTAGGAATTAAAGCTTTTTACATGCGTTTAAATGACGATAATAAGACAGTTGCAGCTATGGACGTTCTCGCTCCCAAAATAGGCGAAATCATCGGCGGTTCGCAAAGAGAAGAACGTTTGGACGTACTAGAAACAAGAATGAAAGATCTCGATATTCCTCCAGAAGAATTATGGTGGTATTTAGATCTGCGTCGCTACGGAACTGTCCCCCACGCTGGCTTTGGTTTGGGTTTTGAAAGAGTGGTTCAGTTTATGACTGGAATGGCGAATATTCGCGATGTTATTCCTTTTCCTCGCGCTCCTTTAAGTGCCGAATTCTAAACCAAGAAATAGGTTCAATTTTTCAAAAATTTTAACCAGTTTAAAATAAATGTTTCTCAAAAAGATCCCAAGAACTGGTGATGATTTGACTGGGTTGTGAAGGGAGCAATAAAAAGTAAACTAATTAAAGAAAATTAGCGGTTTACCCCTCTCCCTTCTGGCTTTTTCTTGCCATCTTAGCAAGTTATGCCATTTCTGTTTAGATTTGCTACGTTGCGGTAAAAATAGGCAATAGGCAATAGGCAATAGGTAATAGGCAAAAGATTCTGAAAATCTATCGATAGTATTATTTGGGGAAATTGGTATGATGCCATTTCTCGAAAGTAACAGGGGACTTATTTCACAAAAAACGCAGAAATAACTAACTATTTGGTAATAAATTACATTATCAAATCAATTTAAGCTATCTAGCTGTTTTTGCAAAATAGTATTACAAAAAAAATGATACTAATTCTCGATCTGGTTTTAAGATAAAGTTAACTGCAACTCAGTTAGAGAACTATTTTCCACCAGAAGCCATGAGCATCGAAAACTTGTACTTACAAGCTAAAGATAGTTATTATCGGGGGAATAATAAAAATGCGATCGACCATTTAAAGCGTCATCTTCGTTTCGCACCAAATAACAGCGAAGCATACCACCTTCAAGGACAAATTTATTTGAATTTATCTAAATTTGAAAAGGCTTTAGTAAACTTCGATCGCGCCGTTAAAATTGCTCCTAAAGCTAAATATTATTATAATCGCGCTTTAACCCATAAAAGACTGGATGAAGCAAGTGCGGCTAAAAAAGATTTTGAAAAGATAATTGATTTAAGAGATAAAGATTTAGAAACCCTATATTATCGAGCAAAAGCAGCACTGGTACTTCAGGATAAAGATTTTCAAGATTATAGTTCGATCTTGAACGTTCAGCCTCACAATGCCGAAGAATATTACTATCGAGCTTACTTTAACATTCGCTCGGGCAAAATAGAAGCGGCAATATCCGACTACACTCGGGCTATTTCTCTCAATCCCAATTATATCGATGCCTATCACGGTCGAGCTGGATTGTTAGAAGTAGAATTAGAAGACTTGGATGGGGCAATATCGGATTACAATAGCATTATCGAATTAAACCCGCGACATTTTTACGCTTATGTAGTTCGGGCCATGATTCGAGATAAAATGGGTCGAGTTGTCGAGGCACAATTAGACTGCGATCGCGCTATTAAAATCAATCCAGCTCTAGGATATTATTATCGCGCCAAAATGCGATCGCAACAACAAGATATCGATGGAGCTATTTCTGACTATACTAATTCGATTCAAGCCAATCCTCACGATGTTGAAGTTTATTATTTGCGATCTTGTCTCTGGCTGAAACTAAACGAACTCGATCGCGCCATTGCAGATTACGATCGCATTATTGCCATTAAAAAAGTCAAACCAGATAACCATCATCCCGATCTCAAAGAGGTTTATCGACTGCGAGGAAACGCCAAACAGAAAAAGGGCGATCTTAGATCTGCTATCTCGGATCTTAGCCAATCAATTCACCACAATCTCGATAAAGATACTTATGTTTACAATTTACGAGCCAAATTGTGGATTAAAGTAGGAGAAATAGATAATGCAATTTTCGATTACAGCGAATCGATCGACATTAACCCTCAAGATATCGAGATCTACTATCGTAGAGCGAAACTATGGGTCGAACAAGGAGAAATCAATAAAGCGATCGCAGATCTAGATTGTATTCTCAGCATTAAAACAGCCAAACCAGACAGCGTTGATGGCAATATTATCTACAGCAAAAATAATAATAGTGGATATTTAATTTATGGTGCTAATAATAGCTCCGTTACCCTCAAAGAAGTTTACCAACTTCGCGAACAAATTGCACCGCAACAAAAAATTAGAGATCTTAAAACAGAAATTATTGAGTTAAATCAATTCATCAGTCAAAATCCCGATCTCAACGCTTATAAATATACTATGCGAGGTCGATTGTTGGCAGAGATCGGACAGAGGGATCGAGCTATGACTGATTATAATAGTTCGATTCGGATCAATCCTGAAAATACCTATACTTACTATCTGCGATCGCAATTATGGCATCGACTGGGTCAGATCGATAAAGCATTTGCAGATCTCGATCGCATTTTAGAACTGAAAAGACTCCACTCAGATACTCGCAAGGCAAGTCACATTATAGACGCAAACCGACAAGATGTATATCCGGCGATCGCCGATGTATATAAATTTAAATACCAAATCAATAAAGAGCAAGTTTCGTTGTAAGGTAAATAACAAGCCGAACAGAGCGCGGAAAATGGATTTACCAGAGACAGCAGTAAATATAGATGGGACTAAGATAGTCGATCTTTGTCAAAATAGTAAAGTTGGTAAACTTTTACCGTCAGCTCTTTACGTCCATATTAAAGCGATCGCTGCGATCGACCCAATTCTACAAAAATACGAACGACGCGCTCGAAGTGCCAAGATAGATTTACAAACAGCAACTATTGTCAAATTCAGTTTCGATGGGGCTAAAATATCTTATCTTTGCTATCCCGAATTCGATCGCGATCCTCATCCAGCATTAAAACACAGCATCATCATCGATCTCAATACCCTCGAAGCAAAAAAATGGGACTACACTAACACTAACAATCCCCCCATTCTCCACCGCAAAGAAACTTTTGTCACCCCCGACTATCCTTCCTATCAAGAGTTTGCAGAATTAACTAAAAATGAAGTAGCTTTAGGTTTATTAGACGATGCTCGTTTTATTGGCAATCGCAATGAATGGGAATATCGCTTAAAAAGGAGAGGTATTAGTTTTGAAGGCCATCGATTGATCTGTCCGATCGACCCGCAAAAAAATAATAAAATAGATATTCGCATCGAACGTCATAAAGCTGCTATAGTTCGTAAAGAATTATCTCGTCCGGTACGTTTGGCAAAAGAAGCTGGTTTATTTACAGCAGGGATTACTTTTTTTGACTACGGTTGCGGTTACGGTGGTGATGTCGAAAGGATCGCAAAACAAGGTTATCAAAGTTCGGGATGGGATCCTTATTATTTTCCCGATAACCCGCTTAACAATGCAGATCTAGTTAATATCGGCTATGTAATTAACGTTATTGAAGATCTTCAAGAAAGACAAAAAGCATTGCAACAAGCTTGGGAATTAGCCGATCGCATCCTTGTTATTGCAGCGCAAGTTTTAATCGACGATCGCCACAGGGGTATTGTAGTTTATGGCGATGGTATCATTACATCCCGCAATACTTTCCAAAAATACTATCACCAAGAAGAACTAAAAATATACATCGATCGCGTCCTCAATGTCGATTCTATTCCCGCAGGTTTGGGGATTTATTTCGCATTTAAAGACGAAGCGATCGCCCAAAATTATCGCGTTTCTCGCTTCCATTCCCGCGAAATCACGCCAAGGGTAAAAAGTCAAGGAAAAAAATTTGAAGAATATCGGGAAATCCTAACACCCTTAATGGATTTTATGACAAAAAGGGGCAGATTGCCAGTCAAACAAGAATTAGCAACCGAAGCAGCAATAAAAGCAGAATTTGGGGGTTTTCGTCGCGCTTTTAAGGTGGTATTGCAAGTGACAGATGAAAAAGAATGGGAAGCGATCGCCGAAAAACGTCGCTCGGAAATTATTTTATATTTAGCTTTAAGTACCTTCGACAGTCGTCCGACAGTGAGAAAGTTACCATCAGTAATGAAAGAAGATATTAAAGCATTATTTGGTAATTATAAAACAGCTTCAGATCTCGCCGATGAAATGTTATTTGATGTCGGAGATCTCGATAAAATAGCAGAATTATCTCAAAAAAGTGCGATCGGAAAAATAATCAAAAATTCCTTATTAGTTCACGTTAGTGCTTTAGAAAAATTAGATCCTTTATTGCGGTTATATGAAGGTTGTGCCAGTCGCGCGATCGGACGTTTAGAAGATGCTAACGTCATAAAAATTAATTTTAAAAAACCGAAAATATCTTATTTATATTATCCCGAATTCGACAGCGAACCCCATCCAATTTTATATACCAGCATGACGATCGATTTAGGAGATTTGCAAGTTAAATATCGAGATTATGACCTAGAAGATAATCCTCCAATATTGCATCAAAAAGACGCTTTAATTACTCCAGAATATCCTAATTACGAAAAATTTGCTAAACTAACTCGTCAAGAAACCGAGCGAGGATTGTTAGATAATATTCACGAAATAACTCGTTTAAAAGGATGGTGCGATCGCCTAGCAGATCGCTGTGCAACGATTAAAAATTATCGCGTATATTGGCGCAAAGATTGCGATCCTTATAAATTAAAATGTTTGAAATCGCAATATAATTCTCGCAAAAGAAAAGAGATAAATACTAATTGAAGAAGTCCAAGGTCATAGCAATTTGTTTAGAGTTGCTATACTTCGGTGAATCAAGGCAAAACCTAGTAACTCTAAGCATATTTATATTATTCGAGTTCTAGCTGCTTTTTCAATTCTTCTAAGACGTTAATAGCATTTTCTAAACCGTAATTAAAAATCATTAAAAATTCAATTATTGTATATTAACGAGCTAATTAACAACAATTTTAATTAGTTGATTTCCAGCTGCTCCCATTTTTCTCAAAATTTTCACTTACTAGGTAAGCTTAAATACAAAAAAATATAATTATAATTAGCTATTAGTTGTGTCGGAGTCAAAGAAATTATTAAAAATGTGGTTAATTAAAATTAGACACTTAAAGTCTTAATCGATTATGACTTCACCGGATCTTATAGAACTAGCCAAACAAGGAAATATTCAAGCGATCGCCATAATAATCAGAGATACTATACCAGAAAATGTCAAATTAGTAAAATGTGAATTGGAAGATAATTGTTTGCAAATTATTTTAGAAGGGAAAAAATTACCGAACCAAAAATTAACCATCTTAATTAGCGATCGCTTGAGTAATTTAGAAATAAATTGTCTTAAGAAAATAGTAATTCACGGAAAAATTAGCAAAAAAAAATCATTGCAATGGAATGAAGAATTAGAATTGAACCAAGATCGGGATGCAGGACAAAAGAAATTAAAACGAGAATTTAAAAAAAATGATTTTGTTAAGAATTTAAAAACCTTCGATTTTGATTCCGTAGTCCCCTATAAAGAAGCACTCAGTCGGAGTTTATATAAAAGCAATTTTGTCAAATTATTATTATTTTTTGGTTTATTTCCCTGGATAGTTACTTTTATAGCTGGATATTCTGGTTTTCAAGAACTAAAACAAATAGCTTGGGTTTTGGGCATTTATTATGCTTCTATTTGGGGTGTTGTCTTATTTCATTTAATTAAACCGCCAATTTTTTCTTGGCAAGAAACTATTAAATCTGTTGTTTTTACCGCTTTTATTGGTATCCCTTTGTTATTGATGGCACAAAAATATCCGCCTTTTAACGTTCTTTACAATGCTACAGAATCGAGAGATCTTTTCCTAAGAATAGTCGGTTTTATTTTTGGAGTAGGATTGTTAGAAGAAACTTGCAAGAGTTTACCGATTTATTTATTAATTTTGCGGACTAAAAAATTAAAAGAGCCTTTAACGGGCGCATTTTATGGGGCAATGTCCGGTTTGGGATTTGCGATCGCTGAAGGTGTAAATTATTCTTTGCAATATGCTGTTATTCTAGAAAAAGGTGATGTTGCTGTCAGTAATTATGTTTTATTTAGTACGGTTCGTTTTATTTCTTTGCCTTTAATTCATGCAATGTGGGCTGGAATAGTCGGCTATTTTTTTGGCTTAGCAGTAATTAATCCGTCTCGCAAAAATGAAATAATTTTCATAGGTATAGCAATATCGGCTGTTTTACATGGTTTGTACGATACTTTTTCTAATAGTTTAGCTGGTCTAGCTATTTTAACATTTTCAATTTTATTATTTGTGACTTACTTGCGTCTTAGTAAAGACATTGTCGAAGAAATGAAACAAGCGGAAAATACTCATAAAAAATAAAGCAAGTATAGCACCGAAGCAAAGATTATGACAATTTTATCTATTTCCTACTACCTAGTAACCATTCCCTGGTGTTACAATTATTGTCCTCCTGAAAGAGGTCTTAATTTAAATTGATTAATTCTACTTAACCACGACTTATCATCAAAGATCTCTTAATTTTTCCATTCATTAGAAGCCTCTTGCTTTTCTGTAGCAACTTTAAACAGAATTGGTATAGCAGTCGAAGTAAAGGTTATGACAATTTTATCTGTTACCTACTACCTACTACCTACTACCTATTCTCTGCTTGTACAATTAGTGTCCTAATCTATAGTTCAGTTGCTATATATTTTTTTTATATTTTCTTAAAAAAAAGGCGAGATCGCCCGTTTAATTGAGCGATCGACAATTAATTAATTTCTAAATAAGATAGAAACAATGGCAATTAAGAGATTTAACTAACTTTTCTTTAAAGCTTCAATTTGGTCGTTAAATAGGTCGGTAAAGATACTGAGAACAGTACGATTTTCATTGATTTTAATATTAGCTGTCACCGACATTCCAGTTTGTAAATTAATTTTTTGTCCCCGAACTTCAAGCTGTTGAGATTCTAATTCGATTCTGACAGGAAAGCGATAAAAATTATAAATTTGGTCGGGAGGTAAAGCATCAGAGCCAATATAAACAACTTTGCCTTTAATATCGCCAAATTCACTAAAAGGAAAAGAATCAATCCGCACGTCTACGGTTAGTTCTTCGTTATTTTCGCGAGCAATAGCTAGTTTTTCAGCGACAAAACCGATATCTTGATTAGTAACAAAAACCTCAGCAATCAAACCATCTTTAGGAACAATCTTTAAGATAGTTTCAGCTTGATTTGACTCTAAAACTCCTTGAGGAGAAGCTTTAAGATCGAAAACTCTTCCGGCGATCGGTGCGGTTACTTCTTGATAGTCTAAAGTCGTTGTTGTTTGTTTAATTTGAGCGTCCAATTCAGCAATTCGTCTGTTATTTTCCACCAGTCTTGCTGTTATTTGAGAATCAATTTCAGCAATACGCTTTTTATTTTCTCCCATCCGATCTAGGACATCTTTTTGAGTTGTAGCGATAGCATTATTTAACTCTTGTCGAGCTTGAGAAATATCGTAAGCAAGCCTTTTTTGTTCGCTAATTAATTGTGCGACTTCTGCTTTTTGAGTATTGACAGTTTGCTGTTGTTGAACGTATTGTAGTCTAGCAATTCCGCCTGATTCTACTAAAGGGGTGAGCTGATTTAAAATACTCGTTTCAGTACCCAAACGAGTGCGAGCATCTTGCAATTGAATTCGATTGCGATTTAACTGTTCTGTTATTTGTTGAACCTCCAATTGAGCTGCGTTAGCGCGAGAATTAAACTCTGCACGAGCCGCTCTCCATCTAATTCTTTGATCGGGAGATAATTGACTGCTATTGCCGTTTAGTTGGGCGACATAAAGCTGATTTTCTGCAATTAGAGCGATCCGATTTCTAGCTAAAGCTAATAAACCAGGGGATAAATTTAAATTATCCAGTTCGCTTCTTAAATTAGCGATCGAACCGCCATTACTAATTAAAGCTTGATAGAATTCACTTTCAGCAGATAAAGAATCCCGTTGAATTAACAGAGAGCTGAGTTGAGCTTTAGTAGTAGCAGTATCCAAGGTTAATAGTAACTTGCCTTCGCTAACACTATCTCCTTCTTCAACAAATACCTCTTGGACGACAGCTCGACCATTGACTGGAACTTTAACTTCTCTAACTTTACCGATCGGTTCTAGTTTTCCTTGAGCGGGAACTACTTGTTCTATTTTGGCAGTAGCAGCCCAAATTACGGTGAAAGTCGTCACACCCATAATAGTCCCGGCAATTGCTTTAGCCCACATGGAAGATTGCTTTAAAACAACCGACTGGTCGAAAGTAAAATTGCCTTGCTTTTTCTGTTTTTTAGCTTGTTGGTTCGAGTTTTTGTCTAACTCGATATAATTTCCATTTTTAGGAGTCATAAGTCTTAATTATAATTGGGATTTGATACCTTCTTGTTGCTGATAGAGAGAGTAATAGCGTCCGCGCAGAGCCATTAATTCCTCGTGAGTGCCTTCTTCTACCACCGCACCTTGGTGCATCATCACGATCGCATCGGCGTGGGCGATCGTCCCGAGACGGTGAGTAATAAATAAAACCGTCGTATTTTGGAAAGCTTTAGCTAAATTCAAACAGACTTCTTGCTCGGTGGCATAGTCTAGCGCGCTGGTTGCTTCGTCTAAAACGAGAATGCGAGGTTTTTGCAGGATCGATCGCGCTAAGGCAATTCTTTGTCTTTGTCCCCCGGATAAACCTGCTCCTCTTTCGCCGACGCGAGTGTTGTACCCGTTTGGCAAGCCCATAATAAACTCGTGAGCGACTGCAACTTTGGCAGCTTCGATAATTTCTTCGCTGGTTGCTTCGGGAGTGGTGAGGGCAATATTTTCTTGAACCGTACCGTCGAATAGTAGGGTTTCTTGGGGGACTACTCCGATTTGACGGCGCAAGGAATATAACTCTACTTTACTAACATCATAGCCGTCGATAATGACCCGTCCAGATTCTGGTTCGTAAAGTCTCGAGACTAATTTAGTTAAGGTACTTTTACCCGCACCACTTTGCCCGACAATACCGACAAAAGTTCCTGGAGGAAAATCGAGGTTAACGTTGTTTAATTGTAAAGGGCCGCCGCTTTTAAAACGGAAAGAGACGTTTTCGTACTTAATTGCACCCACAATCGCCGGCATGGGGATATTTGTGCGATCTTGTTCTGCTTCTTGGGGAGTATCGACAATATCGGCGAGTCGTTCTAAAGATAGGGCTGTTTGTTGGAAGTTCTGCCAAAGTTGTCCCAAACGCAAAATCGGCGAGGTCACGTATCCGGCGATAATGCGGAAAGCGATTAATTGTCCTAGAGTTATTTCTCCTTCTAAAACTAAAGCAGTTCCAGCCCATAAAACTAACAAGCCGGAAAGTTTATTGAGAAAATTACTGGTGGAACTGGAAAAAGTCGAAGTAATCACGGTGTTAAAACCGGCACTGACGTAGCGAGCATAACGTTCTTGCCATTGCCAGCGCGATCGCAGTTCGATGTTTTGGGCTTTAACTGTTTGAATTCCCGACATCACCTCTACTAGGTGGGATTGGGTTTGGGCGTTCCGTTCGGCTTTAATCCGCAATTGTCGGCGAATAATCGGGGCCATCACGAAAGTGACGAAAAATAGCACCGGAACTACAGCTAGAGCAACTAAAGTAAGCAAGGGGCTGTAAATCACCATCACGACGATGTAAACCACCGAGAAAACCGCATCTAAAACTGCCGTCAGGGCCGTACCTGTCAAAAACTGACGAATGTTTTCTAATTCGTTGATTCTCGTCGATATTTCCCCCACCGGACGGCGTTCAAAATAGCGCAGGGGCAATCTTAAAAGGTGATCGATAATTTGCGAACCGAGGGACATATCGATCCGGTTGGTGGCATCTACAAACAAGTAAGTTCGCAAGCTGCCTAATATTGCTTCAAAAATTGCTAGTGTTACTAGTAAAAAGCCGAGAACCGTTAGGGTATCGGGGCTATTTTTAACAATTACCACGTCGATAATTACCTGAATCATCAACGGGTTAACTAGAGCAAATAACTGAACGAAAAACGAAGAAACTAAAACTAAAGCGAGTACGCCGCGATATTGGGATAAAGCTGGTAGAAACCACCGCCAGCTAAATCTTTCTTGGGGGGTTTCTTTCGTGGCTTGCAAGAGCAAAACTTGTCCGACTTTGGGCCCGTTTTCTCTGCCTTCAACTTCTTGGCCCCAAGTTTCAAGAAAATCTTGGGGTTTAATTTTTTTAGTCAATCTGCCCCGTTCCGGTTGAGCGATAACGAGGTTTTTATCGCTGATTTCGTAGGCGATCGCCAAGCTGTCGTCCCACATAATTAAAGCTGGTGCTTTGAGCCTGGTAAAAGCATTGCTGGGAACGTTAATCAGTTGTCCGGTTAGCCCCATCAGTTCGATTACTGCACCGCAAAAGGGTAAAGAAAGATAATCGTGACGATTTAATTGATCTTCGACAATGCGGTTAATTACTTCTTTGCGGAAAGGCATTCCGTAATACTTGCTCAGCATTTGAAATATTGCCAGTCCCGCTTCTAGAGGATCTTTTCCTTTAATGTAGGGATAAGATTGGGAGGCAGTTTGAGAACTAATTGCTCGACCGTCGGGGTCGTAGGTTGTAAATTGTTCTGGGGGTGATTCTTGCCAGTCTGGTTCGGCATAAGGAATTTCTTCAATTTCCTTACTTATTGGATCTGCTGGATATAAAATCGCCGTTTCAGTTTCGATCCTTTCATCCGAGTTACTTTCTCGGTGGCCGTTGCCGTTACCGTTGCTATAAACTTCGGCTAATTCCATCAAACGCAATCCTAGCAAACGAGCTGGAGTATTGCCAGTTATATCGATCTCGACTGATGGGTCTGATTCTTCAAGAATTTTGCCCGAAGTTTTCCCTCTTACTTCCCCGCTACTAATAAACCAGGCTCGATTTTCATCTAATTCTGTTGCGGAGTGTTGTCCCGGGTTGAGATAGGCAATCTCGCTAGATTCTAGTGCTTTTTTAGCTAATTCTTTGAGGTTATCGCTTACCTTGGCCTGTTGTGCGAGGTAAGAACCGAGCAAATCGTAAACTTCAAGTAAAGTCGTTCTTTCTAAAAATGCTTGTTTAAATGCTGGATATTCTTCGAGGAGTTTAATTAACTCTTGATTTTTCAAAGTCAAGCAAATTACTTCTGACGAAGCGATCGCGGTTTCGCAACTTTGCCCTCTAACTATGTTTACTCCCCCGACTATTGCCCCGGGTGCTAGTAATTCTAAGGTAATTGGTTTTTTATTATTTGGATCGTATCCTAGCGATCTTACTTTTCCTTCGTATAATATCGCCAGAGAATTGAGAAATTTTTCTCGCACAGCAATTACTTGACCCATTCGATAGCGCAATGGTTTCATTTTCTGTGCTAAGTCTGCTCTGACTTGGTCTGGCAATAAAGACCAGGGCGATTTCTCTGCGATAAATTTTTCTATATCACCAGGTTGGTAGCTCATAATACTTTTTTCAGAATCAAACTTAAAATTTTGTCCGTGTCTGTTTTTCTCGTTAGCAAGAGTTATCGTGTTACTTGATACTTGCTTTATGTATTCTCTTTTTTACGGTATTTTTACATTTTTTTATATTTTTGTTGGTAGTTTCCTGATTAATATTTCACTAGAACTTACCATTTTAAAAATCATCATTTTTTAAATTCTCTGACAAACTTCAGATTGTTGTATATCCTGTTTACATATTCAATTATATATTTGAGTAATATTAAAATTGATTTTCACTCTATTAAGTTGCAACACGAGAAGGACAAGACAAAATTGAAGGGAGAGCAAGGTTAAAATCAGCTTGCGATGGTTATTTTTTAATTGATTAAATAATTATCTCCTTAAGTAATGTTATGTAAGTTACCCTGCAAACAAGATATTTTCTTCGAGCAAAACTTGCTGCCGATCGCCTCGATTAAACAAGCCGGAAGCGCAGCAAGAATCCGATCTTCATTCGCTCAGGTTAGCTATTTCAGTAGTTTCTAAAGAAACCTGCTCTTGAATTTGTTTTACTAACCAAGCTTGGAATTTTTCTTGTAACAATCGCTGACGAGTTGTTTCATCTAATTGAGCGGGAATCATTCGATCCAAACGAGCAATAACCATCCATTCCCCTAAAGCCAAAGGTGAAAGAATTTCTCCAGGTGAATTGCTAGCGAGCATTTTACCGAGTTGGGGGTGAAGCGATCCAACTTCTACCGGCCCGACTAAACCACCTGTATTAGCTTCTGGCCCTTGGGAATAATTCTTAGCCAGATCGCTAAAAGAATCTTCTTCTTCTAAAAGTCGAAAATAAAGTTCTTGAGCGATACCGGGATCTTTGGTACGAATTAGGGAATAAATGACTTTATCCAATCTTGTTTTGTGCTGGAGAAATTCCGATTCTAATTGAGGGCCCCAAGTATTTTGCTTGAATTTGCTTATTTTAAGATTTAAAAGGATTCTTTTTTGCAGTTGCTCGGGACTGAGCCAATTTTTTTCTCGCCAAACTTCAAGCTGTTCGGGATTGGGAATTTGGTTTTGCTGACAAAATTGTTGTAAGGCTAACTTTTCTTCTTCAGGAGTACATTCAATCTCAGCAATTGCATTTTCGATAATAATTTCTCTGGCTAGCTGGGGAATCATTTGATATCCAGCTAATTTAGATAGCATATCTCGATCTTCAAAAATGCGATCGCCAATTTTTAGTTTAAATTCCATCTAATTCTATTTCATACCTGCTCTATCAGATAGATATTTTGCGGCAAAAAGATCCAACTTTCATAAAGACAACATAAAGTTTTTTGATTTTTTAACTGGCAATTGCTGTTTCTCAAGCAAATTAAATTTAATTCTGGATCTGTTCCTCAAGCGATCGAGGACGACCTTAAGATCCTCCTCAAAACTAAATACTATGCTCTTAAACTAAAATTATTTAAGCAATCAGAATTGAACCTGGAAATAAAGCATTTCCATCTATTGCCGCAGGTACGCTAGCCGCATTAACGCCAAGTAATAAAGCTACAACAATACCAGCAACATTAACAACTGCGTCCCTTGGATTAGTTACACTAGCAGTTACTGTAATTTGAGCTGGAGTAACTGCGCCTGGGCCGGTAGCAATACCGCTAAACCCAATAACATCAATGCCAACTTCAAAATCGGTAATTACCGCCAGTATCAGCATTGTTATACCAATTCTGTTTAAAGTTGCTAGACTTCGGCGACAATAGTCAATAGGCAATAGTCAATAGCGCACCGCCGCGACGGAGCAAGAAGGCAATAGATTCGGAAAATCGATCTGTAGCATTATTTTAGGGAATTGATATTATTGCCGTTGGGATTGACAAAAGAGCGATCGTTACCAGCACCACTAAAGATTTGGTCGTTACCTGGAGCACTATTATACCGATTCTCAAAAGTAACTAGAAACTTAGTTAATGAATAAAATTTTAAAATTAAATCTCATAAACTAAGCAAGACAAGCTATTTAGGGGTTGCTCTTAATATAAAATATAATTGTCAACTATTTGGAAATATTTGAGAAATAATATTATTAGCTTGTGCTCAAATACTCGAGCTAAAATTAGCTGAAATAGCTCGTAAGTTTGAAGTTGAGCTTGATATTGTTAGAGAAATTTTATACCTTAAAAAAATACCGCAATCGCGGCTTAAATCTCCAGTGTTATTCTGTTTTTTGTATTATGCTGGCAGTCTTTGAATTTTGTTGCAATTTGTACTTTTTTGTAACCAAGATTTGGGCATTTTAAAACCATGCCTTTTTTTCATTTTATTAAATTTTGGAGATGTCTATCGTACGAGCTTGTTTTTTTGTTTTTAAAAATTGGTATTTTTCTAAGTAATTAATTGCCAGACGATCGTATAATATTAGTGACAGTATCAACCGATTTTTAAGATCGACTTATACAAAGTTAAAATAAATGGTTGAACGATTACAAACTCGTTTTACTAACGGGGTAAATTTAGTGCATGCTATTGCTGGACGGGTAAGGCTGCGAATTACGGACAGTAATCTCAGAAGCAGTTTAAAGGTAATAGAACAGCAATTACAGCAACAAGAAGGAATCAGTGAAGTACGCAGCAACGAGAAAACAGGTAGCTTGCTAATCGTCTTTGAGTCTAATAAAATGTCACAAGTTCAATTGTGCGACTCTCTCGAACGATGCGGTATTTCAGAGATATCGGGATTCTCTTCGGATGCAACAACAACATTTTCTCGCTCGCAAGCCTCTTCGCAAGCCGGCAAGAGACTTAAAGCCTTTATCCCGCCTATAATTGGACTGCTAACGGTGAGAGTGCTGAGAATGCATAGCTGGGGCGCGATCGCTACGTACTTAATCATCACGAAGATAGCTCGTCTGTCGATCCAGTAACTTGAGTTAAAGCAACTAAAAAGCATTCGGGAGAAAGCAGCTGAGGAAAAGCTGTTCGAGCGAATAATATCGATCGCGTCGCCAACAAGGACGAAGGGGGTGATATGGAAGGACTAGAACAACACCCTGGTAGGATCTCCGGCAACCAGGGGAATTTAAACGGGAAATTGACTTTAGTTGCTAAGAATAACGGCTCGGCTAACGATCCTTTCAAGATCGCCTATAAAATTGTCCACGCGACTCCAGGTCGAGTAAGAGTGCGAATTCCTCAAATTATTCACGATCGCGAATATATTAGATCGCTGCGAGCTATTGCGGCCTTAGACGATCGAATCTTAAGGATTAGCTTCAAACCTGCTGCGGCTTCTGTGACGATTTACTACGAATCTGAAGGTTATAGTGAAGCGCGATTCCGCTTCGATTTAGAGCAAATGATTCAACTAGCTAGCAATCCCAAGAGCCGTATCGCCCATCAAAGGGCGTTGACCCTGGCAGAAGAGGTCGAACCTAGTTATTGGTCAGCGATGAAATTGCCCGTTACAGCCACCGCTCTTGCTTTGCTAGCAGGGCCTTTGGGGTTAGCCATTTCTCCAGTAATTATTCAAGGAACTATTGCTATTGCTAGTTTGCCGATCGCGCGACGAGCCTGGGAAAGTATTTTTGGCCAAGGCAAACTCAATACTGACTTTCTCGATCTCAGTGCTATTTCGATCGTCACCAGCCAAAGTCATTTCCTAACTTCTTGCAGCATGGTCGTGTTGATCGAACTAGGAGAAGCAATTAGAGACCATACTGCCCGTTCTTCTCACCGTCGGACTTTGGATTTGCTCGGTTCTTTATCCCAGTTTGTTTGGGTAGAAAAAGACGGTTGCAAGCAACAAATTCCGCTCGAACGAGTGATGCCAGAAGATACCGTAATTGTCTATCCTGGCGAACAGATTCCCGTTGACGGAACTATTCTGAGAGGAAAAGCACTAATTGACGAGCAAAAACTGACCGGAGAAGCGATGCCAGTAGTACGCACTAAAGGACAAGAAGTTTATGCTTCTACCCTAGTCAGGGAAGGACAGATTTATATCCTAGCCGCAAGAGTTGGTGCAGATACTAGAGCGGGGCGTACCATTCAACTAATTGAAGAAGCTCCAGTCCACGATACCCGCATGGAGAATTACGCCGCAAAAATTGCCGATCGCGCTGTTTTGCCTACTTTACTCTTGGGAGGTGCTGTCTTTACTATCACCCGAAACGTCGCTCGAACTGCTTCGGTGCTGACTATCGACTTCGCTACTGGAATTAGGGTTTCTGTGCCGACTACGGTGATGGCGGCTCTAATTGCTGCAGCAAAAAGCGGTATTTTAATTCGTTGCGGACGCGCTCTAGAAAAATTAGCAGAGGTAGATGCGCTAGTCTGCGATAAAACAGGAACTTTAACTCGAGGAGAAATTAGAATCGTCGAAATTAAAACTGTCGCTCGCTCCCTCGAAGCTAACAAAGTTCTAGAATTAGCTGCTGCGGCCGAACAAAGAATTACTCACCCAGTCGCAGAAGCAATTATGCGTTACGCTCAATCTTTGGGAATTAGGATCTTGCCGCGAGGTAAGTGGAAATATCAAGTAGGTTTGGGTCTTCGTGCCGAAATTGAAGGACAAACTGTGTTAGTCGGCAGTAAAAGATACCTCGAGCGAGAAGGAATTGATTTCGAGCCGCTCTACAAACGCTATCCAGATTTACAAAAAATTGGTTATCCCACAATCTACGTTGCCAGTGACGGCGAAATTCAAGGAGCAATTCAATATACAGATCCCCTACGTCCAGAAAGCAAACAAGTTATCCAAACCTTACAAGCAAAATTCGGCATAGAAATTTATTTGCTGACTGGAGATAACCAACAGCGAGCCAATCTAGTTGCCGAAGAACTAAAAATTCCGCTCGATCGCGTTTGCGCCGAAGCTTTTCCCGAATGCAAAGCCGAAGTGATCCGCAACTTGCGCGATCGTGGCAAAACAGTTGCTTTTGTTGGAGACGGTCTTAACGACTCTGCCGGCCTCGCCTATGCAGACGTATCCGTATCGTTTCGGGACGGATCGGACGTTGCTAGAGAAACAGCAGATGTGGTGTTAATGAAAAACGATCTCTGGGGTTTAGTGGAGGCGATCGCTATTGCGCGACACGCTCGGGAAATTATCCATCAAAATACCGGAATTGTTGCTATACCAAATATTTACGGATTGGCGATCGCCTCCACGGTGGGAATGAATCCGATGACGGCAACTTTAATTAACAACGGTTCTAGCGTGATTGCTGGAGTGAACGGTCTGCGTCCTTTGCTTACCGATGGAAGTTAAACCTTATGGAGGTGTATTATGTCTTTTGAAATTTTTGACTTTGATATCGGCGATTTTGTTGAAGACTTTGGGTTACCCGGTCTTGTTATTGGTGCTGGTGCAGTAATTCTCGCACCGATCCTCGGCCCCGGACTGGCAAAAGTTGGTAAACCGCTAGCCAAGTCGGCCGTTAAAGGTACCATTTTGGTCTACGAAAAAACCAAAGGAGTTTTAGCAGAAGCAAAAGAAGCTTTTGAAGATATCGTAGCCGAAAGCAAGGCTGAATTAGCTGAAAGTTCAGCTCGAGAAGTCTTGACAGTTGAAGCTGAAACCGGATAAAAAACAAGGCAAAAGGAAAAAAGGCTTAACTTTTAACCTTTTGTCTTTATCCTTGAAACAATTTCGCACAGCTTCGCGCGAAGATCTTAGTAGAGCGATCGGACTAAATCGCTCTTTAAAGGTGCTAAAAACCAAATAACTAGAGACTACGTTAGCGGGCGTTTTGGTTAGGATCTACAAATTTAAAATCAGCTTTGCTACATAAAAATAAACTAGAACCCCCAAAACATCAACTATCGTAGCGATCGAAGGGGCAGACATCAAAGCCGGATCTAAACCCAGAAAGGAGAAAAGAAAAGGCAGTGCCGTACCGATTACGGTAGATAGCACGGAAATTAGCAAAAGAGTTGTACCCACTACCAAAGCAATTAGTAAATTGCCTTGGAGAAGATAAGACCAAATAATTGCCACCAAACCTAACATTAAACCGAGCAATGCTCCTGCTATTGCTTCCCTTCTTATCGCCCAGAGTGCTTGATGAGAGCTAATTTTTCTGGTGTTTAAACCCCGAATCACCACTGTAGACGATTGACTGCCAATATCGCCGCCCGTATCGATCAATAAAGGTATGAAAGCAGCTAAAATGATGTGTTGCTTTAAAATTTTTTCTTGAGCTTGGATAATCAGGCTTGCCAAGCAACTAACGATGAAGATCGCAATTAACCAGAAGGCACGCCTGCGAATTATGCTGTAGAAAGAACTGTGAAAATAGCTCTTGCTTCCAACCCCGAGGCCGCCATGACTGTGAATATCTTCGGAAGTTTCCTCGTGCAAAATATCGATCGCGTCATCGACTGTGACGATACCAACTAGACGTTTTTCGGCATCTACTACAGGTAGAGCCAAGCAGTCATAGCGCTGGAGCAGTTGGGCTGCAACTTCACGATCGGTATCGGTGTGAACGCAAATTACGTTACGATCCATAATCTCACCGATAGTTTGTTCCGGTCTCGCTATTACTAGATTTGGCAGCGAGAGAGAGCCGCTCAAGCGGCGAACTGGATCTGTAACATAGAGAGAGTAAATCGTCTCTGTAGTCGGAGCCAAGCGGCGGGTATGCTCTAAAGCTCGATCGACAGTCCAACCTTCTTTGAAGGAAATACATTCCGGTGTCATGATTCGACCGGCCGTATTGGGTTTGTAACCCAAAAGCAAAGCCGTCTTTTCCCGTTCTTCGTGACTGAGTTGGGCTAGCAAACGACGGACGACTTTAGCAGGTAACTCTTCAAATAGTTTGGCTCGATCGTCTGGGGACATTTTGTCCACAATATCGAGGAGATCCTGCAGCTTGAAATCTTCAATCAGTAATTGTTGTACCCTGGGTTTGAGGTGTTCGTAAACTTCAATCGCTTCATCTTTGGAAAGCAAGCGAAAGGCCAGAGCCTGCATTGCTTCTGGCAAACCTTCGATCGCGTCGGCAATGTCTACAGGTAAAACCGGAACCAATACTGTTTTAGCTCCTTCTAAATTGTTTACCTCTAGCAACATCTTGAGCTGAGTTCGGACTAGCTTTTGCAGTTCTTGACGAGAAACAAACTCTTTTGAGACTGGTAGATTGCTATTTTGATTCAAAACATTCTACATCCATCTATAACAACAAACAACAAACATCTAAATCAGAATTGTTTCTGGACGCTTTTCGAGCTAAATTTAGAGACTCGATCGATCCTATTTTGGAGCTTTTTCAAGCAATTTTTTTATTAAAATTTGCCCTTAAATTTTTATAGATCCATATGCCAGTTTATTTTTTTAACGAGAATATATTTTTTCCTATAAAGATGTTACCGAAATAATTGAAATCGGGCTAACATATTAAAATAATATTAGATGGTTATATAAAATATTTGCTAACGGAGGTGTCTATGGCATTTAAACCAGAAGATCTCTTAGAAGACGTAGCTGACCAAGTAGGCGTTCCAGGAGTTATAGCAGGTATGGGCGCAGTGGTTCTCGCTCCTTTCTTGATTCCTGCTGTCGCTAAAGTTGGCAAACCGATGGCTAAAGCAGCTATTAAAGGTGGAATCGTTGCCTACCAAAAAGCTAAGGGCGTTATTGCTGAAGCTGGAGAAGTTTTTGAAGATCTAGTTGCAGAAGCTAAGGTGGAACTAGCCGAGCAGTCCGAAAAAAACCTCGATTCTATCGAAGCCAATCCCGAAGCCAGCTAGTGTTAAAAAACATCAAGAATTGAATCGCAACCTGAGTTAGATCTCAATAATTCCAGCAGCTTACAACCCGTTTCTAACTCAGGAGTGTCAGATGTATTAAAAGTAGATTTTTCAGCTAATATCTTAGCAATTCTCGTTCGTAAATACCCGAGCTTAAAACTGCCTAAAAAAAAAGACTAAGCATATATTCTGGATAGAGATCGATCGCTATAAAAAAACAAATAGTTGCAAACTCCATCGAGAAAAAATGATAAATGAAAATAACAAAAAAATGCTGGGGCAAATACACCAATTACTAGAAATTGACTTTCAATCTTCAACAATAATTGCCCAGATTGTCAGTCAAACTCCGGGAAGATTGAGGTTGCGAATTGCTAAGGAATATCGCCAACAGCAGCAAATAGATCTAATTACTCAGATGTTGCAAGAGCGTTTGCAGATCGATCGCTTGGGGACTAACTTACAGACTGGGAGTATTACTATTCTGTACTGCAAAGAGCGGCTCGATTTTCCGCAAATAAGCACTATTTTGGCAGAATTAGGCGTAATTTTGCCCGATCGCATTTCTGAAGCAAAAAATAACGACGGACGATCTCGAGCGGCAGCAGAAGTAATCGGCAGCTTTTCTCAGCTCGATCGAAAAGTTAAACTAGCAACCGACGAGGCGATCGACTTGCGTTTTCTAGTACCCCTTAGCTTTGGTGTCTTAGCCTTGCGACAGTTGCTAAACAAAGGTCTACTTATCGAAGCTATTCCCTGGTATGTTTTGGCGTGGTATGCTTTTGATAGTTTTATTAAGTTACATTACTCAAACGACAACCAACCACTAACCACTAACAAATAAGCAAATTATTTATGGAACAATGGTTAAATTTATTATTTAAAGTAGCCAGTCCTGTTTTTAAAACAATAGTTTATGCAGGAACTAGCAATTTATTAAATGAAATACAAGACGAGTTAAAAAAACAGCAAAAACATCAAGCAAAAATGATGTTTGATTCTCTGGGAATTAGCTCTGAAATTGAAGTCGAAAAAGAGCAACTCAATTTTACAGAAAAAAAAGCTGAAATTGCCTATCAAAAAACAATAGAAATTCAAAATATAGTTAAAGACGTAACATCATCAATAAGTCAAGCTAGTTTAGATTACCAACAGCAGCGTTTTCAACAGGAAAAAGCACTACAACAAAAATTAGTAGACCAAAAACGCCAGACAATTTTACAACTAGCAGCCTATCAAAGAGAAACAACCCTGCTTTTGCCAGAAGTAAAAAAAATATTCGATCTCTGGCCCTTAAAATTATTACCAATTCAACTATTACAACCTCGCGAACGTCAAGAAATACCGTTAAAGGTTTTAATTGCACCGCCTAAATTATCGTTAAAATTATCAGATAAAATTGATTTAAAAACAGAAGAAATTGAATCTAGAATAACTCAAGAATTGCGAGAGTTTTTGAGTGAAAACTATTCCTTACACTCTCAAATTAGACCGACAGAATTTTTAGGTGGAGCTTGGGAAAGCCAGAATTTTTATGGTGAAGCGAGTATTAAAGCTCTATTTTGGATGCTAAAATCAGAGCCGACTTTAATTTTAGAGTCAGAATTTGAAGGCGATTATCTCTATTTTAGGATGGCTTATTGGGGTTTGGGACAGCAACAATATTGCTATAAAACTATCTTCAAAATATCTTATCCCGAGTTAATAGAAGAGTCGGCAAAAGCAAGAGCGAAACAATGGAAAGGAACGCAAGAAAAACTGTTACTATTGGGTAAAACTACCGAAGAAATTCAAAAAATCGGCGGGATAAATGCAATCAATCTGGCAATTTTAGAAGAAGCAGAACGATTGCAGAGTGCAGGTATCGATCTAAAAGATCTCGAAATTGAATATCAATTTAGCAACAAAGATATAGATGCACTTTGTCAGTTTGTAAGCGTTTGTTACTGTTTAGTAGCAGGTTGGATGAGTGACATTCACTATTTGGTTAATTACGATCGCGCTCCTCTTTTACCAGAATTATTACCAAAGTTAGTTGAAAACGTAGCCGAGCAAAAATTACTCCAAGGCGCGATCGCGACTACAGTTTCTATTTATCAAGAAGTATTTCAAGTTTTAGCCGCACAAAGACCGTACTGGATGCCAGAATTGGCTTTGAAATTAGCTGAGAGCTTGACTCATTTACCGGATAGCTATTTAGCGAAACAACAAATAGAATATTCCCTGAAAATATGGCTGCAACAGCGTCAATTATCGGAGAAGAAAGGCTTGAAGGATTTAAAAGCGATCGAATCTACTCTAACAATCCAAGACCGAGAATATCTAGAAAATCTCAAAGCCTGTTTGCTAAACTTGGGAGACGATCGAGCTGTGGAGCAAGTAGAGAGTCTGCTCGAGTCAATTGCAGATAGCAAAAAGCGATCCCAGCAAGATACGTCAGCTAATTTTTCTTTAGCTCTTACCCATACTAGAGTGTCTGCAAAGATAGTTTCTTTTGCTAGTAATTTTCAAAGTCAACGCCTAATTAGTATCGATCGGAGTAACATTATCGAAATATGGGAGTTGAGCCAAGCTAAAGCAACTTCGACAAACAAACTCAAACTAAATTCAGAAGCACTTTTAACTTTTGCAATCGCTCCTGACGGGGAGACTGTTGTTAGTAGCGATCGCAGCCAACACAGAAGTTATCTCAAGATTTGGCACCTAGAAACAGGAAAACTTCAGCGTACTCTCTTCGGACACAAAAAGCCAATTCGCTCCCTGGCGATCGCTAAAGACGGAAAAACTCTCGCCAGTGGGAGTCATAAAATTAAACTCTGGAACTTGCAAACCGGAGAATCATTTCAGACACTTTTCGGACATAAAGAATGGGTGCATTGTTTGGCAATTACTGCTGACAGTTGCCGGGTAATTAGCGGTAGTGAAGATAAAAGTGTAAGAATCTGGGATATAAAAACAGGAGCACTAAAACACACTTTCAAAGGACACCAAGGAGCTATTAAGACTGTTGCTATTAGTCCAGACGATCGAATTATAGCCAGTGCTGGTGAAGATAAAACTATTAAACTATGGGACTTAAGAACCGGGAAATTGCTTCGCAACTTAACAGGTCATTTAGGAGCTATTAAGACTGTTGCTATTAGTCCAGATGCTGAATATGTAATTAGTTGTAGCGCAGACAAAACCGTCAAAATTTGGCATCTCGAAAGGGGAGAATTGTTGCAAACTCTCGAAGGTCATTCAGAAGCAGTCATGGCGATCGCTCTGAGTCGAGACGGACAAATTTTAGCCAGTAGCAGTTTAGATAAGACCGTTAAGATTTGGCGGAGATCTAGTAAATAGACATGGATTGCCAATTAATCCTCAAGATAGGTTAGGTTTTTTATCAAAAGTGATATGCCCCCTAATAAGTCGCTAAAAACTATTTCTTGGGACTAACTGGTTTTTGATAGTAGATCTTACTACCTTCGTTGGCAACAAAATAACAGCTATTGTAAGCACGCCAAAAAGCAGACCAAATAGGGCGATCGCTCTTGCGATAATATTCACCCAGAAGTGGTTTAACTGCTTCGGTTGCTGTCTTTAAATGGTAGTGAGGAATGGTATGAAAAATGTGGTGAACTACGTGAGTACCAATATTATGATGAATTTCATTAATAAACCCATAGTCGTGGTCGATCGTCGATAAAGCACCTTTGAGAAAATACCAATCTTCGCCACGATACCAGGGGATATCGGGGTCAGTGTGATGCAAAAAGGTCACAAAATCTAACCACATTACAAACACGACATAAGGGCCTAAATAATATTTAAGCAGCCAAAGCGCGCCCCATTGATAAGTTAGAAAACCTAACAACAATATCATCAAACTACAAGCTACCGTGCTAGTAATTACATCCCATTTTTCAGAAGGACGAAATAGAGGACTCTCAGGATGAAAATGAGTCCCTTTTTTGCCATGAGAGCGTCGAAATAAATAGAGAGGATAGAGGAATAAAATCAATTTAAAACGGCCAAATTTTTCCAGCCGCACCATTTGTTGGTATGTGGCTTCTGTTACTGGATGCCAACTCTCATCATTTTCGATGCTACCAGTGTTGCTGTGATGGGTGCGGTGAGAAATCCGCCAGCCGTGAAAAGGTACTAAGATTGGCGTATGGGATAAATGACCGATGAGATTGTTGAGCCACTTATACCGAGAAAAAGAAGCGTGTCCGCAGTCATGTCCTACCACAAAGAGTGCCCAGAACATTGTCCCCTGCATCAGCCAAAAAATCGGCCAGAAGAACCAGGAATCTAGAGCTATAGCAATAAAATACAATCCAGTAATAATTCCGACATCTAAAAAGAAGTACGATAACGATCTCCAGGTCGATTTTTGAAAACATTCAGGCGGAATTGCTTCCTTGACTTGTTTGAGGGTGAACGGGATGTCTTCTGAGCTTGTTTGAATAGTTTGAGTTGGATTTATTTTCACGTTGTTCGGTTAAATAACATTTAGATTTTGACTTAGAAATGGAGCTAAATGCAATGTCAAATTAATTCCACCTGTAAATTTTCCGTTGATGCACACTGCAGATTTGTTGAATTTTTTTTGCGAAAATTAAAATTAGTTCCTTAATAGGTAACATATTATACTATTTCTGAAAAATGAGGCTACAGATACGATGAATTATTCTCAAGACCCGTTAATTGTTATCCTGACCTCCTGCCTAGACCTACTGACCCCCTAACTGTAACAATATTAAATAGAAATGGTATTACGTATAAGGAAAGTAAAATAATAATTCGCTCTCTGCGGTTTCATGAATCAGAATTAAATTTTGTCAAATAATTTTGGTTATTTTAAAGCCCAAAATTTTGACATTTCAGAAAAATTTTTTCTGATTTTACGCTAACAGCTTTTAACAAACTATTATCCTAACAGTTAAAAAATTTTCACTATATAGGAATCCTCGCTCAATTTTAAATATTAGTTAAATTCTCGTCTCAGGTACGGTTTAACGAATCTATTACAGTTGAAAAATAAAATACTATTAATGTAGTAAAGACAGAAAATAAAATAAATTTCGACTCGAGTTGCTCTTTTATAGATCGTGACAAATTCAAGGAGCAAGTAAGATGAAAGTCCCCCTCCTCCAACTGAGAAAAAATCTGCGATCGCTAGAAAAAGGTTTATTGATTCCAGTTCGCAATTTAGTTATATTGCCGGGAATTACGCTGCCGATCGTCGTCGGTCGTCCTCGCTCCTTAGCCGTAGCATTATCGGCAATGACTGACGAAAATAAAGAGTTAATAATTGCCGCAGTAAAACCAGAAAGAACCGAAGACAAAGAAGATAAAGAAATAAATAGTCTCGAGCAAATTTATACAACTGCGACTTTAGCCAAAGTAGTAAAAAGTATTCGCCTTCCGGGAGGCCCGATCCAACTCATTATTGAAGGGAAAGAACGAGTTAAGATCGGCAAACTATTGCCCGACACTTCGACTTACTCGGTTGAATTTGAAAGACTACCTTTAGTAACAAAAGAATTAGCAACTAAACAAGGAATAGACTTACAAACTATCGAAGCTTTAAGCGGGGCGATTAAATCCCTCTGGGGCGAGTCTGCAACAATTAATCCGAATTTTCCCGAGGAATTATTGCAACTATTATTATACGGTCAAGATCCTGCTCAATTAGCTTATCAGACTTCTGTTTTGCTGCAGCAAAATGTAGCACAAATGCAAGCATTACTAGAAGAGGATAATTTAGAAGTCTTGCTTCGTAAAATTTTGGCATCTTTACAAGAAGAAATCAAAGTGTTGCGTTTACGCAGTGAAATTCTCGGGGAAACCAAAAAAGAAATCGAAGCAAAGCAAAGAGAATTTATGCTCCGAGAGCAACTTAAAAAAATCCAAGCAGAATTAGGAGAAACAGATCCTCAAGATCGAGAACTCGAAGAGTTGAAATCTCGCCTCGAAACCGCTAAATTACCCGAAACTGCCGAAAAACAAGCATTAAGAGAATTATCTCGTTTAGAACGGATTGGGAGTCTTTCTGCCGAAGGTGGTGTAATTCGCACCTATCTCGATTGGCTTTTAGAAATGCCTTGGAACGATACGGTAGAGGATAATCTAGCTCTTGTGAGGGCTAGAGAAATATTAGATGAAGATCATTATGGTTTGGATCGGATCAAAGATCGCATCGTCGAACATTTAGCTACTTTTAAATTAAGAAAACAACAGCAGGAAGAGCGATCGCCCGATCTCAGTATCGGTACGGTAATTTGTTTTGTCGGCCCCCCAGGAGTGGGTAAAACTAGTTTAGGCCGTTCGATCGCAAGGGCTTTGGGCCGTCCTTTCGAGCGCATCAGTCTCGGCGGATTGCGCGATGAAGCCGAATTGAGAGGACATCGCCGCACTTACATCGGTGCGATGCCAGGCCGCATCATTCAAGCTTTACACCGCGCTAAAGTTCTCAATCCCGTCATCATGCTCGATGAATTGGATAAAATTGGTATGGACTATCGCGGCGATCCGGCTTCTGTATTGTTAGAAATACTCGATCCGCAGCAAAATCACAGTTTTCGCGATCTCTATCTCGATTTAAATTTCGATTTATCTCGGGTCATGTTTATCGGGACTGCAAACGATCTCAGTCGCATACCCCCATCCCTGTTAGATCGCCTCGAAATTGTCGAAATGTCCGGTTATGCGACTCTCGAAAAACTGGCGATCGCTCGAGAATATCTTTTACCTCGTCAGATCGAAAAAGCCGGTTTGCCATCGGATGCGATCGTTTTAGCTCGATCTACTTTGCTTGAGATCGTCCAATGCTACACCAAAGAAGCCGGAGTTCGTAAACTAGAACAGCAACTAGGTGCTTTATGTCGTAAAGTTGCCGTCCGTTATGCTAACGACGAAACTGAACCCGCGATCGTCAATCCCGAAGATTTAGACAACCTACTCGGTTCGAGACCTTACCTTTCCCAAGCCAAAACTCAAATTACTAAACCCGGTGTTGCTACTGGTTTAGCTTGGACAGTTGCGGGTGGAGAAGTCTTATTCGTCGAAGCCGTTTTGTTGCCTCGAGGTAAGGATTTGATTCTCACGGGTCAGTTGGGTCAAGTAATGCAAGAATCGGCGCAAATTGCTCGCTCTTATCTTTGGTCTCACGCTCGAGAATTAGAGATCGATTTGGATAGTTTTACTAATAATGGTTTACACGTTCACGTACCGGGTGGCGCAATTCCTAAAGACGGGCCTTCTGCTGGGATAACTACCCTGGTCGCCATTGCTTCTTTACTTACCGCTCGATCGGTACGCACCGATACGGCTATGACTGGAGAAATTAACCTTTCTGGGGAAGTTCTTCCCGTTGGTGGTTTGCGCGAAAAGCTTTTGGCGGCCAGTCGCTCTGGAATCGATCGCGTTTTACTCCCGAGTCAAAATCAAAAAGATTTAGTCGATCTGCCCGAGGAGATCGGCAGTGCGATCGAGCCGATCTTTTGCGATAACGTTGAAGAGGTACTCGAACTCGCTCTGATTTCAAAGTAGAAGTTGTACCGAGATCCGTGTAAGTTCGGGCAAAATCTCTCGGCTCTACCCTGACCGATAATTTTTTGACTACTTACGATCGCAACCATGCCGCAATAAGTTAGCTTTGAGACAGAGAGAATCCTCGCGATTGAAACCAGTATTGATTTTGCGGCGATAGGTAAGTCAATTTACCCGAGTTGATTAGATGTCTGTTCTAACTACTAAATTTGCCAACTCGAGCTTTCCCCTCACCGCAGTAGTAGGGCAAGAAGTGATTAAACTCGCTCTGCTCTTAGCTGCAGTCGACCCCGGTGTGGGAGGAGTCGCGATCGCTGGAGGAAGAGGAACTGCCAAATCGGTGATGGCCAGAGGCATTCACGCTCTACTACCGCCAATTGAAGTCATTAAGGATTCCTTCTGTAATTGCGATCCAAATCATCCTGAAGAATGGGACGATCGCACCGTCGCTAAATATGGACAAACTAAGGATATCCCCACAGCGATAATTGCGACACCCTTCGTACAAATTCCACTAGGAGTTACAGAAGACAGACTGATTGGAAGCATAGATGTAGAAAAGTCCGTAAACAGAGGAGAAGCTGTCTTTCAACCGGGAATATTAGCACAAGCACATCGAGGAGTTTTGTATGTAGATGAGATCAATTTACTTGACGATCGCATCGCGGATCAATTACTAGCAGTTTTAAGCGAAGGACGCAATTTAATTGAGAGAGAAGGGATTAGTGTCGAACATCCCTGCCAACCGCTTTTAATTGCGACTTATAATCCTGAAGAAGGAAAATTACGACAACATTTACTCGATCGGATCGGCATCAACCTTTGTGCTGCGCCGATCTTGAAAGTAGAGCGGCGAGTTGAAGCAGTAGAGCAAGTTATGGCATACAGCGAAGCCCCAGCAAAATTTATCGAGCAATATAGAGAAGAGCTAGACGATCTTAAAATGCAGCTCGTCTTAGCTAGGGATTTGTTGCAAAATGTCAGCATTACCCGCGAGCAAATTAATTATTTGGTAGAAGAAGCGATTCGAGGAGGGGTAGAAGGACATCGGGCTGAAATATTTGCGATGCGCGTTGCTAAAGCGGCAGCAGCTTTAAACGGACGTGCTTGCGTTAACCCAGAAGACCTCAAACAAGCAGTAGAATTAACTATTGTCCCCCGGGCAAAATTAATCCAAATACCGCCAGAAGTCGAACAACCTGCTCCACCCGCTCGAGAAGAACTCCAGAACTCTTCACAAGAAGAAAAGAATCCAGAAGAACCAGAAGCAAAGAGTATTCCCGAAGAATTTATTTTTGCTCCTGAAGGCGTAATTCTCGATCCTAGCGTGCTCGAGTTTGCCCAAATCGCTCAACGACAAGGTAAAGCAGGTGCTCGCAGCAAAATTTTTTCAGAGGATCGGGGTCGATATGTCAAACCAATGTTCCCGAAAGGAAAAGTGCACCGCATTGCTGTAGATGCAACCTTAAGGGCGGCAGCTCCTTACCAGTTAGCCAGGCGCAAGCGTCATCCAGGCCGTCAAATAATTGTCGAAAAAGCAGATTGGCGTTCAAAACGCTTAGCACAGAAAGCAGGGGCGTTAATCATCTTTGTGGTAGATGCTTCTGGTTCAATGGCACTAAATCGAATGCAGGCTGCTAAAGGTGCGATCTTAATGCTCTTAAGCGAAGCTTATAAACATCGCGATCGAGTGGCATTAATTCCTTTTCGCGGCGAACGCGCCGAGGTGTTAATTCCTCCAACTCGTTCTATTACTTTAGCAAGAAAACGTTTGGAAAAATTACCTTGTGCTGGGGGTTCTCCTCTAGCCCATGCTTTAGCACAAGCAGTACGGGTTGGTTTGAATGCGAGGCTGTCTGGGGAGATTGGACAGGTGGTGATTGTGGCGATTACTGACGGACGGGCCAATATCCCTTTAGCTCGTTCTCTAGGCCAAACCTTAACAGAAGGAGAAAAACCGGATATTAAAGGAGAATTGTTGGATATTGCGGCTAAAATTCGCGCTTTAGATCTTAAATTATTGGCGATCGATACTGAAAACAAGTTTCTTTCTACAGGTTTTGCTAGGGAAATAGCTCAAATTGCAGGTGGAAAATATTATCATTTACCCAAGGCCAGCGAGGGGACAATTGCTGCTATGGCTCAAGGTTCACTCGCAGAAATAAGATGACTGTCCTTAAGTCCCCTCTTCATTTACAAAGTAAATGTGCGAGTCTACATTAAAAAGTAGTTTAAATCTACTTTTTAAATGACCTCATGCCTGCTTGCTCCGGCTGCTTGCTCCGTCCTTATAGGCGAGGAGACCTCGCCACGGGCGGTGCGCTACTTGCGTCTTGCGGAGGCGTGGACTCGGAGCGTGTATCCGAGTAGTGAACGCCGTCC
>JASJCW010000224.1 GCA_030065265.1 Prochloraceae cyanobacterium
GGACAAGCTTTAGAATTACTCAATTTACCCTTAGAAGGAACTCATCATCGCGGTGGTGACGATGCTTGGAATATAGCAGCAATTTTAGCGGTTTTACTATGGAACAAATAATTAAATAAAGAATTTACGGTGTTATTATATCGTCCTGTGGGTTTGAAACAATTAGAATTAATTGCAAAATCTGGATTTACAGCTTTCCCTCCTCGCTTACCAGAACAACCAATTTTCTATCCGGTATTAAACTTTGAATATGCCGAAAAAATTGCTAAGAATTGGAATACTAAAACCAATACTTTTGCTGGTTTTGTCACTAAATTTGAGGTTAAAGATGAATATATTTCTAATTTTAAAATTCATACGGTTGGTAGCAAAATATGCCAAGAATTGTGGATACCTGCAGCAGAACTAGCAGAATTCAATCTTCACATTCTCGGCAAAATAACCATAGAATCGGCTTATTACGGCGAATAATTTCAAGGTGCGATCGATCCGATAACCAATTTGCCCCAAAATTTTAACCAGCAATAAATTATTAATTCTCAAAAATTTCAATTTATGACTTTTACTTGCGAACTGAGTCGCTTATTACTCTGTAAAAATAGTCTGGTTTAGAAGTATTTAAAGGCGATCGGATTGCAATAGAGCGGACAAAAGTATTAAAAAAGTTCTGAAAATTATCGTTGTCAACATTGTTTCCGAGCTAGAAAATCGAGCGGAGCGAAAATTTACAAAAATTAATTGAAATCGAGCAAAGATTAAAAATTAAAGCTTAAAATTTCGCTTTGAATAGAGTTGCCCCTTATACTCTTCCTCGGTATCCTGTAAATAATAAATTATTGGAGCAGCAAAGATGGCAAAATATTACTTTGTTTTAGCTTCTCAACGCTTTTTATTAGAAGAAGAACCTTTAGAAGAAGTTCTCAGAGAACGGACTTGTGACTACAAAGATAAAGGCAAAGAAATTGACTTTTGGTTAGTCAAAGATCCTGCTTTTATCGAGTCTCCAGAGTTTGCCGAACTCAAAGCTAAATGTCCGCAACCTTGTGCTGCGGTAATTTCCCTCGATCGCGACGTGATTGTTTGGCTCAAACTGCGCTTGCAATACGTTGCTAAAGGGGAATTTGAAGCTCCTTCTAGCACAATTCCCGATCCGCTGGCATCTCTAGCAACTGTAAGTTAGTTAGGGAAAATCTAACGGATTTACTATTCAAAAGCAGGTAGAGCAAGCAAGGACACACTAACCCCTAAGAGTAGACCAACCAATACTTGAAAGGGGGTGTGACCTAATAATTCTTTGAGTCTTTCCTGGTTAAAATTTTTGTCTTCGCGAAAGAGTTCGTCGAGGAGTTGGTTGAGGATTTTAGCTTGTTTACCAGCAGCTTGACGAACTCCAGCCGCATCGTACATAACGATAACAGCGAACAAACAAGCGATCGCAAATTCTGGGGAAGACCATCCTACAGTTTGTCCGATACCACAAGCTAAAGCCCCAACTAAAGCAGAATGGGAGCTAGGCATTCCTCCAGTGGTAACTAAATAACCAAATTTTACTTTACCATTTTTCAGCATTTCGATCGCCAGTTTTAATCCTTGAGCCATCAAACAAGCTAAAACTGCAACTAGCAGTATTTTATTATCCAAAATTGTGGGTAACTCTTCCATCCTCTCTTTCTATTGCCTCGATAAATCTCTAAATATTTTAAAATTTTAAACCTATTAATTCTTGCGATCTATTATAAATTTAGCCAAAGCTTGGAGTGGTAGAGCTTTTTCTCCAAACGAATTTAATTGCTCGATGGCCGACTCTACTAATTTACGGGCTTGAGCTTGAGATTCTTCTAAACCCCAAATACTGGGAAATGTCGCTTTTTGTGCTTGTAAATCTTTACCGGCAGTTTTACCCAATTCTTCTTTGGTAGCGGTGATATCTAAAATATCGTCAACAATCTGAAAAGCCAAACCAATATTTTTGGCATATTCAGTCAATTGTTCGATTTGCTCGTCTTTAGCCCCGGCTAAAATTGCCCCAGAAAGGACGGAAGCCTCGAGCAAAGCACCAGTTTTATGAGTGTGAATAAAATTGAGAGTTTCAACGGTGATGTCGGTTTTTCCTTCCGATTCTAAATCTATCACCTGACCGCCAAC
This sequence comes from Prochloraceae cyanobacterium, assembly GCA_030065265.1. Lineage (GTDB taxonomy): Bacteria > Cyanobacteriota > Cyanobacteriia > Cyanobacteriales > JASJDA01 > JASJDA01. The sequence goes on from JASJCW010000224.1 coordinate 2,146, forward strand.
TAATCCGCAAGCACCAACAGCACGTCCTAAAAGAGCAACTACTCGCACGATTCGATCTGAAGGAACGTTTTCGGTTTCGGCAGCGCATTCAAAAGCATAAGATAATAGTCCATCTCCTGCTAGAATAGCAATATTTTCGCCATAAACCTTGTGGTTTGTTAGTTGACCGCGACGATAGTCGTCATCATCCATTGCCGGAAGATCGTCATGGATCAAGGACATCGTGTGGATCATTTCTAAAGCGCAAGCAGTAGGCATCGCCATCTCTATTGTGCCTCCGACTAATTCGCAGGTGGCAAGGCAAAGAATGGGGCGCAAGCGTTTACCTCCTGCTAAGAGAGAATATCGCATTGCCTCGTAAATTTTTTCTGGCTTGGCAATCGGAAGACTTCGATCTAAAGCCGCTTCAACCAGATTTTTACGCTGTTTGAGATAGCCTGCTAGGTCGAAATTTAAAGATAGCTCCTTGTCGCTGAGTTTTTCGTCTGTCTTCACCATATTTCGATCGTTTTAACCAACGGACTGTTTTAATTATTACTCTACGTGTTACTTTAACCAAATAAAACTTTTTTTCTATAAATTTTTGCTCTTAAATAGTTCAATAAAACAAAATATTAAGTGTAATTGGTTCAATTTAGTCTCGGGTTAAACTGATCGTACTTTGAGAAATCAATTATTTTCGATTGGTGCGATCGCACGTTGTGGATATGAAACAAGTTTTAGGTTTAACCTTACTAACTGGTATGGTAATAGGATTCAATGATATCTCAGTTGCGGCTGAGGATCGCGTCTCAACCAATCTTTACTTGGCTTATCCACCGCGCAACCATCAAACCACCGCTAAGAAAATTTTTTTCATCGGTAACGCTCCAACTCGAGGGGAAGTTTTTATTAACGATCGCCCTATTTCCCGCAGCAAAACAGGAAATTTTGCCCCCAGCTTTCCTTTAGAAATTGGCGAAAATATTTTTACAATTCGTTATCAAAATGAAAGCATTGCCGTTACAGTAATTCGCCTTTCGACACAGCCAAAAATTCCCGATCGCGTTGCTTTTGCTGAAAATAGCTTGACTCCAGCTCGCAATATTGCCAGATTGCCAAAGGAATCGATTTGTCTGAGCGCGATCGCTCCCCTTGATGCTAAAGTTTCGGCTCGTCTCAATTTCAAAACTATTCCTTTACTTCCCCAAACCGAAGCAGTCGATCTTCCTCCTAATTCGGCAATTTACACTTCAGAAAATGAAAATACTTCGATTAAAGTAGGACACTACAAAGGATGTACTCAAATATCGAGACAAGGTAATTTTGGCAATCCTTTATTTCGCGTTCGTCTCGATCGCAAAACTTTCACTACAAGAGGCCCGGGCACAATTTCGATCCTCTCTCCTAACAATTTAGATGTTATCGAAGTTACAGCCGCTGCGGGAGTAGCCAGAACCGGCCCCAGTACCAATTATTCTCGCCTGACACCTCTCCCGAAAGGCACTAGAGCCACCGTAACCGGAACTGAAGGGGATTGGCTGCGTCTCGATTACGGTGCTTGGATAAGAGCCAGCGAAACTAAATTACTTTCAACTCGCGTACCACCGCGATCGCTGATTAGAAGTATTGTCGCTCGAGAAATTAATAATTCTACTGAAGTAGTTTTTCCGCTTCAAAATAGAGTGCCAATTGCGATCGACCAAGGAGATAAAACTTTTAGCCTCACCCTTTACAATACTACCGCTCAAACCGATATCATTCGTCTCGATGACAATCCTTATATTAAGCGTCTTGACTGGGAGCAAATCGACCCGACAACAGTTAAATATACTTTTATCCTCAAACAAGAACAGCAGTGGGGTTACAATCTCAAATATCGCGGCACTAGTTTAATTTTAAATCTGCGACATTCGCCCCAAAATCTTGCTTTATCTCAGATGAGAAAGTCTTTAAACGGGATTAAAATCTTACTCGATCCCGGACACGGGGGTGAAGAATTAGGTGCTGTCGGCCCGACCGGATATCCTGAAAAATCAGTGAATTTAGTTGTCTCTAAATTGTTGCGCGATGAATTAGTCCGTCGCGGTGCGATCGTCTATATGACTAGGGAAGAAGATGTCTTTGTTTCGCTCCAGGATCGGGTTAAGTTAATTAATAACGTTCAGCCCGCGATCGCCCTTTCAATTCACTATAATGCTTTACCCGATAGTGGGGATGCGATCGCGACTAAAGGTGTCGGGATGTTTTGGTATCATCCCATGGCTCGTGATTTAGCTGTTTTTTTACAAAATTATTTAGTCAAAAACCTCAATCGTCCCAGTTATGGGGTTTTTTGGAACAATCTCGCCTTGACTCGCCCCCATGCTGCTCCTGCGGTACTTCTGGAGTTGGGTTTTACGATCAATCCCGAAGAATTTGAATGGATTTCCGATCCCCAAGAGCAAAGGATTTTAGCAACTTCTTTGGCTGAGGCTTTAACCGAATGGTTCAATTCTGTCGATTGAAAGCCTGGTTATTAGCCTATAATAATTAATGAACGAATATTATCCTATTAAATTAAATTTTATTAAGCGATCGCTAATAATTATTTAATATTTAAATATTAACAATTATTACATTATGAAAATTGCTACCAAAAATACACCAAATCTATCTAATTTAAAAGAGATATGTCAAAAGTATGAAAAGATGGGTATTTTATATGAAAGAAGGTTCGGTTTTCAGTAATTTAATTTCGATTGAGTAGTTTAAAATTAATAAATAGCTTATAAAAACCGTTAAATTGTTCGATGACTTTTAGCAAAAGTCAGTTGAAAATAAAAATATATAAAGATATTTTCCCATCTAAGGGAAAAAGACTCTCGAAGAGACCTTGGTCTAAAAAGTTGTTTAGTTTGTTATTAAAAAGAAGATAATATGTCTATTTGGACTCAGACAGTAGAAAAAGTAGTAAAGTTTACCGTCGATAATATTTTAGAAGTAGAATCAGCCGAAAAATATTATCAGAAAGCTGAAGAACTAAGAGTTAGAAATCGCTTAGACGGTGCTATAAGTTTTTATGAAAAAGCTATCAATGCAGAACCAAGCGTGTATATATATTGGCACGGGATGGGTTCTTGCTTGTTAGATTCAGAAAGGTATAAAGAAGCAATATTTTATTTCGAGAATGCCAGCAACTTAGAAAGTAACGACGTATCGGTTTGGAGTAATTTAGCCTTTGCTTATATTGGTTTAAAACAATATCGCAATGCTTTAGAAGCGAGTGAAAAGGCACTAAAATTAGAGCAAGATAATCATCTTTGTTGGTCTACCTATGCTTTTTGCCTGCAAAATTTAAACCGCTACAAACAGGCAAAAGAAGCCTATCAAATGGCTATAAATTTTGAAGCTAGCAACCCAGAGTATTGGAAAAATCTAGGTTTATGCTGGCAAGGACTCAAGGAGTATAAAAAAGCTTTAAATGCTTATCGCAAAGCAGAAGAATTAAATCCCAACAATCCAGAATATACTCAATTGATTCTCTCAATTCAAGATCGTTCTCAGAAAAAGAAAAAGGGATTAATCTTCTGGTAGGCGATCGATTATCTTTTACTTTTCAAAATGTTTGTAAGCAGTGCGAGAAATTTCCTGAATCATAGTTCTCGCGCTGTAATTATTATGGGGACGTTTTACCATCACAGCAGCAAGATAGCGTTTGCCATTAGGAAGGTCGATCGTCCCGGCATCGGCTAAAATAGTGCCGATATCTCCGGTTTTATGGGCAATTATCGCACCTTTACCCAAACCTTTAGGCAGCAAAGTTTTAGTTCTAGTTGCTCTCATAATCCCAAAAACGCGATCGCGCGATCGCAAAGAAAGCAACTCTCCCCGCTCGATTTTAGCAAGCAAAGCAACCAGATCGTAAGAACTAGTGGTATTAGTCCCTTTCAAGTCTGGAAGCGGGTTATTAATTACGGTATTTTTTAATCCCCAACTCAGAAAACGCTCGTTGAGTGCTTCGGCCCCTCCCAAACGCTGGATCAGCATATTCGTAGCGGTATTATCGCTGATAACGATATTTTTAGTCGCAGTTTCTAAAGCACTAAATTTAGTCCCGGGTTTGCGATATTGCATCGATCCCGATCCGCTCGCGATCGCCTCTTTGTTCATCGTCAGCATTTCGTCGAGAGTTATTTTTCCCGCATCCACATCTTGGAAAAAGGCAATCAGAACCGGTATTTTAATCGTACTGGCTGCAGAAGTTGCAGTATTTGCTTCAATATCTATATAACTACCGTCATCGAGATCGAAAAAAAATACCCTGGGCTGCATTTTGGGGTATTTAGCGGCGATCGCTTCAATGCTATCTTTAACCGAAGTAAGTTCTCGATTTAAAGTTAAACCGGAAACCTTTGGTGCGGGTGGCTTAACTTCAGTGATTTGCTCTGGTTCTACCGGAACGGATGAAGTTCGCTCTAATGAAGCTAAAATAGTTCCGGCGATCGCCCCCAAACCAACACCAACAATTGTTAGTCGGATTATATACAAATATAATTGAGCGAAGAATGGCAGTTCTTGGCGTTTTTTTCTGCGTTTGCTGGGCAGCTTGTGACTAACTTTATTGTATTTTGGATTCGATCGCCGATTTTTAGGCTTTTTTTGCTCTTTAAAACGGTTTTCTTGACTCGGCTTGCTGGCTGGTAAATCAAGCTTCAACTTAACAACTTCCGGTTTAGCTGGTAGTTTTTCCGGTGCGTTGGTTGGCGATTTTTCTCGCTCAATTTTTTTTTGTTGTACTTTTTGTTGTACTGGAAATAATGCGATCGTACCGTTAGAGTTGGTAGAGTCAGAGTATTTTTTTGTTTTATTTAGAGCCATTGTTTTGCCACGTTTTTGGAGATGGTCTATTTTTGCTGTTTGAGTTCTTCTGTCTGGGTGGATACCGGCGGCCGACTCCACAATCGCTGCTTTTGATAGCTAAAACTTTACAGGGTATTAGGTCTATATTTGAACGTTCGAGAGATATAAAAAAACAAAAATTAAAATCTCGCAAACAAGTTATAGGTTTTTCAATATGGAGTAGTTAGTAGTTAGTAGGGAATTTAAATATTTTATTTGTTGTATCAATTTAAAATGAGTCAATTAGTTTCAAACCGAAAACCCCACTACCAACTACCGACTCGCTCGCTCAATCTTGCTGTTTTTGGGAAATTGCCCAATCGACTTGTCTGATGATTCCGCGCAACATTGCTACTTCTTCGGAACTGAGGGCGTTACGATTGTACAAACGGCGAAATTTTTCCATCCGCGACTCTGCGGTATGGGGGTAAAGATAGCCGATTTTTAAGAGCATTGCTTGTAAATCTTGGTAATATCCTTCTAACTGTTCGATCGCAGCAGGGATAACGGAAGATTGAGGTAGATCGATTTGCTGAGTTGCTTGATAAAGTTCGTAAGCACAAACAGCAACAGCTTGGGCTAAATTTAAAGATGGATATTCGGGATTAGCAGGAATACAGACGAACTTTTGAGCAAAAGCTAGCTCTAGATTACTAAGTCCTCGCTCTTCAGGGCCGAAAATTAAAGCTGATTTAAGATTATCTGCCAATAACCAAGGTAAAGCAGTTTGCGGCGTTTCTAAGGGAGTGTTGACGCTCCGGGATCGCGCAGTAGTAGCGATCGCATGATGGCATCCTTGTAGGGCCATTTCGAGACTATCGACGACGATCGCCCGCTCTAAAATATCGTTAGCGTGGACGGCCATTAATTTAGCTGCTTCGGAATTGCGATCGCATTGAGGATTGACTAAAATTAATTTCTCTAACCCCATATTTTTCATTACCCGCGCTACCGAACCGACATTCAACGCTCCGGCCGGTTGGACTAAAATAATGCTTACTTGTGAAAGTAAATTTGTATTCATTGGGATTATGGGTTAAAGTAAACTTTACTTGTTAGGTTGGGATATGGGTACACCTATAACCTCAGCCCCTTTAACTTCTCCGGTAATTTTATAAATCCTTTCGGTTTCAAAGATGTACGATTGACCTAAATCTCGATCTTCAATTGAAATGTTTTTGTGTCTTAATTTACCCTTAATTTCTAAAGCTGTCCCTGCTTCTGGCAACTCATCGTCAGTAAAAATCCAAATAGTACCAGTTTCATCTTGCAGTTGATAAGCACCACTTTCTAGAAAAGAAATACTTCTGGTCACAGTTCCATCAACCGAAACTTGGCGATCGAGATTTTTTCCTTGTTCTACTTTAATTTGCAAAATTTGAGCTATATTTCTGTCGCGATAGAAATTAAATAAGTCGGTACAAGCAACAGTTCCGGCAAGCATCGATGTTAATATACCGATACGCAGCACTCTAAGATAGATATTTTTCATAGATTTTTCTCTTTAATACATCGATTTAGTTTACTCGGGGTGCTAGCGCGATCGATATCAATCTCGGGATCGTTTAACTATTTTGCCCATGTCTTCTTTAACTGCTAAGATTTTAGACGGTAAAGCTCTCGCTAAAAAAATTCATCAAGAACTAAAACAGCGCATCGAAATTTTGCAACCGCAAAAACAACGCCCCCCAGGATTAGCTGTTTTAATGGTAGGCGATAATCCGGCTAGTGCGGCTTACGTTCGCAATAAAGAAAGGGCTTGTACTAAAGTAGGAATCGCTTCTTTTAACCGTCATTTTCCAGCAGATACGACTCAGCAAGAGTTAGAACGAGTTATCGACGAGCTGAATCAAGATTCTCGAGTTGATGGTATTTTAGTCCAGTTACCCCTACCAAAACATCTAGATCCGATACCTTTGTTGTATCGAATTTTGCCCGAAAAAGATGCCGACGGACTTCATCCTTTGAATTTAGGGAAATTAGTGCGATCTGAGACCGGTTTGCGGAGTTGCACCCCCGCAGGAGTAATGCGGCTTTTAAAAGAATATAACCTAGAATTATCCGGTAAAAGGGCTGTTGTTGTCGGCCGGAGTATTTTAGTGGGTAAACCCCTAGCTTTAATGTTATTGGAGCAAAACGCTACAGTTACGATCGCCCATTCTCGCACTAAAGATTTACCTAAACTGACCCGAGAAGCCGATATACTAATCGCAGCAGTCGGCAGAACTGAATTAATTACTGCTGATATGGTTAAACCTGGGGCGATCGTCATCGATGTGGGAATTAATCGGGTTGAAGCTAAAGATGGTGGTAAATCTCGTTTAGTTGGCGATGTCGATTTTGATAATGTTGCCGCCGTTGCTGAATATATTACCCCAGTTCCCGGCGGTGTCGGGCCGATGACTGTAGCACTATTATTACAAAATACGGTGGATAGTTACGAGCGTAACGCTTAAGCCAGTCTGAAATTAAAGAGCTTTGACTCGATCGCTCTATTTTTAAGTT
>JASJCW010000225.1 GCA_030065265.1 Prochloraceae cyanobacterium
GTTCGCGGCAAATTTACGCGAACTAATTCCCAACCCCCTCCTTAACCGAGCAGTATTGGGTTGTGCTTCTTCTGCCACCTCTTGGCATTGTCTCTTTCCCCCTATATTGTCTGTGTCATGACACAGACAAAAAGTCAAGCCTTCTTTTTTGTCATGTTACAGGCATTTGAGGTGAACTAATTATTTTTCGGATAGGCTCTTAACCGAGCAGTATTGAACCCCGTTTGAGTCAAAGTTAGCGTATGCCGTCCGCTAACTTGCTCTCATTTTCAATATATCCAGCGACACGTTAGCTCATTTTTCGGGATGGAACTTAGCGTCAAACTACAAGCTGCAAAGTATGAGTCCATCATATCCCCGACGAACTATTGAGACCAGAAGGCAAAATCAATCATCTCACTATTTCCCAAAAAATAGAGATTATTGCCGATCGATTGTCTCAACCCCTCAAAAATAAATAAATTCTTTTCAAACAGATGGGAATGACAGGACTCGAAGCTGCAACTACAACTTAGGGATTAAGAGTCGGCAGATCTAGCAATTGAGCTAGATTCGCTGGTTAAAACTGACAAATCTAAGAAATAGGTAAGTTGCCCCTGCTTGAAATTTCCCGTTCAATTTGGAGCAGATTTTTAATCCTGGCTTCGCAACTTGGGTGAGTCGAAAATAAATTGGCGAACAACTCTCCAGAAAAAGGATTGATAATTAAGAGCGGCTCAAAGGCAGGATTAGCATGGATCGGATAATTGCGAGCGTTATTTTCCAAACGTTCTAAGGCCCTGGCTAAAGCTCTCGGATTTCTGGTCAATTTTGCCGCAGTTGCATCAGCAGAAAATTCTCGCGTCCGCGAAATTGCTAACTGAATTACTGTCGCGGCGATCGGGGCCAAGATGATCGTTAACAGAAGTCCGATTGGATTGGCATTGTCTGGTTGGTCGCGAGAAGGGCCTAAAAACCAGAAGCCGTAACTAGCGATTTGCGCCAAGAATGAAATTGCTGCGGCAATTGTCGCCGCGAGAGCTTGGGTCAGAGTATCACGGTTGCGAACATGAGACAGTTCGTGAGCGATGACTCCTTCTAATTCCTCTTCGGGCAAAATACTTAAAATTCCAGCAGTGAGTGCTACTGCTGCGTGTTCTGGGTCGCGCCCGGTTGCAAAAGCGTTCGCTGCCGCGCTGGGAACGAGATACAATTGTGGCACTGGCAGTCGTGCTCGATCGCACAGTCTCTCGACTATTTGATAGAGTTGGGGGGCATCACTCGGACTAATTGGCCGGGCAGCATAAGCAGCGAGGGCAATTCGATCCGAATAATACCAAGCTCCGAGATTGGCTAGTGCTGCTAAGAAGATTCCGATGGTCGCACCAGCTATTCCTCCGAGCAACCAGTAGCTTGCGCTCACTAGCAAACCACTCATTAATCCTAGTAAAGCAACAGTTTTGACTTGATTCATTGTCTTTGACCTCCTTTGCGGCTGAGGAGCGGCTCGAGAATCACGCAAGATCTGTTGAGCTAGGCCAATTCAAGCTTTAATTTTTGACAAATCCAACTAGCTCGTGTACTGCTTCGACTTTGAGTTGCTACGGTTCAGTCGTTTTTTCTTGGTATAGCGATAGACAATACGTCCTTTGCTTAAATCGTAAGGGGAAAGTTCTACCTTGACTCGATCTCCGGGCAAGATTTTAATGTAGTTACGTCGAATTCGCCCACAAATATAAGTTAAGACCTCAAAGCCATCTTCCAATTCTACTCGAAACATGGCATTAGGGAGGGACTCAATTACTGTTCCTTCGATTTGAATTAAATCTTTTTCAGCCACGACAATCACTTCCTCTCTTGTTTGATTTTTATTTACACCCCCTAACTGCTGCTGATTGAAGAGGATTCATTTTCGCAGAAACTAGACTAGTTTGAGGAAGGAAACAAGAGAAAACAAGACGCTAAATCAAAACTTTGTTAGACTTTGGTAGCAATTTTTTATTAGCAAGGTACTCATGAAGTTGATTTGCCTTGAGATAGCAAAGATCCTTAGCCAATTCACTAACGGTGAAGTTCTCGGGTAAGTTCGGCAGAACAGTTGCTCTAATTAAGCCTAAAATTTGGGGTTCGGCAATGAGGATAAGCTGCCGAGCTGGATGGTTTTTGATGAAATCGACTATTGTTTTGGCAATTTGAGTTGTAAAACGTCGTTCAAATTCAAGGATATGAGTCTGACGGCGATCGTCATAACTGTGAGTAGCAGCAACACCTCGATTACGACCAGGTTTGGTATTTGACCAAAGTTCTCTACCTTGAAGTACCTTAGTTGAATTGAATAAGCTCAACTGTTCCTTTAAACAGGGACTTGATTGATACTCAGGAAATGGAGCTGTCTCTAAGGTAAAAAAGCGGGCTTTTGCGCCATTGATTGTAGTAACGAGATATTGGCTCATTTTTTTCCCTCCTCTTACCCTTTGCACTATAATCCTAACAAAAATCTGTAATAGTTTAGACAATTTTGGGTTTTTTGGTATTGAAAATTAAGGGAGTTAGCCGAATTTTTGGGGGAGATTTAGCTAAATTAAAATTGAGGTCTAAACTATTCCAATCAATTGGTTTTACCAACACATCAGTAACTCGATCTTCTGATTCGAGAATGATGAGAAAAGAGTGCTTGAGGATTCCATTTTGCTGCTTGACATTTTGATAATTATTGAGTAACTCGTTATTATTAGACTTATTAATAAAAATATTGATTTGAGGAAAATTTAATAATTAATCTGTGCTCGATTAGTTTATTCTGCTAACCCCAAAACAACCCCAGCACCAATCAACAATAAAGCAGTAATTTGCTCTTGAATCTTTCTCTTTTCGGGGTTAGAAAAAAAATTACTGCTTTTAGCAGCTAAAACCGCATAAACTAAAGAAACGACGATTAAAATAACGATGAAAGTTATCAGCAAAATAAGCAATTGAGAAACTATTGAAGCATCGGGATTAAGAAATGGAGGGAAAAAAGCAGCATAAAAAACTATAGCTTTAGGGTTGGTAGTATTAACGGCAAATCCTTGTAAAAATAAAGACCACCAAGGTCGAGCCAGCGTTATTTCTTCTGTTCGTTCTCATTTTTCTTGTCTCGGCCATTGTTGAATTCCCAACCAGATTAAGTAGGCCACTCCGCACCATTTTATAATGGGGAAAAAGCTAGCTGAAGCGATGATAAATGTGACCAGGCCTAAAGCAGTAACGCTCAAGAAAAATATATCAGATAATGCAATTCCTGCAATGGTAAATAATGAATTGCGTACTCCCAAACTCATAGCGTGAGAAACTACCATCATTATGCTCGGGCCTGGTGCTAAAATTAAAAATGTGGCTGCAATAATAAAGGTTATATAGGTTTCGAGGCTCATTTAAGTAAAATTTTAATAATTTTTTTCTCTTCTGTATTCTACCAATTTCTATATTGCAGTTGCAGATGAGTGGCCTGTTAAATTTGTAAACGAAAAAAGTCGTTTGAGACAAGATAATTAAAATTTTCCGGTTAATTTTGATTGAAATCAGGGAAAATTGTATGACAATTTTTTATCCGTTTAGAAAGTTTTTATATTAGATAAAAGCTTTAAATACAGGTATGTTACAATAAGCTGTAAAAAGAATTAAATATTAGAAAAAGCCGCCTTTCGTTTAGCGATTATCGATTTACCAAAGACGAACTTAACGAGAAAGACTATGATAAGCACGATAATGTTTATTGATCGCTTCAATTTTTATATTACATAGAAATCACCACCCTTTTTTTCGATATATTGAAAGTGGAAAGATATATAGCTCAGTCTCAAAATATATATCTAACGTTACAAAATAGCTAGATAAGGAGGGTTAAATTATGATTACCTTAGTTCGCTATTCAATTGATGTAATCCAAGAGGAAGCTTGTCAATTAATTCATCAAGGAGTTATTAGTCCCCAGCAAAAAATTTACAGACTTGCGGAATATTTTCCGGCTAGACAATGGGAAGAAATAGAAAAAGAATTAGAGTTAAATAATTTTTTGCTTCGAGATCCTATTATCGATCTACTCCCTCAAGAAATTTGGGACAATGATGAATAAATATTGCCAATATTAAATGGTTGGTCTGGGTCAGTAGGGAATTTTTAGCTATTATATCTTTGCTCAAGGGTAATTCGAGGACAATTTAATATTGCTGCCAATCGTTTGGGACAACTCTGTTTAAAAGTATCGATTAAATTATTATCTAAGATCATAGCCAGTTTAAGCGTTAAATTTTATAGGGTAAGCTCGAGAGCGATCGCAAAGCATGAGCGAAAATTCTGCTCTTTTGAGTTTAGTCGCTCGAAAATATTCTTGTGTGCGATCGATTATTTTTCCATACTCCAAATTCCCCTCAAATTAATAGTGGGATAGGTTCATAAATCGAAGGAGATCGATGGCTTTAGTTGGGAGAAGATAAAGTACATAAAATAGCACAATTGAAACCCAAAAATATTAAGAATAATTAATTGGGCTTGACTTAAGTGAGAAAATTAGAATGAGTAAGAAAAAGCGAGAATTTCCAAGTCATAGCCTTTGCTTTTAAAAGTCTCTTCAAGGGGAGAAAATTTGCCATTAGTTGCTTCAAATAAAGCAAGTTCAGCCGCTTCATAGCTATCGAAGCAAGCCAGCTTGGTACTGGTAGGGCCACTAATTCTTAAGGTCAAAGAAGGCGATCGAGGATCTCGATGTTTAAGCTTGTGCCAAAATAAATAACCAATACGCCGCTCTCCTTTGTAAACAGCGACAATAAATTGAGGATGGGTTAGTTTTTGGTTCTTGTTTTTTGGCACTAAAATAAGTTGAGGTTTTTTTGATTAAATTATATTCTAATATTTAGTAACTCAAAAAAAAATTCTTCGTATAAATTTTCTGTTGAAAGGCGCACCTGAGCGGCTCGCCAAACTAGAAGCGGCAAAACAGGCAAAAGCAGAAGCCACCGAGCAAGATAAACATTCGTCACCAACAGAAGCACAACGAGAAGAAATCTAATTAGTACAAAAATATTTAATAAGATTGATGTTAGAGGATATTTCTTAATAAATAGTCGGAATATCAATAATTACCAATAATTCGATAAATTCAATATCGGATTCACCATAAGTTAGAAGGATTCGATTGATTGGATATCGGATTCGCGATCTATTCAAGGCGATCGATTGATTTGATATCGGTTTCGCGATCTATTTAAGGCGATCGATTGATTTAAGATCGGTTTCGAGATCTATTTAAGGCGATCGATCTATCCCAAATAAAAAAGATCCCCCCGATTAAAAGCACAGCCCTCCGGCGGCAGTCCCCTCGACGGCTGTTTAAAAATCTCGAAGCGAACGACAGTCAATCCCGTTAGCCCCGTAGGGGTCGAGCGTAGCGAGAGGGTTGACGGGCAGGAGCGCAGAGATACCATCTAGCAGCCGAGGGGATTGCTAACACCACCGAAGGATTAACGGATCGCTCCAACTTTAAGATATTCAAAACTTTTGGAGTTATATTGATATTTTCAACATATTTTATACTTCAGGTAGGTCTGAGCGATTTTCTAATTCTCAAACTGAAAGCCGATTAGTATTTAAATTCTAATGATTACTCTGAATATTCCTGAAGGGGTTAAAATTCATTCTCACGTAAGCGATCTCGCAGAGATCCGCTTCGCGGTGCGCGAATTTGAAAAACTGGCGATCGCCAACTCTGATTTACGTTTAGAGCTGACAAAAGATGGTCTTTTATTTATGAATCAATATTAATGTCTTGAAGTTGTAATTTACGATCTATCGAATTTTAAGGGTATTAAAACATTATAAAAAACGCTAGTTAAAGACTTTTCCAGCGGAATTAAATTATCTAAACTTTTCTGAGAACTTATAACAAATTGAAAGGTTTTATTTTGTTGCAATGCTCTTAAAACTCCTAATAAACTATTTCTTTCACAAGAATTTAAACTTAAAATATTTTCAAATTTATCTAAAAATAACAGCTTTTTATTTGTGATTATTTTTTTTAGTCTAAACCATTTAAAATCTGATTTGATTTCTAATTCTTGTGCTAAGTATTCTTTAAATTCTCCTTCAGATTTTACTAATTGCAAATCTAAATAAATTCCTCGTTCTTCAAGACATATTTTTTTTGCTAAACTTGTTTGTTCTGTTGTGCTATCGCCAAAAATACTAACACTTACACCTTCAAATATGTAACTCCTCAATTGCTTTTCGTTTTTAGATATTATTGTTTGTTTGCTTTGATTCATTTTTTAGTCCTTTTTTTACTGGCTTAGTTGGTTTCGATAATGGTTTAACAATGCCTTTATTTTGAGGTTTACCTTTACTAACAGGTCTAGCATTGCCTTTAGCTGGTGGTTTATTTTTCTTAGCAGTCTTTTGAACTTCAGCTTTATCTTTTTTAGAAGCTTTGAGGAATTTAGGTAGTTTTTCTAATGGCTCACCTAACATCTCGCTAAAACCGAAGCAATCACGTTGGGGCAAAAATTTAGCTTTAATTTCAACGAAGTAAACTTTAGCTTGTTCTTCCTTTTGGAGCTTGGGATTGAAACGAAATGGTTTAACCGGCCCGTCGCGCCAGAGAATCGGAAGGTGAGAAGCTTTCATGAAATTAACTTTACTTTGAGTTTCAGCTTGTTTGATATAGTCGAGACGTTCTCTTGTAAAGTTACGGAAAATCGAAATACAAGGTTGACGGCAAACGGGAATAAACTGCCATAGACCGCAGATCTTAAATTCGTTATCGTTTAACTCCTGAGTGACTCCTTCTCCACCACCTTTATCAAAACCGACTAACTGAAAACCAACTCTCGGTAGTTGATCTCTTTTCGGAAAGTGGGTAAATTTCGGATAAACAATTAAACGTTGGTTGGCATTGCCACTGGCTTCAATCTCTTTCTTCAAGCCAGTAAATGCAGTGTAATTCTTGCGGGCATAGAAGAGAGGATAAGTCTTACCGCCAAACTTAATCGTATGTTGGTTCTCGACTTCATCAATGGTTACTTCGCCTCGGATAATGCCGACGGCTGAGAAGAGAACCTTTGGCCCAGTAGGCTCAGTAGGTTCAACTGCTTCAGGTGGGGCTGCTTCAATAGATTCTTTATCAATCTTGGTTGGCTTTGGCGAAGCTTGAGCTGCTCGATCTGGATCTTTTCTAATATCTGTGGCTGTCTCGAGCTTGGTCGTGTCGGTTGAATTTGATGCTGCTGGTTGAGAATCAACTGTTATTTCCGAAGTAGCGGAATCGTTTGTTAGAATCGAATCATCTAAAATTATACTTGTTTGTAAATTGGCTGCATTACTTGAATTAGGTGCGGCTGCTTTAGTTTTTTTCTTAGCTTTAGTAGTTTTTTTAGTTTTAGCTTTCTTAGCTTTAGGTTCAGTTTTTGGTTGCCAATCACCATCGACATACTCAAAGCTTGCAAAAATCTCTTCAGCAATTTTAGCTTCTGCTGGATTACTGGGCTTTTGTCCTGTTGCCCAACTCTCTAGTTTTTCTGCATCAATCTTAAATGATGCTGCTAGTGCGATCGTACTTGCCATAAGCTAAAATTCAGTAATTATAAGCGTTTTAATCCGATTGAACCCTAATTTTAGCAAACGCTTCCGTCAACAAAGTGACTTTTATTAGTCATTTAAATCGCCTAATTTATTCTGATTTAATTGAGTTGTAATTGCTGCAGCCATTTTCTCGTCAAAATCAGGATCGTCAACATGAGCAATAACTTCAGGTTTATTCTGTTTGCGACGCTCTAAGTAAATTGAGAGTGCTTCAGAGTCATGACGATGTGCTAAAAAATAGTTTTTCAGTTCGCGGTCGCTCATTTTTGAATAGTTTACTTTGCTCATGGCTGTATCTACATAGAAAACTACTTAGGTACTTCTACTTTTGAACTGACGGGTTCTCCTAAACGTTGAAAATGACTAGGATTTAGAGTCAGTATTAAATTTACTGATGAGTTGATTGCTGAGCGAGCAATTAATGCGTCGTAAATAGCTCCTCCTGTTAGGTTCAGATTTACTAAAAGCTCGATAACTTGAAAATAATCTCGATCATTCAAAGAAATTATCGCAAAATCAGCTAAATTTTCTGTAATTAATCGCTGTGCTAGATTAGCTGAAATAGCTGGAGTAATAGGGAGACGAGTTAGAACTGAATAAGTTTCAGCCAAAGTATGAGTTCCAATAACTCCTTCAATAGTTTTATCTTTGACTTTTTTAAGCCAGATTAAACAAGGTTGATGTTGAGGATGATTACTTACAAAAGCAGCAATTAAAACAGAGGTATCAAATAAAACTTTTACCACGATGTTAATTGCTCAATTCTCTGATTTCGTTCTGCTTCTATAATTTTTTCTAAATCATTTGTTAGGGGTGATGTTACTACTAAAATACCATTTTCATATTCAACTTCTGCATCGTTGTGAATGGGTTTAAGAATTAGTCGATCGCCTTCAATTTGTAAAGATAATTGTTTGTTATTTTTTAGTTTTAGTTGTTCTCTAATTTGAGTGGGGAGGGAAATCCGTCCTAGCTCGTCAATGGTAACAATTTGCATGATTAGCTCTAGTTCTAGTAACTATTTATTTTTAATTATATTTATAGGTTGACCAACTGTCTTGTAGTTCAACCCAATATTGAATTTGATTTAATATTGGCTCAGCTTTTTGCCAAAGACGGGTAGCAGTATCGAGATTATAGCTGAGTTGATTAATTTTATGAGTTATTCCTTCTAAAGTAAGTTTAACGGCTTTCTTGTCTGGATTATCTTCTTTGATTTCTTCAATAATTGGACTGAGATAAGCAATAATTTTTCTTTTTTCTTTATCGATTAATTGAGAAGATTCAATGGCTTTTTGTAATTGAGAAATTAGATCGATTACTTCTTCTTTAGTTAATTGGGATTCTGTTCGTTCTTTGTAGCGGTCGAATTTAACGCCAAAATTAATATTAAGGATTTTTTCGATACGACGTAGGGTTTCAAGGGGAAGAGCTTTAACTTCTTCTCTTTCAATTTGATACCAGTACATAGTAGTCAAATCAACTTTTTCGCAAATTTGAGTTAAAGGACGTTTATCCGATCTTCTTGCTTCTTCAATTTTTTTGCCCAACCCTGGTACTTCGACCTCGATTGTCATTTTGACTTTCATGCAAGTGCTAGTCATATTTTAAATCTCCCATCAAATATAAGGTGTTAGATTACATCTGAGTATAATTTATAAGATAACTGTTGACAATATATAAGATGGTGTCTTATAGTTAAAAGTGAAAAAAATCGCCATATCACTTTGGGCGATTTAAAAAAACTTTATTTATTGTTTTCATCACTGAAATATGACTATCATAACACTCAAACAAGCTGTAGAGTATGGATCTTCAGGGCAAAGACTTAAGGAATTTAACAGTCAAGATCGCCTTTGCAATGCACTATCAGCAATTCTAAATCGAGCCTTAATCAAAGTAATCAAATTTATCAAGGAGTTAGGCAGAGGCAAAACACCTTGGTTGCATTACGAACTTCCGAACGGTCAGAGGATAGCTAGTTTCATCTCACCAAAAGCATTTCAAGGATATTGGTGGAATCAAGAG
>JASJCW010000226.1 GCA_030065265.1 Prochloraceae cyanobacterium
ATTTTTTTTTTCTCTTGGTTTTAGTCTACCAATTTTAGCAGCATCGAGCTGACTTAAAGAATGTCTATTTCTGCGATCGATAATAACTCTAACTTTGATTCCTTCTTGAGATTTTTTAACGAGCGCTCGTGCAATTAAAGGTAAATTTAATTCAAAAACAGCCAGGTCGATACTGTCTTTAGCCGCCTCAATTTCTTTGATAATTATTGCTTCTAAATTGTCTCCAGGTCGCTCTATTTTTCGATAAGGATCTGTATAATTTGCCTGGCGAGCAAGATTATGATTAAAATAAACTTTAATTAGATCGTGTTGCGGTAAAGCTGGCGGGCGATCGCGATCTTTTTGGTTTACTGTTATTTCTTCTGTTTGACAAGAAAAAAGCAAGATTGAGAATAAAAAGATTAACAAACGAGACAATCTCAATAAGTAAGATAATTTCATACAAAAATAAAAATCATGGTAAACGCGCTCTAGAAACTGTATCGCTTTTAGCGCGGAAAGGGTCAGAATATCGAGCTAATGTATAGTAAAAAACTAGCTCTAATTGTCATTAATAAATTACGACGATTCAAATATAATCTAAGCTACAAAGGTATGCAACTTTAGTTATTTCCGACTCAGCACCGATAGGAATTAATTAAAAATCCATTGGCAAATAAAACTGAGAGCTAAGATATTCTAAAATCTTATTAAATATTCTTTGTATTCGTAATGCGATCGCTTCAGAAATTGCAATATATAAGTAAAACTTAGATCTAATCTCGTTTTAATTTTAAAATTAAAATAACTAACCAATTTCCCTGGCTGAATTAACTTGTTTAAATATTGATTGTTATTTTTTTCTAGAACGAATTTACAAGCTTGGCTCGATGTGTTATGCTTTTTTTATCAAAATTGATAGTGATATTCTAGGCTTTTATTGCTAATTTTGAAACTAGTGACGAAAAAACAAGTAATAGAAGGTATCTCTGCAAAAGATTACGATGTTTCAAAGTCAAGTTTTTAACTTGATTCAATTTGCTATCAAAAAAGCCGATATTGACAAAAGTTTTAGCTCGTGCATTATTCAAAGTCGGCGATCGCGCTTAAAATTTACTCGAGCTAATTATATCATTTGCTTTGAGGGTCGCAGTTGAGCTTTGAGAGCGATCGATTATTTACCAAGCTTCTTTTTGATTCTAGTGACTAGAAGATTAACTTCCGGTAACTTTAAAAGTAAAGTGAGACCAATAAAAACGATTACTGCGAGAGTAACAGCCAGACTTAAATCTAAAAATTGCCAAATAAAATTACTAGAACCTATCCACTTTTGCCAAATATAGTGGCTCGATCTAGCGAACAAACCGGCGATCGCGCTAGCAGCAATTAAACCTAAAATTGCTTTGCTCCACTCTGCCAAAGGTAAGCGATCTAATCGGCGATTTAAAATCAATAACATCAAAGCCATAGAAACAATATTTACCCCAATAGTTGCGAAAACAACCCCAGGAGTCGCAAAATATTTCACCAAGAAATAATCTAAAACAACATTGAGCAAAATATTACCAACGGCAATCCGAAAAGGAGTATTACCATCGCCTAAAGCATAAAATACTCTTACTAAAACATCTCTTGCTAAATAGAAAAACATCCCCAAACCGTAAGCCATTAAAACAGGTGCGACTGTTGCCGTATCCCCATCTTTAAAAAAGCCCCTTTCGTAAACGATGCTAACAATAGGATTTGCTAAAGCAATAAAAATTGCTGTTAACGGTAACATCGTCAAAGCACTCAATAAAATCCCTTGACGAATGCGTAATTTTAATTCCGGCCAGCTTTGAGGTTCAGTTAATCGAGAAAATACGGGTAAAAAGGGGACTAAAATTGCATTAGAAATTATTCCTAGAGGAGTTAAAGCAATAAAATTAGCATATCTAATTGCGATTCCTCCGGTTTCGATTCCAGAGAGAAACCACATATCAGTATAAAGATTAATATGGAGCATTCCCGATGCAAAAGTAGCCGGGGCCATAATTTTAAAAACTTCTTTAACTCCGGGGTTTTGCAGATCGAAACGCAACCGCAACCTTCCCAAACCCGATCGCCACTGTGCGATCGCTTGAGCTAACCATTGTATAATCGCACCAGCTAAAGTTCCTCCAGCCAAACAAATCGTTCCCAGTTGAAGGTATCCTGGAGAATTAGTATTGCTTCCTACTTGCCAAAATAATATCCCCAGACTGACGATAATCGCCAAACTAGAAAATATTGGACTAATACTGGGCAACCAAAAACTATTAGCAGCATTGAGAGTGCCGAAACCAATGCCAATTAAACCAGCTAATAGGGCCATTGGGGCCATAATTTGTAATTGTTGAGTGGCGATCGCTTTTTGTTGTAAATTTAAATTCGCACCGACAAGATCGATAAAAAGATCGGCCTGCCAGACCAAAATAATAGTGACTAAAAAGAGTATTCCCGTTACTAATGTAGTTACCGTCTCGACAATAGGTGCTGCATCTGGTTTGTCTCGTTTCGATAAAACGCTAAATAAAGCACTATGAAAAGGGCCGTTAATTCCTCCGAGCAAAATGAGCAAAAAACCCGGAATAATATAAGCATAAGTATAAGCATTGGCGATCGGCCCCGCACCAAAAGCTGCTGCGATCGCTTGTTCTCTAATTAAACCAAATACTTTGCTAATTAAAGTAGCTGCGGCTACAATACCAGCGATTCCTGCAATACTGCGAGATGTTTTCTTATTAACAGACACGATCGTTAGAAGTTGAAACTCTTGTTTATTATCCTCGACATCTAAGACGACGCAAATTAAATTAAGTTCAATTATCGGATTTAATATAGCTAGACATTTCTCGAATTGTAAAAATATTTTTGCAAAAATTCTAATTAAGTCACAAAAATAATCAACTATTGTTTAGATCTTTTTAGTTTTCAGAAGCATCTATCTCTCGAGGTAAATAATTCTCTTTCTTTGGAGATAATATTTTTTTTAGTTTATTTTCAGTTTATCGCTCTCTAATTACCGTTAGCATAAAAGTGAGAGTAGAAAAGATTAAAGGAGAGTAATTATGTTACACAGTCTAATTATTTCGAGCTTAATAGTATTTACTTTTGTTTGCTTGCTTTGGATTTTTTCCGGCCCCGAAGATTTATATCCAGATCTAGATTAAAATGCGATCGCAAATTTAAGTTTCTATCGTAAATTCTTCAGGATCGATTCCTCGATTGACCCATTTTATTGCTTCTCTAGCAGAACCAGTATAGGATGGGGGAACTCTTAAAACGTGAATGTAACCTGTAGAAGGGCAGGTCATTTTTAAGAGGTGAATCGGTTCTATATCTATTTCTTTGTCTATTTTCAATAAAGTATATTCGCGCCAACTATCCAGTTCTATTGCTTCTAATTCTTGGCAAATCTTTTCATAACCAATTACCTGTATTAAAAGTCTTCTTAGTTCTGCATTATCTATTTCAACCAACCAAGAAGCAGACCAATTTGCCAGAGGAATGCCTTGATATTTTTTAGGTATTATTACTCCATTTAGTCTGATTAAACTAGCAATATGATTTAAAGATTCTGGGATACCGTTAAAGTTATTTCCCCGAAGATCTAGCAATTTGAATTTCGCAAAATTGTTAAAACATTCAGGAATATTAGTTAGATTATTGTGGCTTAAATTTAATTGAATTAAATTATTTAAATTAGCAATCGATTTGGGGATATTACTTAGTTTATTTTGACTTAAATTGAGGTGTTTTAGTTCGCTCAAATTGCCGATTGATTCGGGAAGATTAGTCAAACAATTATTGCTTAAATTCAGGTTAGTTAGGTTAGTTAAATTGCCGATTGATTCGGGAATGTATTCAATGTTGTGACCTTTTAAATGTAATAATTTTAAATGTTTAAAATCGAAAATCTCGACGGGAATTTCTGTCAGTCTTGAAAAAAGAGCGATCCCACTCAAGTCTAATTCTTGGTAATTTTTATTTTTAGCTCGATCTAGTTTAGCTTTAAGTTTTCGCTTGCCAACATTTTCTAATTTATTAAATAAAAAAGCTCCAAATCCTGCTAAAATTGAAATTTTTCCATAAACATTGATATTATTTTGCCAGTAACTAGGATATTTAAACGCTACAATTCTACTGGGTAAATTTTGTTTGTATTTAATTGCGATCGGCTTATTTTTTTTGATTTGCTTGTAAGTAGGGCGATCGACGTATATTTTAGCTTTTTGTTTAACTCGATTGATATCTTGAAATTGAACCATTAAATAAAAAAGATGGTCTTCAGATTCTCGAACTTTTTTGCTTACTATTCCTATCGCTTCAATTCCTTGTTTTGTTATGATAAAATTTTCTATCTCTCGATCAATATTATATACAGTAATAGCAATACATATAATTAAAACAAAAAGGCTCATTTCTTTCCAAACTTTAAACATTATTAAAACGACACTCCTCAAAAAAACATAAATATATTAATAATATTTTAAAGCTTATTTTTCCTAGCCGCGTCTAAAACAGACTCTTTCAATAAATAACCGAAACCAACTCTTTCTAAACGCTTGACAAGCTCATTTTGACTGATATTAAGAGAAATAGCGGTATCTTGTAAATTCCAATTGTATTTAGCTAGCTGAGAAAGTAAATAAACTCGCTTGGTTTGAGCGGTAGAAAGACGATAACTTTTGAGATATTCTAAATCACCATTTTGAGAAACAATTACCTCACCAATATGATTAACTTTCTGAGGATCGAGATCGGTAATAAAACGTTCTAAAGTAAACCTACCAGTTTTTTGAATTTTTTTTGCTTTTAAAGGACGATCTAAGAGACTATCAGCCATAAAAACTTGAAATTCAGCCCAGTCTTGACGCATTTTAGAAATTGCTTTTTTTAAGTCTTTTAAACTATTAATTTGCGATTCGTCTACAGATACATCCATCGGATAATTAGTATTGCGAAGCATTCCATAGTAATAAATTAATTCCCCATAAAAATCTTGCAACAAACTAGTATGCAAAGCGCGATAATCTTGGGAATTTGGCACTATAAAAGCCGATGCTAAAGCTTCTGCGACAAATACTAATATTCCTACTTGATTTTCGTGAATTTCAAATACTCTTAAAGCATCTTCAAAACCGCTAATGCTGCTACCTAAAAAAGAAAACTCCGATCGCGGATTTAAACCATTAGAAAGTATCCGTCTGGGGTATTCCTTCCAAGCAATTGAAGGGCCGGAAAAATACATCGATAAAAATCCTTCCATCGCTAAATGTAGGGGCAAAAATCGCAACTGATTCGGCGATTCTTTCTTAGCCATTCTATTTAGCATTCTAATTTTTACGCTACTCCGACAGCATTTTAATTCTAAACTTTTACCATCAGTTGCTAACTGCGATCCTAAAGTTGCTTGAGGAGTTTCATTATTATTCCAGGATAGAACTAATCCGTGAGGAATGTAAGAAATATAAGCTAATTGTCGGTCGATATTAACTACTCCGATATCTTCATCGTAACTGCGACGGAATAAACGCAAGTTTTTGTTTTGATTTTGACGTAATAAAGGAACTAAACGAATCGAACCCCAAACTTGAGCTGGGGCGATTTCTAATCCTTTTAAAGATATTTTTGATATTAATCGGGCTTTAGCATTCATGTATCTAATTCAATAATAAATATTGGTAAATAACGACCTGGAATACTTAATGATTCTCTTTCACCTGTAATTATTCCACCTGCGGAAATATAAAAGTTTTTTGCATTCGGATCTCCTTGAATTACTATTTTAGATGCGCCCAAAGCGATCGCTTTATTTTTAGCATGGTTAATTAAAATACGACCGTAACCTTTGCCAATATAAGCAGGAGCGACAAATAAAGCATCTAATTCCATTTCTGTATTTGAAAGGCGATCGAGTGCGTAGAAACCAACGATCGAACTATCTATTTCGGCAACAAAAAAATGTTTATTTTGAATGTCATCAAGAGAATAAATAAGTTCTGCTAAACAAGCATTCATAAAGTTGCGATCGTAACCCCAATAGGCTTTAGAATGAATTGCTAAATTGCTTAATATTTTTGCTTCATTTTGATTGGCTTTCCGTATCTTACAATCGATTTTATCCATAGTTTTAAATAGTTATATCTGAGTTTTATTTTCTGAAATAAATACCGAAGATGTATGTTTAGATAGCATTTGTTCTACTCTACCGGCTAAATATTCTTCTAATTCTTTTAGATTAGCCGAACCTTCAGCAAAACGAGCAAAATTAAGCATTGTTGGTAAATCTTCTGCATCTCGCAAACCGAGAGTAGGAATTAAAGGACTGATGCTGCGTAAATTGTAATTATCAGTGTCAAAAACTGGATTAAAATGGGCGATTGCAATGCTTTTTTTGGGATCTAATTTTGTGCGATAAATTCGCAAAACCTCGGCAGCACCGTTAGGAGGATCGTTATCCCAAGCATCGGAAATAATAACAATTAGATCGGGATTATATTCTATGGCATTTAAAAGCGGAGTAGCTAAATTTGTTTGTCCTCTAGCTGTTACTAATAAAGGCTCTTTTATATCTCCAGTCCAAAAAGATTTATACTCGATCGCAGCTATTTTAAGTAAGTAATGGGCAGCTAAAGCAACTCCCAAAGGACGACGACGTTTTTCTGAAGAACCGGAACTAGAATAACTGCAATCTAAAACAGCAGCAACTTTGCCTAATTTTAAAGGAGATTTAGATAAAATATTTCTCGCTGCTTTTAATAAACCTTCGTGAAAAAGATGCCAATTCTCCGATCTTTTTTTAATCGATAAAGAAAGAATGTAAAGAGCTAATTTAGTTAAAGGCAGCTTTTCCCAATTTAATTCAATTTTTACTTTATCAGTTCGCTCTGCTGTTTTTTGCAAGCGCAATTTTTCGCCTAAAGTCATTTGCGACTCGATGCGAGATAAAAATATTTGACGGGGTATTTTATGTTTGTAAGCTAATCCTTCTGCTACAGTGTAAGGCAATTCATAAATAGCTTCCGCACTATAATGAGCTTGGCGAAACTTCTCAAAAAGTTCTGTTTCATAAACTCTTTTTTGCCAGCCAGAAAATAAAAAATTGCCCAATTCGCCGTTTAATTTCAAATGAATGTGAGAAACAATTTCTCTAAGTTTAGAACGATATTTTACCGCTTGAAAATTGATATTCTTATGTTGGTTAATATATTCGCGAACTATGGCCCGACTGCGACGATTATTAATGCGACGCTGTTTTAATTGTTCTAATAATTTCCAAGCTCTTTGGGGCGGTAAACTATTTAAAGCAGCAGCAATTAAAGTCCCTTCTTCGGCTTTATTTTCTGGTAAAGTATCTTTACCAGTTGCTAATAATTTGAGGATAATTTGTGCTGTATTAAAATGATTGATACCTGCGGCTAAAGTGCGAGCATATAATAGTCTATAGTTGCCTAAAATATATTCGTGAAGAAAATCTATAGAAACGCGATCGCCATAACCGTGACTGTAAAATTCTTTTTGTCCGGTACAAGCAAAACAAGCATTAACAAACATTACTAAATCTTCGCGAGTAACTTCCTCTTCCCGCACAGACCAGTTTAAGATCGTAGACATATAATTTAGAAAAATAACAAGGTACAAGGGGGAATGACGGCACGAAAACGAACGGTTTCGTTCATAGCGAAGTTTCGGAAGTCGCACCAAAGTCCCGCCTTACAGCTACTTTAAAGCGTATCATATTATGTTAGTATTACGCTGTATTTTAGCAATTAATATATATCAAAGAAACTAATTATGCCAACAGACAAAGCAGCACCGATCAAAATTATCAGCGATAATCGTAAATCACGCTTTCTTTATGAAATTTTAGAAACATACGAGGCTGGAATAGAATTAGTAGGGACGGAAGTTAAATCAATTCGCGCTGGAAGGGTTAATCTTCAAGATGGCTATGGAATAATTCGCAACGGAGAAGCCTGGTTGCTCAACGTGCATATTTCTCCATATCAAGCAACAGGAGAATATTTCAATCACGATCCTCGTCGCACTCGCAAGCTACTTCTACATAAAAAAGAGATTAACAAACTGATCGGTTTACTAGAACAACAAGGTTTGACCTTAGTACCTCTGAAAATGTATTTTAAAAAAGGTCGAGTCAAAATCAGTTTGGGAGTAGGTAAAGGTAAGAAACTGCACGATAAACGAGAAACCCTCAAACGTCGCCAAGATGAGAGAGATATGGCTCGGGCTTTAAAGCGTTATTAGATGGGATACGAGTTCTAGTAGGATTCAATGGTTGTTAATCTAAAAAATAGTTTCCTAAATCTTTAATCCGATCGATCCAAGTTTTGATTTGTTTAACCGCTTGATGTTTCCATTCTAATTGGAGTAATTTTCGGGTATGGGAATCATCAAAGAAGACTCGATCTGTATTTGAGAATAAAGGAACATCAAATTTTACTCCAGCAGTTTCTGCGAATAAATTTGCCATTTGACTGATACTAAGATTTTCGCCAGTAGCAAGATAATGCGATCCTTTTTGATGACGACGAGTAGCAGCAATATAGCATTCTGCGAGATCCTCGAGATGAATCCAACCCGTCATAAAATCTTGAGGAAAAGGTTTAAATCCCAAATAAGCTTGACCAATAATAAATTGCTGAATTGCAAAATCCCAAAAACCTTTGCGAGTAGGAGATGCACCGTAGACTGAACCGGGATAAATAATTGAAGCGTTGCCACCTTTGCTAATATATTTTTCCGTGAGTCCATCCTTGAGTAAATTTACTTTAACCAATAATTCAACCCAGGATAAATATGATGGCAAAACAAAACCACAAGGTGGAGGAGTCTCTGTGATTCTACCTCCTGAAGTTGTCATTAAAGAGAAATTGCCACTGGTGGTAATGACGTGAATATCAGAGGATATAGAAGCAGCAGTTAAAGCGGCTTCCAATGCTAGGCGATCTTTGGCAAATTGTGCTTCTACAGTAGATGCTGCAGGTAAATCCCAAGCTAAATTAATTATGGTTTTAATATTCTGTTGACGAATTATTTTTTGGATTTCTTCGCTCGAGAATTGGGATTTTTCAGAGCAAATTATTTTTTTACAGAAAGGCTCGATTTCTTTTGCTTGAGATCCTGGACGGATTAAGGCTAAAACATTAAAATCTTTAGTCTCAGCAAACCTGCGACAAACCGTCCCACCAATATAGCCATTTGCTCCCAATATTAAAATATTTTGAACCATATCAGTCTGAAGCTCGGAAAATTCTTCTTTTTTTAACATACCTAGAATTCTCTTTCCGCACGTCAAAAAGTAATATGCTCAGATTACTTTTTGAGTTCGACAAGGGGCATTGCAGTCCAAAAGTTTTGACAAGTATAAATACTCACTCGGATAGATTTAAGATTGCAATGTAAATCTTAAACTGTCTTGAATAAGCAAAACAATTAAGGAGTTTCAAAAGATAGTAAAATAAGAAAAAAATAATCTTAATAAAAAATTTTTGATAACTTAATTTCATGACTCCATTAGTAAATAATATTGAAGTTCAAACGATTAATCATTTAGGAATAATAGCTGGAATAATAGAT
>JASJCW010000227.1 GCA_030065265.1 Prochloraceae cyanobacterium
ACTTTTGGCACTACCATACCAATAAAGTTATCGCCATCTTGAATCACGATCGCGGTTACGGTTGAGTTGCGTTTTGGTAAAGTTGTGGTAGTAGTCTTGGTTAAAGTATCGGAAGATGGGGGCAAAACAGCTCCGTCATTAGCTTGTAAACCAGTCGCACAATTGATACTAGGAGTAAATCCTAATTGCTGACTCAAATCTACTAACCAAAGTATTTCGCCGCGAAAATGATAAATTCCCAAAAGCAAATCTGGCATATCGGGAACAGGTAAAATATCGGCAACGGATACGTTGATAACTTCTTTAACTTTATTGAGCAAACATAATGCCGTATCGTCTAAATTGAAATGAAAGCGCAAAAATTTAACTTTATTTTCACTGAGAAGAGGATCGAAATCAACAAAATTATCGGAACTATTAACACCGATACCCTGACTCAACCATTCGGCTAAAGACACGCTGCTACTATCTGAGGGCACAGCTTGTTTAATTTGAATTTCTTCAAACCAACCAGGAGCGATTTGTCCTACTGCTCGACCGTAGATTTTGAGTGCGCGGATCGATTCGATATCTAGTTTAGCAAAGTAACCTTGAATTAAATCTAAGGTGCGATCTCGATCGGGAAGAATAGCGGCTTCTAACAATATACCTAAATAAGCATTTTTCCAGGCTATTCTCGATCTAACACCAAAAGGGGCTAAAAGGCGGTCGATTTCTGCTGAGAGAGTTTCGCGATCGCCGCGATCGACTACATTGAGAATTTCTTGAGAATTTAGGGGCATTTCTTGAGACATAAAAAATTAGAATTAAGTTTGTACCTGAAAGTTATTGGAATTGACAGCAATGTCTTTATTTTTCTGTTTTAAGTAACGATTAAGTACACCTAAAACTTTTTCTGTTTCTACTGGTTTAGTTAAAAATTCAGAAGCACCGACCATCTTGGCCCTAACTCGATCTACTATCCCGTCGTTGCCAGTTAAAATAACTACTGGTGTATTTTGGAAGATCGAAATTTTGCGAATTTGGGCGCAAATTTCATAACCGTTAGCTACTGGCATAACTAAGTCTAAAAATATCAAGTCTGGTTTATTTTCTATTAATACAGGGATGACTTCTAAAGAGTCATTAACGCCAATAAATCTATAACCTCCTTGAGTTAATATTTTCTCCATTACTTGGCAAACTTTTGGGCTATCATCAACACACACAACTAAGGGTTTAATTTTCTTGTGGCGATATTTTTGAAGCGTGCTGTTCGAGCCAATATTTATATTTTGAGATTGTTCTGGAATCGACTCTATCGGACTGGGCAAATCTACTATTTTGCGGAATTGAATAATATTGTTTTTGATGTAAGGTAAAAAAGAATTTCCCAAAGTAAATATATCTTGTTTGGTGATAGTTTCTAAATCCCTTAAAGTCTTTCTTCCATCCACCAAAAAGACAATTTTTTCGTATGTTTTGCTGTCGGTTAAACTTTGAAGTCGCTCTTTATCAATTAAAATCAGGGCTAAATTAGGAGAATAGTTAGCAAGATGAGATTGATTCCATTTATTTGTTAATTGTCGCGCTTGATTTAAGGCTAGATCTGGATTGATAAAGTGTAAAGCTTCTTTTAAAGGAGAATTATCATCATATTCTTGAAGCTTAAGTTCTACTTTTGAGATGCGGGATTCAGATTGTAAAATATCAAACAATATTTCTGTTATTGTTTTATTAATAATATCAATTGTTTGACTTTTGTCTAATTGATTATTTCTCAATAAAGTTTTAATTAGGGCATATTCCCATAAATTGGGATCTATTTGTGCGGGTATTGTTAATAGATCGTATTTTAATCCAGGACAAAACATATCTATTATCCTGTACCATCTTCTAAATCTATGTTGTCCTCCCGATATCCAAACAATTCTTCCTAGTCTAAAATAAATACACCAATTGTAATCCTCAAAGGTATCTATTTTCAGAATACAATCTTTTAAAGAACTTCTGCATTCATGAAATTTATCGATTAGAATGTTGATTGAAAAGTTATTCACAGTTTGTATTTTTTTTATAAAATATCAACCTCAATTGTAAAAAAAACAAAATCTTTTTTACATCAGTAAAATTGAGTATTTTAGATTGTTTTAAAAATAAAAATTAATCAGATTTACTCTAGTCAATAAAGCAAAGTTTATCTATAATTTTAGAGCTATTTAACTGTTTTTTAAGTTACATTATTAATTGTATTTTCAAGCATTTTTAAGATAATAAAGAATCACCCAAAAGAGTTTTTGCTGCTGAAATCATTTCTGGAGCAATATCTTGAAGATCGTCTTTGGTTGTAAGATAGGCAGAGAGAGCTTCAATCGGATCTAGAGTAGCACCAGCATTGAACTCAGGTAAGCGAGGACGAGTTAATTGAGAAAACAGTTCTGCGCGAATCGTATGACTGTGTGCCGAACTAAGTGCTTGATGTATTGATGCTGCTTCGACTAAATCTAATTGTTCCGATCGCAATTTATAAATTAAACGCACGACAACATCTTCAATCTCGTGGGATGCGATCGCATCTAAAATAGCTTGATGGGGATCGTCTTGTTGAGAGACATCTATTTTAATAGTACGAAAAGCTCTGACGCTCAAGGGGCAAAACTGCCAATTTGCTCGCCCTTTTTCTACTTTAACGATGACATAACCTTTATCTTCTTTTTCTTCAGAAAAATCCACTCTTTCGATACTTCCAGGATAGACGATTGGCGGGTTATTATTGGGATTGAGATTTTGATGTTTGTGGACGTGGCCTAAAGCGACATATTCTAATTCTTTGCGGGTTAATAAGGAAACAGGTATAGTAAAACCTTTTCCCACTGCTAAAAGCTTTTCGGCCCCAAATGTAGCGCGATCGGCCATTAAATGACCTACTAATACCGCAGGTATTTCAGGATCTAATTTACGAATTTCTGATTCTAAAACTGGCTCGAGATTTTCAATCAATAATTGGTTTACTTCCGCTAAGGATAATCCTTCTGTTTTCTGGTTGGTAAATAAGATAGAATTAGTCAGCCAAGGTAAGGTAATTACTTGTATTTCTCCGTTAGTGGTAGCAATTTTATGAGTATTTATTGTATCGCCAACAATAAATCCGGGAACGGCTAAAGTTCTATAAATGCATAAACTAGCACCTCCACTACCTTGGGAATGCTGGTCGTGATTTCCTACAACTAAGACCGTTGGTATTTTAGCATCTGCTAAGCGTCTAAATTGCTCTGCAAAAGCTTCTTGAACGTAAGGTGGAGGAGTAGCATCGGGAAAAGCATCTCCAGAGAATAATACTAAATCTACTGGTTCGGAATCTCTGCCGATCGCGCGATCGATACATTTACTTAATGTCTTGACAAAATCTTGTAAACGTGTATTCTGACCCGTTTCTGGATCGATCTGGCCGTGGGTAAAACCGCTACCCATGTGGATGTCAGAAAGATGGAGTATTTTTATCATTTTTTACGCTCGCGATCGGCTTTTTTGATAATACTTAGCATTAGTATAAGCTTGACGATTGTTTTTAAATTGTTTTGCCGGAGCGAATTTTAATGGTTTGTAATTTTTGGGTTTTTACAGTTGGATCGCTTTTAATTATTTAGCGGCTGCTTTTTTGCACTTAAAATCTGATTTAAGAGTGAGGGCAAACAAAGCTGTAATTACCGTCAAAACTCCAGTTATCCAAAAGGGACTTTGATATCCAAAGTAGCTGATTATAACTCCAGAAAAAGCAGGGCCGAGAGCATTAGCCATACTTAAATATGATGCATTAATTCCCAAGATCTCTCCCTGCTCTCTTTTACTGCTGTTTAAGGAAACGATCGCGCTTAAAATTGGCAGAGGAAAAGGATTAACGAGGGCAAAAATAACAATTAGAACGGCGAATATATTTAAATAAGGAAATGTTGGAATCAGAAAAAATACTATTCCCCTTATTAGTAAAGCGACAAAAAGAACATCGATTAAATTAAAATTTTTAGTTAGAGGTTGAAAGCTGAATATTTGCGAAGCAAAGCCTAAAATTCCGATGCTAACAAAAATCAACGGTAAAGTTTCTGGATCTTGTTTTAAAATTCTGATAACAAAAGGTTGAAAAGCAAAAGTAAAAATTGTGAAAGTAAAACCACTGAATAAAGTTAAGATAAAAATGTTACCTAGTTTAGGGCGAACTGCTGCTTGAAAGATTCTTATAAAAACAAAATCTTGCCAATCTAAATCAACTTCTTGAGTGACAGATAAAGTTTCTGGTAGGAAAAAGATAGCCATTAAAGTACCAAAAAAAGCGATCGCCGCAGCTAGCAGAAAACACATCCCCAAAGAGGAAATTCCCGGGAAAGTTGGCAATTGTTGCGCGATATAATTCAAACCAGGGCCGATTATGAAACCCAAACGAAACACAGCATCGAAAATGCCAAAAGCTTTTGCTCTTTGAGAAAAGTCGGTGATATCGCTAATTACAGCTTTGGCGATCGAATTATTTCCTCCAGTAAATCCGTCGAGCATTCTCGCAGCATATAACAGCCAAGCTACTGTAGATAGACTGGCAATTAAATTAGCAAGTACAGTGCCGAATAAACTCAAGATTAATAAAGGTTTGCGTCCGAAGCGATCGGAAAGTTTACCTAAAATAGGCGTACCGATAAATTGACAAATAGCAAAACTAGTAATCAGCAAACTAGCTTCAAAATCATTTAATTGAAATTGTTGAGCGTAGGGATAAATAATCGGAATAATTAAGGTAAAACTAACGGCATTAATAAACCCGACAAAGGCAACTATCCAAAATTGAACTGGTAAATCTGAAGGTCGTTTAAACAAGTTTAAATTCATTTAATTGCTGTTAATTTGTCTGCTGGTAATTGGCGGATGTTGTATATATCGATTGAGTGGGGATTTGGCATAATTTAGCTGCAGATCTCAAAGCCAGAATTGAAAATTGATAAGATCGATCGCTGTTATCCTTCAGAAAAGAGTATGATAGTTCAGATCGATCCGCATTGAATTTATGAGTGTACAACTGCGAGTTTACGTCCCTCCTCACCCTTTAATTAAACATTGGCTGACTGTTGCCCGCGATCGCAATACTCCGAGCGTATTGTTTAAGAGTGCGATGACTGAATTAGGACGCTGGTTGACTTACGAAGCCAGTCGGGAATGGCTACCGACCCAAGAAATTACTGTAGAAACACCTTTGACTTCTTGTCAAGGAACTGTAGTCAATCCACAAATGCCAATTGCAGTAATTCCAATTTTAAGAGCTGGTTTAGCATTGTTAGATGGGGCGCAAACTCTATTACCTTTAGCCAGTATCTATCATTTAGGTTTATCTCGTAACGAAGAAACCCTCGAACCTACTTGCTATTTAAATAATTTGCCAACCAAGTTTGGCCCGCAAACCCGAGTTTTAATTTTAGAACCCATGTTAGCTACTGGGGGTTCAATTATGAAAGCGATGGCGGAAATAACTAGTCGTGGCATCGATCCTGGTTATATCAGAATTATATCTGTAGTAGCCGCTCCACCAGCTTTACAAAAATTGAGTGCGGAATATCCTCACCTAAATATATATACGGCAATTATTGATGAAGGTTTAAACGAACAAGGCTATATCGTACCTGGTTTAGGAGATGCTGGAGATCGCTCTTTTGGCACTTATTAAATGGTCATTAACGACTTGCAATAGTTAACCTAAAGAAAAGAGTTTTTAAGTAGTTGTAAAGATTTAAGGATAGAAATATGACTCAGCGCGATGGTTTTATAGGAGGATTTTTCGCTGGAGCTATTTTCGGAGGTATTGTCGGGGGTTTTTTAGGCACAGTTTTAGCGAATAGAAAAGAACGAGATCGCTCCTTAGAAGATAAATCTTTGCTTGACAATACTCCGATTTCAAAAATTAGCGCAGAAGAAACTATTGAAGATGCTCGTCGCTCTCTTGAAGATAAAATTGCTCAATTAAACTTGGCAATCGATGACGTTCGTCAACAGTTGGGTTCGGTTAACGGTAATTCTGCTGAAAATTGAATTGTTAACTGTAAAGTGCGTCTAGCTTAATTCAAGCCGCAACGCACTCGTTATCTCACTTGTCGCGATAATTAGATAGTAGAGCGAGAAACCGATCGTTTGCTTGCAAGTTTTGAAAAGCCGAATCAGATTGCACTAGAGGTAAATATTCTTTGTAGTTTCGCTCGAGTAGCAATTCGATCCGCTCGATCGCTGCTTGAAAATTGCCAGCAAGACTGTAACAAGCGGCTAAAGCGTAGCAGATAGATTCGTCTTCTGGTTCTGTAACTGTTGTTTGCAGGTAAGAATCGATCGCCTGCTGATAAGCTCCCATCAATTGTAGAGTTAAACCTTTGCGATACAAGCCCCAATAATCATTAGGTTTAACTTCAAGAGCTGCTTGATAACTGGCTAAAGCGGCTTCTAAATTGCCAGCTAGTCTTAGACTATCTCCGCGACGATACCAAGCCCAATAGTCTTTATTTCTGTAACTGAGAGCTTTATCGAAGCAAGCGATCGCCCGCTCGTATTCTCCTAAATTATGACAAGCTTCTGCTTTACTATATTGACACCAATAATCTTCAGGATAAAATTCAAGGGCTTTATCGAAGCAAGCGATCGCGCGATCGTATTCTTTTAATCCCGTCAGATAGAGACAGCCACAATTGTACCAAGCCCAATAATTATTTGGTTTGATTTCTGATGCTTGTTGGTAGCTAGTAATAGCTGCTCGTACTTCACCTAAAATTTCTAAAATCGTTCCTTTTTTATACCAAGACCAATAATCGTTTGGATAGTATTCTAGTGCTTTATCGTAACTAAAGAGGGCTTCTTGATAGCTGCGTTGTTCTAATAGTATGTTAGCTCGCTCGTACCAACCGCGATAACTGTCGGGACGGCATTCTAAAGGTCGATAAACTGAATGTAATCTAGTATTGCTCATTAGCTGTTTTTTAAAAGTGCTTTATGTTCGATAATGTTAGTATCCGGTCAACCTAGGGCGATCGAACCTGAAAAAGATTATCAAAAGTTTAACTGTCCATGCTTAAAAGCGATTTGTTGATTTTTCGCCGTACCGGAGAAACAATCGTTCCTAAAAAACTATCCTTAACGTCGAATGCGATCGCCTTAGCAGAACAACAAATTGATTGTTTTCAAAATGCAGTTGGCACAACTCAAGGGGAACTCGATCGCAAGCTCATAGAATTAGAGGGAGATAACCCCGACTATAAGGTTAAACGAGGACTAGCCCACATTCTTAAGAATAGTTTTTCAAGTTTCGAGATTGTCAGCCCGATCGAGCCTCAATTACTGCGAGAAGAAGTGTTTTCCACTAGTGCGAAAAACTGTCCCATAGCTAATCATAAGTCTACAAGTCTCGAAATTGTCGCTAGTAGTTTGGGCGATCGCTTAAATCGAGAAGTTTTACCAGCAGAAATCGAACGGGGACTTTACGCCGATCTTCAAGAAAATCGGATTTTGACTCGATTCGATCCTCCTACGCCGGAAACTTTAATAAATCGTTACAATTTAGCTCAAGTACAGGGGATTTTTTATCGGGCCAGTCATATTATTATTCAAGCTCATCGCAACGATCCCGGAGAATATAAATTGTTATTTCGCTATTTAAAATTGTTTCAGTTGATGGCTTTTATCGAGGGAGATGCCGATACTGGTTTTACAATTGCGATCGACGGCCCGACGAGTTTGTTTAAACCGAGTACCCGTTATGGTTTGGCTTTAGCAAAAATGATTCCAGCTTTGCTACACGTCAGTAAATGGAGTTTAAAAGCAAAATTACAAAGTCGAGATCCCTACAGTGGCAATCTGAAAACAAGTTCTTACAGTTTGAGCGATCGCTGCGATTTAGCCAGTCATTATCCTCCAAATCCAACTTTTGACAGTATGTTAGAGGCATCTTTTGCTAAAAGATGGAACAAGCTTAAAACTAATTGGGTCTTAGAGAGAGAGGTGGATTTAATTCCCATCCCCGGTAGCGTCATGATTCCCGATTTTCGCCTGGTTCATCCCGATGGCGATGTTTTTTTATTAGAAATTGTCGGTTATTGGCGGCCGGAATACTTGCAAAAAAAATTTTTTCAGGTTCGTAAAGCAGAAATTAATAATTTAATTCTTGCTATTTCCGAGCGACTAAACTTAACTAAAGCTGGAGTCAAATTAGATAATATTCCAGCTCAAATTGTCTGGTTTAAAGATAAATTATTGCCCAATTCAATCTTAAAAATCTTACCCAAAAATTAAAGGCGAGCTTTATATTTTGGTAATAAAAGCAATACGGAAAGTATTTAATTACTTTCCGTACTAATAATATTTTTATTTAATAATATGAACTCAGTAATGATAACTATCAATTCCCCCTCTATTTAAATTTCTTAATTGGATCGCACGCTAGGCGTTTCAATCCCTTTATTAGCTCTAGACTGTTTTATAGCATCTTTATCGTGTTTCATAGAATTTCCTGTTCCGAGCATTACAGCAAGACCAGCTAAACCTGCAGCACCTAGAACTGCCCATTCTCTAATATGAGGAGGTAATTCTTTTTGAGTAGTTACTTCTTTTGTTTCAGAAGTAGCTTTTTCGGTCATTTCTGCTTTTGTAGGAGTTGCTACGCCATTAATCAACAAACCTAAAGATGCTGCCGTTAAGAATCTAACTAGTGAATATTTCATTGCTCTTTAATTAATATTTTTTAAGTGCTTACATTTAAAAATAACGCACTTCATATAGAAATGTAAATTATATTGGCAACAAAAAATTTATCTTATGCTTAAGACATTTAAATATAGTTTAATAACTAGGTAATATTACTAATACAAATACCATTTAGAAGAGATAAAAACAATTTAATAATTCTTAAATAAGTAATCT
Organism: Prochloraceae cyanobacterium; assembly: GCA_030065265.1. Classification (GTDB taxonomy): domain Bacteria; phylum Cyanobacteriota; class Cyanobacteriia; order Cyanobacteriales; family JASJDA01; genus JASJDA01. The sequence continues at coordinate 8,914 of JASJCW010000227.1, forward strand.
TACTAGCCCGAAAAATATTTTAAGTAAACAAAAATAAAGCAAGATTTATCAAGACGAGTCCCGCTTTATTTTTGTTTTACAGACTAATATCTTAGTAAAGCTCTTCTTCTTGGTGTGTAGCGATAGTACAGTCGGAAGTAGGATAAGCTACGCAAGTAAGAACGTATCCAGCTCCGATTTGATCGTCATCAAGGAAAGATTGATCGGACTGATCGATAGTACCCTCTTCAACTTTACCAGCGCAAGTAGAGCAAGCACCAGCACGACAAGAATAAGGTAAATCGATACCTTGCTCTTCTGCAACATCTAAAATGTACTCATCATCGGGTACTTCAATAATTTGAGTCCCTTCGGGCATTTTTAAAGTTACTTTATATGTCGCCATTTATTGTTCTCCAAATCAAGTGATAGGCAGTTAAGGCTTATTTATAAGCTTCAATTCGATACTAAGGTAAAACTCCCCATAGTTCTATCGAGATTAGAAATGAGATTCTTAATTAAGTATTAAATAAGCTATTCTTATATAAAATTAGAGGAATATTGACGGGGCATTTTTTTAAAATCAGAATGGCTGAAAAATAAGATAGGTATGAATTTAATCCTAGTGTTTTCCTCAAAAAATACTGGGGAATTTTGCGACAAATTAGCATTAGTTATATTTATAGATATAATTGATGATC
>JASJCW010000228.1 GCA_030065265.1 Prochloraceae cyanobacterium
AAAGCAATTAGTGCCAAATTACTAAAACAATTATCCCAAGCATTGCATGAAAATATAACCCGCGACAACTTTTGTGAGATAATTGGAAAACATTGCTTGGCCTACGAAAACCTTCAAAGATTAAACGAAGAAGAAAAATAAACAATCTTTTAAATATTAGGAAATAAATACTGGAGCAGATGTTAGGTAAATTTAGAGAAAAGTTTCCCAATGGTGGATTAATCAGCGAACTAGTAAAGATAGATCGCCACTTATATATTGTTAAAGCAAGCGTAGTTGTTGATGGAATAACATTATCTAGCGGGTTGGCATCGGCAGAAACAATAGAAATGGCTGAGGATAAAGCTAGAATTAGAGCGATCGACTGTTTGCAATTAGATGCGCACCGCGAAGCGGATCTCTTCGAGATCGCATCAACGAAATATTTACAGAAAGAAATATTTTGCCGAAGTGGAACAACTGTGGCTGGTTCATAACGAAGCTCAGATCTTAATGCCGGGTTTTTCATACTACTAATAGACTCCATTAAGTATTTTAAGAAACTAAGATTTGACTTTACTTTTGCTTTGGGCTTCTTTGATTTAGTCAAGTTTTTTTCTTTAAGTTGCAGCACAAAAAAATACAGGTCGTTAACCATAACTACCTGTTTTCGTGGATTACATCCACCTTAAAAGAAGAACTTGCCTAATTGTTATCCAATATACAAATAGTTGGTAAAGAAATCGATAATTTCCCTTAGATATGGATTTATTCCTCTGAAGCGAAAAGCCAGAAGTTAGAAGATTAAGTTGTTAGGCTTCTTTTTTTACTGGTTTATTCGGTTTGGGTGATGGTTTAACAACGCCCTTATTTTGAGGTTTACCTTTACCACCAGGTCTAGCATTGCCGCCTTTACCCGGTGGTTTGTTCTTCTTAGCAGTCTTTTGAACTTCAGCTTTATCTTTTTTAGAAGCTTTAAGGAATTTAGGTAGTTTTTCTGAAGGCTCACCTAACATCTCGCTAAAACCGAAGCAATCGCGTTGGGGGAGGAATTTAGCTTTAATTTCCACGAAGTAAACTTTAGCTTGTTCTTCCTTCTTGAGCTTAGGATTGAAACGAAATGGTTTAACTGGCCCGTCGCGCCAGAGAATAGGCAAATGGGAGGCTTTCATGAAATTGACTTTACTTTGGGTTTCAGCTTGTTTGATGTAGTCAAGTCGGTCTCTGGTAAAGTTGCGGAAAATCGAAATACAAGGTTGACGACAAACAGGAATAAATTGCCATAGACCGCAGATTTTAAATTCGTTGTCGTTTAATTCCTGAGTGACTCCTTCACCACCACCTTTATCGAAACCAACTAACTGAAAACCTACTCTGGGCGGTTGATCTCGTTTCGGAAAGTGAGTGAACTTAGGATAGACAATTAAACGTTGGTTGGCATTGCCACTGGCTTCAATCTCTTTCTTCAAGCCAGTATATGCAGTGTAGTTCTTGCGGGCATAGAAGAGAGGATAAGTCTTACCACCAAACTTAACTGTATGTTGGTTTTCTTCTTCATCAATGGTTACTTCGCCGCGAATAATCCCTACAGCCGAGAAGAGAACTTTAGGGCCAGTAGGTTCAGTAGGTTCAGAAGGGGTTTTATCGCTCTTATCTTTATCATTGCTACCTTCAGTCGATTCGGTTGAAGCTGCTTTATCTGTTTCTTTTGAAGAAGATTCTGTTGATTTTTCAGCAACAGGAGTATCAGCTTTGATGTCTGTTGAAGTTAGAGTGACCTCAGATTGTTTTGCTACTGTAGAATCGGACTCATTTTCTTTAGCTGAGGCTGCTACAACGATCGCATCCGTAGCGGCTACTTTTTTTGTCTGGGCCTGAACTGCAGTAGTTTCAGCACTCACTGGCTCTGCACCCTTTTCCTTTGAGGCTGTCTTGTTAGCTTTAGCTTTGGTTTTTGTAGTCTTTTTAGTTTTAGATGCTTTTTCAGCGTCAGCAGGTGGTGCTTCTTCAGTGACTTGCGAGGTTGAATCAGATTCAACTTGAGTTGATTTTAAATCCGATTCAGCAGGGGCTTCATTTTTAGCCGTCTCAGTTTTTACTTTATCGAATGTGCTATCAACCGATGTTACACTAGTAGCACTATTTATACTTGTTTTAGATTCGGCTGTACTACTTGGCGTAGATACGGCTGCTTTAGTTTTTTTCTTAGCTTTAGTAGTTTTTTTAGTTTTAGCTTTCTTAGCTTCAGGTTCAGTTTTTGATCGCCAATCACCATCGACATAATCGAATTTAGCAAAAATCTGTTCAGCAATTTTGGCCTCTGTTGGATCGGTAGGCTTTTTGCCAGTAGCCCAGCTCTCTAGTTTCTCTGCATCAATATTAAATGATGCTGCTAGTGCGATTGTGGTTGCCATAAGCTAAAATCCAGTAATTATAAGCGTTTTAATCCGATTAAATCCTAATTTTAGCAAATAAAACTGTCAGATTTGAACCAAGACATCGATCTCAATCAAAAAGGAAAATTGATTTTTAAGAGAATAAACCATAACTGTAAGAGTACAACTTTTAATTTATAATACAGATAAAAATTGATAATAATACATGAGTCGAATCAACTCTGAAGAATTTCAAGAGCCAAATAACCTTCTCAAAGTAAGCAATTCTCCAGATTGGGAAGATTATCAAGTTCATGAAAATCTTTTAAAAAATGTGTATCGAGAGGATAAAAGTTTTTCTGTAGTCTGTTCGACTTTAGAGTATGCTTTAGCAGCAGTCAGAGCAAAAAAGTTCGAGCGCAGCTTTGTCTTATTTAGAAATAGAGTAGCAGCAGGGGCATTTTTAACCGTATCGACTTTTAGGGGAAAAATCGGGCTAGTGCCAGCAGAAATAGAATGGGAATTCAGCACAAATTTATTAGCAAAAGCTCCATCTGCGGCAATAGATTTAATTAATGAAGTTAACAATTTAGTAGGAAAAGAAATAGATCTAATTCGACTGAGTGGGGTAACTCGAGAATTAGAAAAAGCTTTACTAAAAGAACAAAAAATTACTCATCCATTTCAGGTAATCAAACAAAAAGAAGTTATTAGTGTGGTTGTCAATATCGAGAATGGAGCTGAAAGTGCAATCAAGCAAGCAAGTGCGAATAAGCGAAAAAATTTAAAGAAGGCATTGCGCTCTCAAAAAGAATTGAGATTTGATTATATTAATTCAACTGAAAATCCAGAACTAGTCTGGCAAAGATTGTTAGCTATTGAGCGACAATCTTGGAAATGGAAAACACAAAGTAGTATATTTCAATCTAGTTACTACCAAGTATTTTATCAGGGCTATTTCATTCTAAAAAGCTCCAAAATGCGATCGAGAGTAAATTGACATTTTCGTACTGCTTGAGCCATATTTATAAAGCCAGCATCTCTATATAAATTGAGAGCTAAATTTCTAGCAATCGCCATAAATTGAGGTAAAGGAGTTGTACGAATACGAGATTTATCTTCACCTTGAGTTACATCTCTTACGTAATGAACTTTATTTTCTACGCCCCAGTACCCGCGAATTCTTTTAGCAAATTCAATAGCCGAATCAGTAAGACTGCTAATATAATATCTAGTGCTATATTCAATTTTATATTTAGTTTCCCGTTGGCAGTCTACACGAATAATAGTCTTTAAACCAGGCCAATCGGGGTAATTCTGCCGAGCTTCACAGATACAGACTCTTCTCTTTTCTATCCGTCCGTGGCCTTTATTGATTTGATAATTACTTGATTCGGGGATGAATTCTGATTGGATAGAATTATACAAAGTAGGCTGATTTCCTTTCACTGCAGCTAAGTAATGATTCTCACTATCTACGGGAGGCGCGTTGCGCCGCAGCCTTCGGCTGTTCGCGCTAATAATTTTTTTTGAGTATTCATTGAATCGAAAGCGAATACTACTCCTTCTTGAGCTAAGCTTTTAATAACTTCTGGAATAGCTGTAATTTCATTACTCTTATTGTCTACTTCTTGTGGCTGCAAAATTAATCCCCTTTCTACTAAATAAGCCGTCACTAAAGTTATCGCTTTATGGGGTTCACAATGAAGGTTATCATCTTCAACCATATACGATCCTCTCAATACCTTTCCATCCAAGGCTAGAGTTTCTCCCGCAATCGGCTCAATTTCAAAGAATCGGGCTAATCGGCACGAATACTCTTTATAATCAATTGAGAGCAAGACACGCCGAATGGTGCTGTAGGACGGTATGCGATCGACACAGAACAACTCTTTCAATTGTTGTTTGTAAGATTTCAACCAGTCTCCGCCCCGCTTGCGGCACGAGGCGTAGCCGACCTCGCTAAAAATCCTTGGTTTCCCGCCGCTACTGCCAGAGTAAACAGAGCCAGACACAACGGTATCGAATGTCTTTTACCTTGTTTTCTCCTACGATCGCTTAGATCGGCAAAAACTTCTAGGATGGCGATTTCGGGCATATTCAATTTAATAACTCTAATTTACCAGATTATTCTAGCATCGAGAATGAAATAGCCCTGGTATTTTATCAAGAATTATTTGAACGTTTTAATGCTAAATCTCAGGCACATCTCCTATTTGTCAAATATAAAGAAAAAGATATTGCCTATATTTTTGGAACTTCTTATTCGGAAGAATTTAGAGGGTTTCAGACTAGTTTTATTGAAGATCCAGAACTAAGACTACTCTCACCGGGCAATAATGGTCATCTATTTTTAATGGATATTTTATCAAATCAAGGCATTAAAACTTATAATTTTGGCAGTGCAATGGATTATAAAATGGGCTGGAGCAAGCAAAGAATTGTAACTTCTTGTTAATCGAGACGAACCTTATTGGATAGAAATTTTAGAAAAGCCCTTTTATGGATCATTTTCTCTGACAGAGATTGACGAGATTATTTGGCAAGCAACCAAAGATATATACCAAATGTCTTTAGAAGCAGTTGCTCAGGTTTGTAATTCTTCTCGCTCGGAAGAATTAATGAATCAATTAAAAATTCCTTCTGAATTTAGAGAAGTTATACGTCGATCTTGGCAGCGTCAAGATCCTAGTTTATACGGAAGATTCGATTTAGCTTTTGATACTAAGTGTCAAAAAATTAAGTTATTAGAATATAATGCCGATACTCCAACATCTTTATATGAATCTTCTATTTTACAGTGGTTGTGGTTGGAAGATTGTGGGCAACAAGGAAAATTTTCTTCATCACAATTCGATCAATATAATTCTTTACACGAACAATTAATTAGAGAATTTCAATCCCTTAATTTATCCAATCTTCACCTAGCTTGTGTCAAAGATTATCCCGAAGATTTTGCTACTGTTAGATATTTACAATTGTGTGCATTAGAAGCAGGAATTCCGACTAATTTTGTTTTTGTTGAAGATATCGGTTTTGATGAAGACGGAGATTGGTTCGATCTAGAAAATAATTTAATTAAAAATATTTTTAAACTTTATCCTTGGGAAGATTTAATGAGAGAGGATTTAGCTACAGGAAAACCTAAGATTCCTCGTTTAATTTTAGAGAATAAAGTAACTTTTATTGAACCGATTTGGAAAGCCATTCTATCTAATAAAGGAATTTTAGCGATTTTTTGGGAATTATTTGAAAATCATGCTGTTTACGGAGAATATTTATTAGAATCATATAATGAAGCCAGTTTTTCTCTGGAAATGGAATATTTAACACGTTTTAAACCTCACGTGAGAAAACCTTTATTTGGACGAGAAGGACAAAATATTGAAATAATCGTTCCCAATCAAACTACTCCTTTAAGTCAACGAGAAGGGGATTATGGTGAAGAGGGTTATATAATTCAAGAGTATGTAGAATTATGTCAATATCAAGGTTTTAATTTAATTATGGGGTCTTGGATGGTGGGTGAAGAACCTTGTGGAATGAGTTTGCGAGGCGATCGCTCTTTTATTACTGGAAATAGTGCTATTTTTATTCCCCATGCGATCTTAAATTCTGACGATTAATGCGGGAAAAATAATAATCCAATCGATGCAGCTAATAGCCCTAAAATGCCCATTCTGAGATCGGGCGCAGCTAAATTTAACAACTCACAGAACCTCTCTATTCGGTAGTCCCTAAAAACCAATGCAGTTGATGCGATTCCTTTGGTGATGCCTGTAGATTACAACTCTACGTGAACTCGATCGGCGAAAACAATAATTCTGTTCTATCGACAACAGTAGCTGATTTTTAGCTAAAAAATTCAATTTACCAGTTACGAAGGTATATTCTGGCAATGAAGAGCGAAGTCTATTCTAAAATCGAATTAGTTTCTGGCTCGTTTGCGAGAAAATCATCTATTAAATGATTAAGTTTTGTCGGACTATCTCGCATCAACCAATGTCCTGCTGTTTCAAAGGCTACAGCTTTACTTTCGGGCTTTTGTTCGAGATATTCTAACCATTGGCGATCGTGAAATGACATCAAACTTTTGAGTCCTTGACAACCATAAACAAACAACACAGGGCAATTCGGTTGAAATCCTGCTCCATCTGAAAGAGACTTACCCTCAAAGAATATTTGTTTCCAGAAATAATAGTAAGGGTAATTTTGGAAGAGATTAAACGCGCTCCGGCGTGACGGGCCCGAAAGTGTAAGTTCTTTTGAAGTGTAGGCACTCCCCAGAAAACGAACTAATGCCAATGTTAAATCAGTCCAGGCTTGTCCCAGCAGCACTCCGATCCCCTTTCTTTGTGCCATCAGAAAAGCTAAAGCTAAATTAATCTGGTAGAAAGGAATCATCAAATATTTCAGGAAACTAGATAGTTCTAATGCCCTGCCACCAATATCCAAAGCAATCATTTTCTTGACGAGATCTGGGTATTGCTTTTCAAATAAATAACCATAAATTGCTCCCCAATCATGGGTTACTAATATAATTGGTTTCCCCTCTCGATTCAATTTATCTACTGCTGCTTTAATTAAATCGATTACTTCGGGAAAATCAAATCCCGAATCGCGATCTACTTTGCCGCCAAAATTGGGTAAGACCACCCTGAGACAATAAAATCTGTCTTTAAAATAGGCTATTTGTTCAGACCAGATCGTTTGATCGTCAGGATAGCCATGAATGAATAGCATAATCGGGTTATTGGGGTTTCCATCTATAACCGTTTTCATGACTACTTGTTTATCTTCACTGACTCTCATCGATTTTTCGTTTTAATATTGTTTAAGCCGCTCCTTCAGCAAGCAATTTAGGTTTTTACTAAAAGAAAGAGATTGTTGCACTTTTTGAGAAGAAGATTCTGACTTAAGTTAACTTAGCGGGGTTGAATTTTACAGAGTAAATTTGGGAGAATCACTGTTTCAAGGGGGCGATGTTCAATCTCGCCCTCGCGATAACCGGCTTCATACAAACTAGCGGCTTTATCATCTTGTACTGGCGGTTTTTTAGGCCTTTTTGCCCACGCATCATCTTTTCCAAAATTAAACCAGTCCTCATCATTAATCCAGCAAATGGAGCTTTTTGCTCTCGTTTGACTATTCATTAGATTTCTAGCTCCACCTAGTTTTTTTCTATCCCTTTTCTGATTTTTTGATATGATCTATTGCTTTGTTTGATTTCACTTTTTCTACTTATATGTTAAGCAAAACTAATATTTTTGGGAAAAAATTATCAGTTGTCTGAAACAAATGTTATTTATTAAAGTAAAATTTGAGAGCTTACATTTTGGCTTCGATCCCGCAGGGATCTGCTAGTAAGCGGTGCGCCTCGAATACTGATTAAATATCGGCAAATTAATTGCTCTTGCCAATCCTATTGACCCTGATTGACTGACAAAAGTCAGAAAAATAGCTCAAAAACTAGAACTGGCAAAGGATCTAAGGCTCTTATTGTGATTAATACTTGGTAAGATTTAGAAACTAAATCTAAATAAAGATAAATTAGCATCGATGCCCAATGCTTCACGATTATATAAATCCGTCTTTCTGCTGTTACGTCAATCTAACGAATGGGCCGAGATAAGACATCTATATACTTTAATCTGGATGATAATTGGACTGATTCATTCTGAGACTGTTAGCTTAACTAAATGGGAATGTACGTAAAATCTAGAGCAATATTTGCTCAAAGTAAACAACGTCGTTTTAGTCGATGGTTACATAACCCCCGGATTAATGTACAAAGGCTTTATAGTCCTCTGATTCAAATGGCTCTAGTTGGTTGGGAGGCAAAAGAATTATATCTAAGCATAGATACATCTATGCTCTGGAATCGTTATTATCCCCCTTACGCTTCTAAATATAATCCTATCGAGCACCGTTTATTCCCCCATTTAACTCGTGCTTGCTCTGGAGTCATTTTTGATAGCTGGAAAACGGTAAAATCCCTGATGGAAAAGGCTACAACTCGAACAGGTTTAAGAGTCTTCGCTACCGTAATTGAGGGAGTTTATGAAACTGGCAAAAAAAGTGGCTGCCGAATTTAAGCAAAATCTGCCAATTATCTTTGATGAATATCTTCCTCAGTGGAATTATACAGTTCAGCCACAATCTATTTAACTTTGGTAAATAATTAAATCCTCATTCCTTAAACAGTATGCTTGAGATATCGAGCTACTTCTAGACTCATTTGGCGCAAATTGAGGATGATCTTGTTCCCTAAGAAATTTTCGATGATACTAGCTATTCTGCCCTGAAGAAACTGAGGAAAATCGTCAAGATGCTCTGGGGCAATTTTCAATTCTCCCCGCGTCTCGATTCTAGTCATGCCATTATCTTCCCAAAAACAGTCCTGTCCCTGACAAAAGACCGCTTTGGTGCAGGCATGAGTTTCAATGCGCCATTGATGGGTGAAGTTGGATTCGTCCCAGGTATTATACTCAGTCCACGAAAGTAGATCTTTGCCACTTAGCGTTTTCAGTTCTAGGGGGATTTGACCGCCACCATGCCAAACATTAACCGAGTAAATCAGTCCGTTCTCTTGCCGTCGCGATCTCGCTTCGACACTGCGAACGTTAGGCAGCGATGAAACGAGATCGAGCAGCTTATCTCGATAAGTAATATAGACTAGAGAACGAGGAAAAGGAACGCTCAGATCTACGGTAATCAGCATGGGTTTTCTTGAAGGGGTACAGCTCGCCCCAAGTTATAATATTAGTATAAAGCTCAAAGAAAGCTAGATTTGAGAAGTCGCTTTCTCTGATTGAAGTAATAATGATACGCCAAGTAGCTAAATTTCTAGGAGTTAACATCAACCTCATCCTGCGTTGTGAAGAATGGTTTACGGTGTTATTCGTGATTGCTAAAGGTTTTCGTCCGCGATTTGTCAGTAAAAAAATTCTCAAACAAAAGCCAGAATTTTTTCCAGGCGACCTCGTCTTTAGCGATGCAGGTTGTTGTTATGAAGTAATCGCAAGCAAAGATCATCGTGTTTATTGCTATCCGATTGACTTAACTATTTACAATCTCATTCGGAGCAACGAGCAGTTTGTTTTTGCACCCGAGCAACTCAGAGCAATCGTTAGTTCCTATCCCGCAACAAGAGAGATACGGCAACCAGAGCTGCTAGCCGCACCAACAAAATCTCTTGCTGACGCTCCCAGCAGCAGAGTCAAAGCAGCTCAAAGCATTAATAATTAGCAATAATCTGCTCGAATCCTAGCTAAAATCGATCACAGGAGTATCATTCGCAGAGCGAAATCAAGATGAGCCTACTACTGCAGCAAAAACGACCCTCATTAGAGAATCTCCTCAC
>JASJCW010000229.1 GCA_030065265.1 Prochloraceae cyanobacterium
AGGTAAACTGGGCGGTCAGGCTCGAGTTGAAGGAGTAGCCGGCACTTGGCAGGATTTAACTGATAACGTCAATTTTATGGCCTCGAATCTGACGGCTCAAGTACGCAATATCGCCGATGTCGCCACCGCAGTCGCTCAGGGGGATTTAACTCAAAAAATTACCGTTGAAGCTAATGGCGAAATTTTAGAGTTAAAAAATACCCTCAATCAAATGGTCGATCGCCTTAATAACTTCGGCGATGAAGTAACGCGGGTGGCCAAAGAAGTCGTAGCCGGCCAGTTGGGAGGTCAAGCACAAGTTGAAGATTTAGCGGGGACTTGGCAAGAATTAAGCGATAATGTCAATTTAATGGTTGCCAATCTCACCGATCAAGTCAGAAATATTGCAGAAGTAGCTAATACGGTGACTAAATCTTCAGAAGAGATGACAGTTGAAAGCAAAACTATGAGCGATGCTTCCGAACAAACTTCAACTCAAGCAGGTTTAGTATCTTCTTCGGCCGAGCAAGTCAGTCTGAACATTCAATCTGTTGCTACCGGAGTTGAAGAAATGATGTCTAGTATTAAAGAGATTGCCAAGAATGCTATCGATGCAACAGATGTAGCCACTTCAGCTGTTGAAACCGCAGAAAGCACCAACAATATTATCACTAAACTAGGGATCAGCAGTGTAGAAATTGGCAACGTCTTGCAAACAATTACGGCGATCGCCCAACAAACTAATCTTTTAGCTCTGAACGCAACCATTGAAGCAGCAAGAGCTGGAGAGGCCGGTAAAGGATTCGCCGTTGTAGCTAACGAAGTCAAAGAACTAGCCAAACAAACCGCCAGTGCGACTAAAGACATTAGCGAAAAAATCGATGCAATTCAAGGCGGTACGAAAGAAGCAGAACGAGCAATCAGTGAAATTACTACGATTATCAACCAAATTAACGATATTCAAAACACGATCGCTTCTGCTGTAGAAGAACAAACTGCTACCACTAACGAAATTTCTCGCAACGTCAATCAAGCAGCACGAGGTTCATCGGAAATTGCTAGCAATATTATTACAGTTGCAGATGTGGCTCGATCTACTAATGCCAGTGCCAACAACACCCAAAAAGCAGCTAGCGATCTATCTACAACTGCGGGGGAACTGCAAGCACTTGTGAGTCGATTTAAATACTAACTAAACTATGGCTAAAATCCGCATTCTAGTTGCAGATGGTTCTGTCGTGATTCGCCGGATGTTAACGAATATCCTGGCTGAAGATCCGACCATAGAGGTAGTCGGTACTGCTCCTAACGGTCGTATTGCTTTGGCAAAAATTAGTTTAGTTAATCCCGATTTAATCCTGCTGGATGCAGAAATTTCAGATCTCGATGGTTTAGAAACTTTGACAATAATTCGGAAAATCTATCCTCGACTGCCAGTGATTATTTTTACGGCAATGACCGAACGAGGAACTGCAGCTACTTTAGAAGCTTTAACTTTAGGAGCAAACGACTATCTAACAAAACCAGAAAAAATAGGTCTTGAGGAAGTAGCCGCTCGTTATATTCGCCAAGAACTAATTCCGAAAATTAATTTATTTCATTCTTACTCGTTGAGTAACAAAACTAAGTTAATTGGGCGATCGCCGCAGCAAATAGAACCGATATCTCAGTTAAAAAATACCAATCCAATTAAAATTATCGCGATCGGCGGTTCTACTGGAGGGCCTAATGCACTTTACGCTTTACTATCAGAATTTCCCCCCGATCTTAAAGTTCCAGTTTTAATCGTTCAACATATGCCGCCAGTTTTTACAAAACGTTTAGCCGAAAGACTGGCGGCTAAATGTCAAATTCGAGTTGATGAAGCAAAAAATCGGGAACTGCTCGAACCAGGAAGGGTTTGGATCGCACCGGGAGACTATCATTTGCTCGTCCAGCGCGACGGTACTCGAGTCAGACTTCGCACTAACCAAGCTCCGCAAGAAAATTCTTGTCGTCCTTCGGTTGACGTTCTGTTTCGCTCCGTTGCCAGTATTTATCAAAGTTCCGTTCTGGCGATAGTACTTACCGGTATGGGTCAAGATGGACTTCATGGCTGCGAATCGATCCGTAAAGTTGGCGGTCATATTTTAGTTCAAGATGAAGCTAGCAGCGTGATTTGGGGAATGCCCGGAATCGTTGCTAATGCCGGCCTTGCCGATCGCATTTTACCTCTCGATCGCATCGCAAGGGAGATTCTTAGATTAGTTCAAAATCGGTAAATTATAAAAGTCAATTTCTCACTTAACCCTCAATGTCCATCAATGATGCTGATTTTCGCTATATTCGCCAACTGGTTAAAAATCGCACCTCTGTAACCCTAGCAGAAGATAAAGCCTATCTCGTCGAATCTCGTTTAGCTGCTTTAGCCAAGAAAACTGGGGCTAGTTCTGTCAGTTATTTGCTGAGAAAATTGCGATCGCAACCTTTTAATCGCCTTCACCTCGAAGCGATCGAATCAATGATGATTACAGAAAGTTGTTTTTTTCGCGATCGCCATCCCTTCACAACGCTGCAAAATTTTATCATTCCCGAACTAATTAATAAACGTCAAACTCAAAAAAGGCTCAATATTTGGTGTGCTGGTTGTTCGAGTGGTCAAGAGCCTTACAGCATAGCAATCTTGTTGCGAGAATATTTTCCTCAACTGACATCTTGGCAAGTCTCATTAATTGCTAGCGATGTTTCTCAGACAATTCTCGAGCGAGCGCGTCAAGGTTGTTACAATCACTATGAAATTACTAGAGGATTAAGTCCCGATTTACGAGCAAAATACTTGCAACGTCGGGATAAATATTGGCAAATTCAAACCGAAATTCGTCAGATGGTTGAATTTATTCAGTTTAATTTAACGGACAAATGGCCGCCAATGTCATCCTTAGATATTATTTTTTTGCGTAATGTTTTAATTTATTTTGAGGTGGATACTAAAAAAGTAATTCTGGCTAAAGTCCGAGAGTGGTTAAAGCCCGACGGTTATCTTTTTCTCGGCGCGGGTGAAACGACGATCGAGATCGATCGCGCTTTTAAACCAGTTCAGTTTAACAAAACTACCTGCTATCAACTAATATATTCCTAAGAGATTGAGAAAATAAAAAGATAAAAACAGCGATAAGATCTTTTTTTTTGATTTATTAAATGGAAGAAATTCAGACAACAATAACTAAATTTTCTTTACTAGATAACGTTCCGATTGGTTTATGCTTGCTGAGGAGTGATTTTATCGTGCTGTTTTGGAATCAATGTTTGGAAAATTGGACATCGATACCGAGAAGCGAAATTTTGGGGACAAATATTTGCGATCGCTACACTCAACTCAATCAATCTAAATATCAATTTCGTTTTCAGCAAGTATTTCGCTCGGGATTTCCGGCTGTTTTTTCACCCCAATTACACCAGTCTTTAATTCCTTCTTTTTTGCCTAACGGTCAAGAAAGAATTCAACAGATTACAGTCAATGCAATTCCTGATGATGATGGCGATGGTTTCTATGCCCTAATCGCCCTTCAGGATATCACAGAGCTTACCAGTCGCCTCAAAAAATACCAACAGGAATTGACAGCACGTCAAAAAATTCAAAAAGAATTAGAGCGATCTAATGCCGAGTTAGAACAGTTTGCTTATCTAGCTTCCCACGACTTACAAGAGCCTCTCCGCATGGTTATTAGTTTTACTCAACTCTTAGCCCAACGCTATCGAGGTAAACTAGATGATGATGCCGATCGCATTATTGATTTTGCGGTAGATGGGGCTAAACGGATGGAGTCGCTGATCCGGGATCTGCTGACTTATTCGCGGGTAACGATTAAAGCAAAACCATTTGAATCGGTTAGTTGTGAAGAAATTTTAAAATTAAGCATCAATAATCTTCAAATTACAATTGCAGAAACTAACACTGCGATCGAGATCCATCCTTTACCGACTGTCTTGGGCGATCGCTCTCAATTAATCCAAGTTTTTCAAAATCTCCTCACTAATGCAATTAAATACCGCAGCGCAAGACCTCCAAAAATTGAAGTCGGGGCAGAAATTGCCAAAAATTGCTGGATTTTCTACGTTAAAGATAATGGCATTGGCATTGATTCTCGGCATTTCGATCGCATTTTTGCTATCTTTCAACGTCTACATACTAGAGCAGAATATCCCGGTACTGGTATTGGTTTAGCAATTTGTCAAAAGATCGTCAATCGTCATGGTGGTAAAATTTGGGTCGAATCGGAATTAGGTCAAGGAACTATATTTTACTTTACGATTCCAGTCAACCAAAAGTGAATTTTTCTAATCGAATCTTTTTCCACCAAAATTAAATTGTAGTTGGGTTGGTTGGAGGTAGCTGGACGAATTTAAGCCAAAAGTTTTCTAGAGCTTCGATCTGATCGCAGAATTCATTAAAATCAGCCGGTTTAATTAGGTAACAATTAGCAAAAAGGCTGTAACTTTTAAGAATGTCGGTTTCTGAACTTGAAGAGGTCAAGATTATTGTCGGAATCATTTGCAAATCAGGAGATGATTTAATTTCTTTTAAGACCTCAAAACCATGTTTTAAAGGTAAGTTTAAATCTAATAAAATTAAATCGGGACGAGGTGCATCCCGATACTCTCTTTCCTGGTGCAAAAATGCCATCACAGCTTCTCCATTCAAAACATTATGAACTTTATAAGATATTTGACTTTTGGCTAGAGCAGCACCGATTAAATAAGCATCTCCAGGATTATCTTCTGCTAGAAGAATATTTATAGGTTGATTGCGATTGCGAACCATATCGTACAGTCTAAACTAGATAATATTGTATTAACCAAACAAATATGAACCAGTTTTAAATTAGCTTTGTCAGACAATTTCTCTTCTGAAAAACTCCCCCTATTATAGTATTAGCAATCAATAAGGACTGACAGTGTCAGAGTTGAACGATGGAAGTATCGATCGATCGACAATTTTTGAATACAACTCAGACATTAATTCAGAACTCAGTCTCAAACTCATAAACTTCAAAAGAACTTCTCAGTCACAATCTAAGACAATACTGGATCACAATAGTAATTGTAAATGAAAGCGAGAACAAGCAAGTAGGATTAATTTTCACTGCAATAGCAGATCGGAACAAAATCTTATCTCAATTAAGACCAACTTTTTTAGATCTAAACTGAGGGGGATAAGAATAATCCGGAGACAAGATTAAAGTTTGCCGATTGTAAGCGATAAAGAAAAAGTTTTTACTAGCTCGCTCTCTTTCTAAAATTTAATAGGAAAAGAGCTATCTTAAAGATGAATTTGACAATTAACAAATCGATCGCAATTCTAACTTTAGATAAAATAATCGATCGCAATCCTGTTTTAGTTAAATCCGATACTCCAGTAATCGATGGGATCGCTTTAATGTCTTCGGGAAAAAGTAAAAACTTGCCTTTAAAAAATAAAAGAAGTAGTTATGTTTTGGCGATTGCAGGAGGTAAAATAGCTGGCATTTTTACCGAAAGCGATCTGGTTCAACTAATTGCATCGAGAATTGACTTAGTTGATAAAAAAATTTCTGAAGTAATGACTGCAAAGATTGTTACTCTCAAACAATCTCGAGAACGCAGTATTTCAAGTGCGATAGCAATAGCAGTAATGCGCGAAAATAAGATTCGACATTTACCCATAGTCGATAGTTGCGATCGATTAATTGGCATCATTACCCACAAAAATATCAGTTCAATTATGAGTCCTGGTTCTTCAGTTAAAATACGTCGCGTATCGGATGTCATGAATCCCAAAGTTATCACATCTTCTGGAGATGCATCGCTTTTCGATATTGCTAGATTGATGAGCGATCGCCAAGTTAGCGATGTAATAATCGTAACTAATAAAACTCTCAACAAACAAGAACCCCCTTTAATAATTCCAATTGGAATTGTTAGTGAAACGGATTTAGTTCGGTTGCGAGCTTTAGAATTTGATTTTGCTCAAACTAAAGTTGAAACTGTCATGAATAAATCCTTATTTCCGGTGTATCCTTGTGATTCTCTTTGGCAAGTTCATTTATTAATGCGCTCTCAAAAATCGCGAAGAGTCGTGGTTATAGAAAAGTCTGGTGAATTAACAGGAATTGTGACTCAAAGCAGCATTTTAGAAGTATTCAATCCCTTAGAAATGTCTCGAATCATCACTATCTTAGAACAACAAAAATTGCTAACAAGTTCAGAATCCCAAGAGCAAAATTCGGCCACGCAGATTGAGGATTTAGGTAATTTTGAAGCGATCGCTAATAGTATCGCTCAAGATTTTGACAAAATTATCGTGCCAATTTTAGAATCAGCTCGTATCTTAGCTTTGAAATTTCCCTATCTAGATCGATCGACTCAACAATTACTCAAAAAAATAGTTACTAATTCAGAATTAGGTATTGGTTTAGTAGAAGAAATTTTTTCTTATTCGAGTCAATTGGATTCTGGATTAATACCTTTAAGAATCGATCGCATCTTATCTAAAGTTGTGCGGGAAGCTCGATCGAATTTTCCCCAATCTATCGAAATATTTTTGGATTTGCCGTCAAATGATACCATACCCAATATATTAGGTAATACCGCTCAATTAGAAGCAGCATTAATGCATTTGTGTCTTAATTCTCGCAATGCTATGCCCGATGGCGGAATTTTAAGAATCTGTCTCGATCTAGAATTAGTTGCAGATTCTGCTGATAGTTTAGCAAAAGTACCATCAAAACTTTATTTAGTCGTGACAGTTTGGGATCGAGGAAAGGGAATGTCTTTAGATCTAAAAAAACATATTTTCGATATTTTTTCCAATCCTAAAAAATACGATCGCCCTCATAAAAGTGGACTTTTTAAGGTAATTGAGGCTGTCAAAAATCATCGCGGTTTTATTAAAATTGATAGTGAAATTGGGAAAGGAACTTTATTTAAAATATATTTACCTGCTTTGTCATAAAAACCATCAATTTATCTGCCCGTTCAATAAAATTTTCAGACAATTTAAAATCGATTTTTTAATAACTGTTTTCTCATCTCTTGTATTATCTGAGTGGGATAGTAAAGTTAAGCATCAGCTACTAGCAACTTTTCTCAATTCTTAGAATCTCTGAATTGGTAATGTATTTGACCAAACAAATAAACCAGAATCGCCATTTAAGCGATTTTGCATTAACCTAAAAATGACAGGTTAGATCGATTAATTTAGAAAGAGATCCAGTCAAAAAAAATAAAATAAAAAAAATTTAGTCAATCTAATTTCACGCAAGAGTTAAAGGTTTCCAAACAATGAATGGATTTAAAAATGACGAATCGATAGGAATGGCTACTTTAGATAAAATAGTAGACCGCAATCCCTTAATAGTTAAACCTAATACTCCAGTCCAAGATGCGATCGAGTTAATGTCTGGAGTCAGAAATAAGAAAAAATCTTTAGACAATGCTAATTCTGCTTCTGCAAATCTAGCTGTAAAAAAAAGCAGTTATGTTTTGATCGTCGAAGAAGGTGAAGTAGTTGGAATTTTTACAGAAACAGATGTAGTTAAATTAATTGCAACTCGCACCGATTTATCTGACAAAAAAATTTCTCAATTCATGTCATCTAATGTAATTATTCTCAAACAGTACCAAGAAAGAAACGTTTCGATCGCCCTCACCATCATGCGAGATCGTAAGATTCGTCATTTACCAGTAGTTGGTAGTTGGGGACAGTTAATTGGAATTATAACCTACGAAAATATTCGTTTGGCTCTCACCCCAGGCTGTTTGTTAAAAATGCGTAGTGTCTCGGACGTGATGGAAACTAATCCAGTATATTCAGATGATAATCTTTCCTTAGTCGAAGTAGCTAACCTGATGCAAGACAGTGGAGTTAGCTACGTCATAATCAAAGAAAAATCATCTACCTCTGAAAGCAAGAGCAAATCCGTTTCAGATTCAGGTTTAACTATTGCGATCGGAATCATCACCGAACGAGATTTAGTCAAATTTAAAGTCCTCGAATTAGACTTTCAAACTACTAAAGCCAAAGATGTCATGAGTCAGCCTTTATCGCCAGTCAATCCTGAAGATTCCTTGTGGCAAGCTCATCGTATCATGCTCGATATGGGAGTGCGAAGATTAGTAGTGACCAACAAAACTGGCGAATTAATTGGCATTCTCAATCAAGGCAATATTTTGCAAGTTTTCGATCCGCTAGAAATGTCGAGAGTTGTTACCGTATTGCGACAGCAAGTCGAAACAAGAACCCAAGAATTAGAGCAAAACAATCAAAAATTACAACAAGCATACGAACAATTAAAACAACAAGAACAAGAAAACAAATTGACCTTAAAATCTCAAGAAAATTTTCAATCTTATATCGACAATCTACTTCAAGAATTTAATAAAATTAACACCGAAATTTTAGAAACAGTTAGGGTATTAAACTTCAAATATCCTAGTGCCGATCGCGAAATAAAATTATTATTGAAAGGCTTAGAATGCAATTCAGATCGAAGCATGGAGTTAGTAGAACAGGTTGTTTCTCTGATTAGCCAACCAAAAGTTAAAATCGAAAAGAAGAAAAAAGCCAATACTTCTTCCTTCTCATAAAAAAAAGCTATTTTTTCAAATCAACTAAATTTGAGAATAGCGATGAGATTCGATCGCATCAAAAGTTCCGTTATAGAGGAAGTTTTTGACCATATCCTGCTGATAAAATTCGTGAGGAAAACCTAATGCGATCTCGCTGGCTTCATTTAACTCTTTAATATGTTCTGAATCCAAACTAAAATTAATACAATCGAGATTATCTTGAAGGTGAGTTAATTTTCTCGCGCCAATAATCGGAATAACCCCTTGTCGTGCGATCCAGTTGAGAGCAACTTTAGCCGAAGTTTGACCCGCAGCCTCAGCTATTCTATCCACCGTTTTAGCGATATTAATGTTGCGCTCGCTCTTATCTACAAAACCCGACATCATTTCATTGTCGAGCCTTCTTTCTTCGGTGATAGTTGCTTTACCCTTAGTATATTTTCCCGTCAGCCAACCGCTAGCAAGGGGCGACCAAGCTGTTATGCCAATATCCAAACTGCGAGCCATTGGCAATAAATCTCGTTCTGGAGTTCTTTCTATTAAGCTGTACTCGATTTGCAGTCCGATAAAACTAGTCCAACCTCTTAACTCGGCGATCGTATTGCAGCGAGAAACTATCCAAGCAGGAGCATCGGATATGCCAATATACAAGACTTTTCCGGCTTTTACTAAGTCATCAAAAGCCCGCATTACTTCTTCTTCAGGGGTCATAAAGTCCCAAGCGTGCAGCCAAAGTAAATCGATATAGTCGGTATTCAATCGCTTTAAACTGGCTTCTACAGACTGCACCATGTTTTTGCGATGATTGCCACCACCGTTAGGATTATTAGTTCCGAAACCATTGCTATATTTTGTAGCTAAGACGACGGCTTCTCTTTCCGATGCCATAAACTCACCGAGAAATTTCTCGCTAGTACCGTTCGTATATATGTTAGCCGTATCGATAAAATTTCCCCCTGCTTCTCGAAAAGCTTGATAGATTTTTTGGCTTTCGGCCTTAGAAGATCCCCAACCCCAATCTTCGCCAAAAGTCATCGTACCTAAACAGATTTCGGATACTCTAAGTCCGCTTTTTCCCAATAGTTTGTATTTCATCGATTATTTTAATTTTCTTGTATTTTTTTTCTAGCACGATCGCAAGATCTTGATGTTGAATTTTATTAAACAACTATCAGGCTTTTGAAATACTTATCTTT
>JASJCW010000230.1 GCA_030065265.1 Prochloraceae cyanobacterium
CGCAAACCGTAGAGAATTTCGATTGTTTCTTCTACGCTAGGTTCGCCCACCATTACTGGTTGGAAACGACGTTCTAAAGCTGCATCTCTTTCGATGTGCTTGCGGTACTCATCTAGAGTTGTCGCGCCGATACATTGCAATTCGCCCCTTGCCAAAGCTGGTTTGAGGATATTTGCTGCGTCGATCGCTCCTTCTGCCGCACCCGCACCGATTAAAGTATGTACTTCGTCAATCACCAGGATCACATTTCCGGCTTGACGAATTTCGTCCATAATTTTTTTGAGACGCTCCTCGAATTCCCCGCGATATTTCGTCCCTGCAACTAGCAAACCGATATCGAGAGTAACCACCCGTTTTTCTTCGAGGATATCGGGGATATCTCGGTTAGCAATGCGCTGTGCTAAACCTTCTGCGATCGCAGTTTTACCTACCCCTGGTTCTCCGATTAAAACTGGGTTATTCTTGGTACGGCGACCCAAAATTTGGATCACCCGTTCGATTTCTTTTTGTCTGCCGACTACCGGATCTAATTTGCCCTCGCCCGCCATGTGGGTTAAGTTAGAACCGAACTCATCTAAAGTTGGAGTTTTAGTTCTACCTCCAGGCGCGCCCGGAGCTGTAGCAACCTCGGCAGTTTCCCCGAGCATTCTAATTACTTGAGTGCGAACTTTAGAGAGATCCACGCCGAGATTCTCCAATACTCTAGCCGCCACACCTTCCCCTTCACGAATCAAACCGAGGAGTAAGTGTTCCGTGCCGATATAATTGTGTCCTAATTGGCGAGCTTCTTCTAAAGATAGTTCTAAAACTCGTTTTGCCCTTGGAGTGAAAGGTATTTCTACCGCTACAAATCCAGAACCGCGGCCAATGATTTTCTCTACCTCAATCCGAGCATCTTTTAAGTTGACCCCCATTGATTTGAGTACCTTGGCAGCGACACCAGTCCCCTCTCCAATAAGCCCGAGCAGAATTTGCTCGGTACCAACAAAATTGTGACCCAGGCGACGTGCCTCCTCCTGAGCCAGCATGATCACCTTAATGGCTTTCTCTGTGAAGCGTTCAAACATTATATTCCATCACCTGCTGCGTGCCCGTGTATGCTGATTCTAGCATAGGCTTTATTTAGAGCTGTTAATTACCTTACAAGGGAGAAAATTTTTCCCACTTAAAAATAAAGATTTGCTCTTTATATTTCTTTATTTTTCGGGCTTTAGCAGCGTCCAGCGATTTTTTTTGAGGCGCGTCGCGATCGCATCTTGCCATAGGGTCAGATCTGCAGTGAATTTTGGCTTTTGTAAATCGCCACGCCATAGAATTAGAGCATCTTCTCCAGTTTTTTGATAGTAGCCTTTGCGCCGGCCTGCTACTTGAAAACCAAATTTTTTATAAAGAGACAAAGCTGGCTGATTGGCAGCTCGCACTTCTAAGGTCGCTCTTTCTAGCTTACGGGATACGGCATCTTTTAGTAAAGAGTAGAGCAACAATTGACCGAAACCTTGACCTTGATAGTCGGGATGAACCGCAACAATAGTAATGTGAGCTTCCTCTAAAATTGCCCAAAAGCAACCCATTCCCAGGATCGAATGGGATTTTTTTCCGGTGGCGATCGAAATTACCAGTAAAGTGCTGTTGGGACTGTCCAACTCTCTTTGATAACCGTCAAGCGACCAAAGTCCTCCCAAACAGATGCGATCGAGTTCGACTACTTCTAGCAGTTGCTCTGGCAAGAGCGGCTCTAGTTTAAGCTCTAGTAAAGTCACGACAGACGATTGTAAACTACATAATAGACTTCTGATAAGATAGTCTTTTTCAAGAAGCAAGGAAGAGGGATCGGCAGAAATATGCTCGAGTTTTTACCCTTTTTCCATCAATAACAAAATCAATCTCGATCGAGAGGAAATAATTAGCGTGCTATCGACCGATCCTAAACTAGCAAACTCTGGACTTAAATTTTTACCCCAATCTTCATCCGGTTCGCCAAATCAAGAACTGCTACCCTTGACAGCTAAAGTTAACGATAAAGACGCGCTTGAAATTGGCGGTTGCGACGTAACTACCTTAGTCAAACAATTTGGCTCTCCACTTTACATTTTGGATGAATTTAGCCTCAGAACTGCAGCCGCTCAATACCGCGATAGCTTTAAAAAATATTATCCTGGAGCGGCTAAAGTTATTTACGCTTCAAAAGCTTGGAACTGTTTGGCTGTTTGTCGCATAGTAGATAGCGAAGGCTTGGGGATTGATGTCGCTTCTGGCGGAGAATTATACACGGCACTGCAAGCAGGAATAAGCGGAGATAACATCTACTTTCACGGCAATAATAAATCTGCTGCAGAATTGGCAATGGCGATCGAGCATCAATGTACCATCATGGTCGATAATTGGCAAGAATTAAAAACTCTAGTCGAGCTGGGCCGCGATCGCGCTTCTTTTGAGGCGATTAAAATCATGTTGAGATTGACACCGGGAATCGAATGTCACACCCACGAATACATTCGCACCGGACAAATCGATAGTAAATTTGGTTTCGGCCTTGATAGTTTAGAAGCAGTTTTTGAATTTGTCAGCCAGAACAAAGAATTAGATTTACAAGGACTTCACGCTCATATCGGCTCGCAAATTTTCGAGTTGCAACCCCATCAAGATTTAGCCGGGGTATTAATGGATTGGGCGATCGCCGCGCAGAAATACGATCTCTCTATCAAAACAATCAATGTTGGTGGTGGTTTAGGCATTTGCTATACCGAAACCGACGATCCCCCGAGTATCGAAGATTGGGTGAAAACAGTTGCAGAAGCGATCGCCGCAGCTTGCCAATCTCGCAATCTAGAATTACCCGAATTAATTGCCGAACCCGGACGCTCTCTGATCGGTACGGCCTGCGTCACTGCTTACACCGTTGGTGGCACGAAAACAGTTCCTGGAATTCGCAATTACATCTCTATAGATGGCGGGATGTCGGACAATCCCCGTCCGATTACTTACGAATCAGTTTATCGGGCTGTCGTCGCCAATAAAATGTCAGCACCCCTAGAAAATAAAGTAACCATTGCCGGCAAACATTGCGAGTCTGGAGATATTCTGATCCAAGATGGTTTGTTACCTCGAGTCGAATCGGGAGATATTATCGTTATTATGGGGACTGGAGCGTACAACTACAGTATGGCTTCTAATTACAATCGTTTAACTCGTCCTGCTGCAGTTTTAGTTAACCGAGGAGAAGCTAACTTAATTTTGCAGCGAGAAACCTACGACGATCTAATTAGACAAGATTTGTTACCACAAAGATTGCTAAATTTGCCACAAAGTTAATAAATCTTTAGAAAAAGGCAGAGACGATCTTTGCCAGGTCAGAGGTCAGGGCACTGCGTGCCAGGTCAGAGAGGTCGTCGCTGCGCTCCTCGTGCCGCAAGCGGGGCAGAGGTTTTAAGTAAAGAAATTAAGATCGCTAATTTTAAATGAGTCAGAAAAGTAAAGTATTTGAACTCCACTTGAACCACTGACTTTTGACCGCTGACCTCAGAGCGATCGATAGCATTGCAATTCAAAGCGTGATAGGATATCAAAGCCACTAAAGCGGGTCTAAAAATCAAAAAAATTGTTTGATTCTCAATTAATGCTCTCTTGAGAATTTACTTAGAGACAACTGCCAATCAATAAATTTTAGATTCTAATACTTGGCAATTTGCAAAAGACGTTTTACAGATCGTCCATAAAGATGTCAAGCTAGTTAAGAGGGCAAAAAGCAAGGAATCTAAGAACTTTTTTGTCGCTAAAAATGTAAATTCAAAAGCGATCGTTTAAATCAACGAACTCAAAACCCTCTCAAATCACCATCTAGTTTATTTTGATCGAAGTTCAATGCCTCCTCCGTCGGGTTCTCCTCCTGACCATAGCTGGATGCAGCCCTGGCTGCTCTATAGTATCGATATCGGATTAGTTCTAGCCCTGACTTATTGGGTACTGCTCCTTATTGGAGAGCGTCGTACTCTTTGGATGGTTAGAGGATTAATTGTTTTAATGTTGGCAGCAGTTGTTAGCAAACGACTGGAATTAACCCTGCTAAATTTTGTCTTGGAAAAAATGGTCTTGGGATCGGCTGTAGCAATGGCCGTAATTTTCCAATCTCAATTCCGTCGTTTTCTCGAGCAATTAGGTCGAGGAGAAATCATCCAACTTTTTCGCCCCGATCGCAACCCGCTACCGAAAACAGACAGTGCGATCGAAGAAATTGTTGAAGCCGTTAAAGGACTATCTCAAAATCGCACCGGTGCTTTAATTGTGATCGAAATCGTTACTCCTATAGACCACGATGTCGTCTCAGTACCCGGAGTGCTGTTAAATGCGGAAGTATCCAAAGAACTTTTACAAACAATTTTCCAGACTTCAACCTTATTACACGATGGTGCTGTTTTAATTCGGGGCAGTCGGATAGTTTCTGCTGGAACTATTTTACCTTTAAGCGATCGCAAAGCATCCCGACAGTTGGGAACGAGACACCGTGCGGCGATGGGAATTACCGATCGCGTTAGGGACTGTTTGTGTGTAGTCGTTTCAGAAGAAACAGGATCGATTTCTCTAGCAGAAGCAGGGATACTAAATCGACCGTTGACTAGCAGTAAACTTAAAGAGTTGTTAGAAAGTAAATTAGTTTCTACGGTCGAACGCCGCGAACCCCTTCCTGGTGGTAGTGGTTTGAACGCTTTAAGTCGTATTTTTCGGATTGCGTCATCGACCTCAAAAGAGAAGAAATGACTAAATTTCACGCTGCCTTTGAAAAATTACCCGCAGATCTCGATCGCAACCGTCTACCCAAACACGTGGCGGTGATTATGGATGGTAACGGTCGCTGGGCAAAAAGTCGAGGAATGCCGAGATTTATCGGGCATCAAAAAGGAGTAGACGCGCTCAAAAATTTATTGCGCTGTTGTAAAGACTGGGGCATTCCGGCTTTAACTGCTTATGCTTTTTCGACTGAAAATTGGGGTCGTCCGACTGAAGAAGTAGAATTTCTAATGACTTTGTTCGAGCGGGTTTTGCGCTTGGAGTTGCAAGAAATGATGAAGGAAAATGTCAAGCTCCGCTTTGTGGGCAATTTAGTCAGCTTGCCAAAATCCCTTCAAGAGGAAATTTACAAGTCTATGGAGGCAACTGCAAACAATCAGGGGATCGAATTTACGGTCGCTACGAATTATGGCGGTAGAGAGGAAATTATCCAAGCAACTCGGGCGATCGCTCAACTTGTCAGAGAAGGCGATATTTCCCCCGACGATATCGATGAAAATTTATTTGAGAACCACCTTTATACTGCGGGCTTATCTTCTCCCGATCTGCTGATCCGCAGCAGTGGCGAAATGCGCTTGAGTAATTTTTTACTTTGGCAAATTGCTTATGCAGAAATTTACGTTACTCCGGTAATGTGGCCCGATTTCGATCGCCTTCAATTTTATAAGGCTTTATTGGCTTACCAACAGCGCGATCGGCGTTTTGGCAAACTCTAAACTTTTGTTAAGGCCCTGAAAAAACTGCTGCTTGTACGTCTTCGCGACTCAAAGAATATTTAAAAGAGCGTTTGATGTCTTCTCCCGATTGACTGGCTTTAAGATAGCGCACGCTAATTTCTTCTACTTCGAGGCAAATTTCCGCGCTCCAGTTAGGTCGCTCGATATGCCAATAGTGTAAGTTTTCTGGATCTTGGGTACAACCGTTATCTTTGAGCCAATTTTCTATTTCTGGTAGAGGATGATTGTAGAGTGGGGTTTCGGCCGAAGGAAGAGTCATAATATCTGTTTTGTTAAATTTTTCGAGCGAGTATTTTTTCAAAAAAAGTTAAAAATCAATGCTGTCAATATTTGTTTTTGCGCCAAAAAACTAGTAACATTTGGTTCGATCGCCTCAAAAGAACGATCTTCTCTAATTAAACCGATAACGATCGCCAGGAGCAAGCAGCCTAACAGGGTTGCACCGAGAACTAATAAAATAAATATTTCACCGGCTGATAAAGGGCGATCGTTAGGATCTAAATAGGCCGATCTCGACCATTGTTCGTTACTATAATTTCCCCAGCGATCGCGATCGTCGGGGGCTTGAATCACATTAATTCGAGAATATCCGATCTTAAGATCGTAAAGAGCGCGCCGTTCTGGAGAGCTTAACGTTCCGTAGGCTTCGTTTAGTTTCTGGAATTTTAATTTGGCTATATCGGGAGCTAAGTCGGTCGTATCTGGATGATAGCGTTTGCTTAACTCGCGATAGGCTCGTCTAATTTCTATTTCCGATGCTGAAGGATACAAACCTAAAAGGGCATAATAGGTATTGACAAATTTGCCTTTAGCTGATATTCGGTATGATTGGGGAGTTTTGCGATCGACACTCACAACAATAGCTGATTACACCACATTATTTCCATATTTTAACCGCCGAACCTCTCGAGTGCAGATTAGATCGAAAAATTGAGCGGTGTTTTGAAATTCCCGTGATAAAATCAACTCGCAACTAGCTGTCTTTTCGGATCGATGATGTCGCTCGCAAGCCAGATTAAAAAATTACTTATTTTCTGTCTCGTTTTAGTTTTAAGCGTGCTTTTCTTAGCACCAATTTCAGCTTTAGCGGGTATAGATAACGATCGCTACGATGGAAATATTTATGTCGTTTATGCGGGAAATGGGGCTTTAGTGCCTCCTCGTTTAACGTTAGCCCAGTCTTTCCAGCGCGAAATTCCGACGATAATTGTATTTTATATCGACGACAATAGCGATTCTAAACAATTTGCCCCTGTTGTTTCCCGCATTCAAGAATTTTACGGCCGCGCTGCTAGTCTAATTCCCATTCCTGTAGATTCAATTCCAGTAAAATCTGATTATACTCCCGAAGAATTGGGCTACTATTACGATGAAGTCGTTCCTCAAACAGTCATTCTCGATGCAGCAGGAAAAGAAATATATAACGGCAAAGGACAGGTAAAATACGAGGAAATTGACGATGTTCTGCGAGAAGTTTTCGATCTCTTGCCTCGAGACGAGTCGATAGAATTGAAACGCCGTTCTTATAATGAGTTTAGTTCGGAAATAGCTGAGTAAGCTAAGCTTATTTTTGAGGATTAATTGCGGCAAAAATAGCGGAATAATCTGAGTCAGAAAAACCGTTATCTATCGCTTTTTTAATTAGTTTTTGAATTCCTTCTAAGCCAGTCGTATCTAATCCTATTTCTCCTGCTTCTTCTAAAAAAAGATTCGTATCTTTGAGTAAGTGTTTAGTGGGAAAATTAGGATTTTCAAAGTTGCGATCGCGCATTCTCGAGATTTTTTTATCAAAAGTGGGTGCATAAAGCGCGCTTTGCCGCAATATTTCCATAAATCGATCTACTTCTACTCCTTCCTTTTGTACGAAACTTAAACTAAGAGAAAAAGCGGCGGTCAAAGCAGCAATCAATTGATTTAAAGCTAATTTCATTGCGGCTGCTTTACCAACAGTACCGACGTGGATTGGTTCGGGGCCAAAATGTTTTAAAATTGGCGAGTATTTGGTAAATTGTTCCGGGCTGCTGCCAACCATAACTAACAATTCGCCACTTTTGACTTGGGGAATGCTACCTAATACGGGTGCTTCTAAATATTCGCCACCATTTCTAACAATTTGTTCGCTAATTTCTTTACTTTGTTTCGGGGCGATCGTCCCCATCTGAATTACGGTACGAGACTTTAATAAAGGAAGAGTATCTCGAGCTAGCAAAACATCTGCAATCGCAGCAGCATTACTGAGCATTAAAATAATTATTTCACTATTTTTAATTGCTTCACTTGGAGTGTTGGCTATTCTCGCTCCGGCAGCTTTCAAAGCTGTTAATTTAGATTGGGTACGATTGTAAACGATTAAGGATAATTGCGCGTCTATCAGTTTTTGTGCCATTGGTTCGCCCATTAAACCAGTACCCAAAAAAGCAATTTTCATATTTCCAATCCTTGTTAAAAAAACTTTAAAAAATATTGAAAGCAAGAATTAAACTCGAGCAAGTTTAAACTTTCTGTCTGCTAATTATTTTGCGAGATCGCTGAAAAAAATTGGTAAAACTAAGAACTAATTTAAAAACACTGCTTATAATCTAAATTTGCATCATAGCGATATTTAAATGAGCATCAAAAATCTCAAAGGAAAAGATTTACTAGAAGTAGCAGCCCTAAACAGTGATGAAGTCAGAGAGTTGTTGGATTTAGCCGAACAACTCAAAAGCGGAAAGCTAAAGTTAACTTACAATAACAAAGTTTTAGGACTGCTATTTTACAAAGCCTCTACCCGCACCAGAGTATCATTTAGTGTGGCCATGTATCAACTAGGAGGCCAAATTATCGATCTTAATCCTAATGTTACCCAAGTTGGACGCGGCGAACCAATTCAAGATACGGCAAGAGTTTTAGATCGATATTTAGATATTCTCGCAGTTCGGACTTTCAAACAAACAGATCTCGAAACTTTTGCTAAGTATGCTGAAATACCGGTGATTAACGCTCTGACTGATTCCTATCATCCATGTCAGATTTTAGCCGATCTTCTCACGATTAAAGAATGTTTCGGTACTATCGAGGGAATTAATCTGACTTATCTCGGGGATGGAAATAATGTTGCCCACTCTTTACTATTAGGAGGGGCTTTAATGGGGATGAATGTTTGTATTGCCACTCCCGATCGATATCAACCAAACCCGGAAATAGTGGAGAGAGCGCGCCAAATTGCCGGAAATAAGAGTAAAATTGCGATCGCCACCGATCCCATCGAAGCTGTCAAAGGAGTACAAGTCGTTTATACCGATGTTTGGGCTAGTATGGGGCAAGAAGCATCTGCTGATGTAAGAATTCCTATCTTCCAACCTTATCAAGTAAATCGCCAACTTCTAACTCATGCAGATAAAGATGCGATCGTGTTGCACTGTTTGCCAGCCCATCGAGAAGAAGAAATTACCGAAGAAGTTATTGAAGCATCTCAGTCTCGAGTTTGGGATCAAGCAGAAAATAGAATGCACGCACAAAAAGCTTTATTGGCTGCTTTACTCGGATTAGAATAAAACGATTGATAAATCTCGATCCAATTTCGAGTTAGGATCGAGCGATCGCCATCGCTTTCTAAAGAATAATTAAGATGGCAAATAGATTTACGATCGCGATCGCACAATAATGATTGTCTAGTTTGATGGCTAATAAATGGATAAATTCCGCGTCGAAGTAATTGCAAAAACGAATAATCCTCAACAATTAGTTTGGGCTGCAATGCATCAAGATTATTCGGAAAATTTTGTTTGGGATAGTCGCGATCGCTTCCCCGATGAAACCAAAGCTGGCGAATTAATTGTCAAACATTTATTAGCAGGAAATAAAGGTCACTACGGATGTATCGAACACCCACAAATTACTTTTAATGTCGGTTATTTTCCCCATTCTATGATGCAACAAATTCGCACTCATCGAGTGGGAGTTTCGTTCGACGTGCAATCTTTTCGCTACACCGGAAAAAGAATAATTGATGTTGTTGAGAATAAAATAGAGATTGAAAATGTTTTTTATCTTCGTCCAATTGGCAATTACACTAATCGTCAAGGTAAACGCTATTTTTATTCAGAAGAACAAAGAAACCGCGATTTAAAATGGTGCTTGGATGCTTGTAAATTATATAAAGAACATATCGATGCGGGAATGGCAGAAGAACAAGCTAGAAGTATCATCCCTTTCGATGCTAGACAGCATTTTGTTATGAGTTGTAACGCCAGATCGCTGATGCATTTATTGGATTTGCGTTGGAAAAAAGATGCTCAATTAGAAGCA
>JASJCW010000013.1 GCA_030065265.1 Prochloraceae cyanobacterium
ATTCGACAAATATGACCGGAAAAAGTCGATAAACTCTGTTCGATCGATTGTTCGTCGCCAATATCTGCTAAAATTTGCTCGAACCAAGGTATTTCAACTGGGTCTTTGGCGGGAATAAACAATCCTACTTTCGCCATTAACGCAGCCAGTCCCATAGTTTTGAGAGTGACGGTTTTACCCCCAGTGTTCGGGCCTGTAATTGCGACTACTTTAATTTTAGGGTTGATTTGGACGTTAACCGGAACTACTTCTAATCCTTGTTCGTGTTTTTGTTGCCAAACTAGCAGGGGATGGCGCAATTCTCTAAGAGTAATATTTTCTGCACCGTCGCGATCGATAAATCTCGGACAGTTTCCCCCGATCCAAAGACTGTAACGAGCTTTTGCTGTCGCTAGATCGATCGTAGTTGCTGCGATTAAAAGTTTTTCTAAATCGATTGTAACTTCTGTAATTTTTTCAGTTAACGC
Source organism: Prochloraceae cyanobacterium (assembly GCA_030065265.1). GTDB lineage: Bacteria > Cyanobacteriota > Cyanobacteriia > Cyanobacteriales > JASJDA01 > JASJDA01. The sequence goes on from JASJCW010000013.1 coordinate 468, forward strand.
TTGTAAAATTGCGTCTATTTCTCGTTGTTCTTGACGCTGATATTGTCTTAATTGATTTCCCAATTGAACGACGGAATTAGGTTCTATATATAAAGTTGCTCCGGTGCTGGAAGTATCGTGAATTATACCCGGTATGGTATCTTTTTGGGGTGCTTTAACCGGAATTACAAAGCGATCGCCTCTTTGGGTAATAACCTGTTCTTGGATCGAACCGACCTGTTTTTGCATGATGCGCTGGAGATATAAATAGATTTTCTCTCGCAATGCTTTAACTTTACGGCGAATATCCCCTAATTTTGGCGAAGCGCGATCGGCTACTTTTCCGTCATCATCGATACAATGGTGAATTTCTTGCTCTATTTCTGGGTAAGTTCTGACGCGATCGACTAATTCTTTGAGAACTGGTTTTGCTTCAAAATTTTCTATTGTCCGCCGCAAACGCCTCATTCCGGCTAGAGTTGTAGCTATGGCTAATAGTTCTCCTTCCGAGAGCATTCCCCCTAACTCTGCTCTTTCTAAGGCTTCGCCAATATCTTCTATCCCTTGGAAAGACAATCCCGTTTCCGAGCTGGCTTCAATTTCGTAAACTTCTTTAGTTTGCTCTAAAAGCTCGATACTTTCTGGTTTGGATGCGGGTATTTTTAGCTGTGCTGCTGCTACAGCACCCAGTTTAGTTGCTGCAAAAGTAGATAAGTGTCGGCACAAACGATGCCATTCTAATAACTGTAGTGTTTCTGATTGTATCAAGGTGGGAACTTAGCATACTACTCTTTTTATTATTTAGCAATTTTCTCGAATTGGCCGCCGATCTAGAGGTTGAAAGTAAAATTTTTCGAGAAAATGTAAACAAATGTTGCCAAGTCGATTAAATTACGTTACATTTAATAACAAGTGCTTGACTTTGTCTCAAACCTAACTTATCAGGAATTAAAAATCATGGAAAACAAAGACTCAAAAGTTGGATTCACTAACTTCGCAGAAACTTGGAACGGTCGTCTAGCTATGCTTGGCTTTGTAATCGGTCTTTTAACCGAGCTTTTCACCGGTCAAGGTATCTTAAGTCAATTAGGCTTAATGTAATTAGTAATTATTAAAATTTGAGCGATCGCAACCAATAAATTATTAAATTGATTCGATCGCAACTACAGTCAGACTCCCTTGTTTTTCAGAAAAAATAAGGGGGTTTTCGATCTTTCAAAAGCCGCAAATAAAAAAATAGCCCCAAGTTTTTCCGAGCCAACTTCGAGCTATTATTAAATCTCAATACTGTTAATTTGCAAAAGATTGACAGTTTTTAGGGCAAATTCTCGAGCAAGCACCGCAGCCAATGCAATTATCTGCATTTAAAATGCTCATCACTTTGCGTTCTACTTCATCATCATCATCATCTTCATCGACAATTTCGCCATCGTCATTAAGTGCTTGTAAACTTAATACATCTCGACCGCATACTTTATAGCATCTTCCACAACCGAGACAAGTTTCTTTATCAATTGCCTCAATAAATTGAGCTTCCCAAGTTTTCCCTCCACGAGTTAACCCAGTTACTGCTGCCATTTTGGTGTTCTCCTAAGTATTAATTTTTGGAACTTTTTTCAAGGTATTTAAATCGGCATAAAAACCCTTAAACAAATCTAAATTCAATTTAGTTTGACCGAAGGATAGATTGCCGTAACCTCAAGCATAATATGTTACTTTTAACTGTCAATTGAGTTTATTTTTTTTGTAGTCAAATTTAACATTTATCAGCAAAAGTTTCTGAATGTTTTCTTTTATAAAAATTTTACTAAGTTTCCTATATTTGGAGGGGATTGGGTTTAAGCGATCGCACGCAATAAATTAACTAAAAATTTGGCTGTTTTTTTGTAAATATTCCCTTTGAAAAAGAATAAATGCGATCGAATTATAAACTCATAAAATCTACTTCTAAAAAGATTAAAAATTTAATTAATTAGGCGATCGCAATAATTCTCAAACCGAATTTTGTTTAAGCTTCAGAATTCAATTTTTTGCCTAGCCATTCGCGCTTTAGTCGGGCCCGCGCAGTTAGTTGAGCGCACCATAACAATACTCGAAGCGAAAACCACAAATAAGCATCTTTGCTAGTTTCAGCCCTAATTAATTTGAAACTGGCAATCGATCGCCCCAGATTGTCGGCGAATCTATTCTTCGCGATCTGTTTTAATTAATTGAGAATTCAGACTTTCTGTCCATTTTGAGTTTCAATCTCTCTAGGTTTGCCAAAAATTAAGAAAACCTCAAAAATAAGCTAAATCTAGTTACAATTTTTAAAGTTGCTTTAATATCGTCACCAATGTCTAGAAAAATAGGATTTGGTTTGTTGTGGGTTGGTTTCGTTACTTATGCTTTTCTCTTTGCTCCACCTCAGCAACCCGATACTTTTGAATTAATTACAAAAATATCTACTGGAGAGTGGGAGGGAATAAATCCGCTAATTATCGCTCTTTTCAATATTATGGGTATTGTGCCGATGATGTATGGCTGTTTCTTATTTAGCGATGGGAAAGGGCAAAAAATAGCGGCTTGGCCTTTTGCAGTTGGTTCTTTTTTTCTTGGCGCATTTGCTTTGTTACCTTATTTGACACTGCGCCAACCAAATCCTAATTTTACGGGAGAAAAAAACTGGTTTATTAAAATTTGGGATTGGCAAATCACAGCTATTCTGATTACTTTGGGAGCGATCGCATTAGCTATATTTGGCATCGTCAATGGTGACTGGAATGATTTTATCCGAGAATGGCAAACGAGTAGATTTATCCACGTCACGAGTTTAGATTTTTGCTTGTTGTCTTTATTATTTTATGCCCTATTAGATGACGATTTTTCTAGACGAGAAATAGCCAAAAACTCAATCCTCAGATCGATAATTTTAGTTCCTTTTTTCGGGATATTAGCTTATTTATGTTTGCGGCCCGCTTTGCCAGAATTGAGTTTAGAAAATACGGTCGAAGAAAATCAAAGCGATCGCCAGTTAATCGGCAAATAACTCTAAATCTCACCAATTTTTTCGTTGTTTTTGCAATTTAAAAAAAATGAAAGTAAGAAGTTTTTGGAGATCGGTAAAAGTAGAGAGTGCCAAATCTCCATACGATACGATCCACCTAAAAATATATTATCCTGAAGGTAAATCTGACTCGATAGAATTCCCTTTACCTGTAGTAGTTTTTTTTAGTGCTGTTAATTGCGAATCAAGTATTTATCATTGGTTGGCGATCGCATTAGTTGAAAGCGGAGCGATTGTAGTAACATTTAATTGGGTTGCAGAAAACCCACCAGGAATCATTAATTTAACTCCGGGTGTAGATGTTAATAGTTGGAGAAAAAGCTACGGCAAACTACCGACTGCTTCTGCTTTGCCCTCAATATTAAATGAATTAGAACTGTTACGATCTACAGAAAAATTACAGGGAAAAATAGATCTAAATCGGGTTATTTTAGGAGGTCATTCGATCGGCGGAAGAATAGCATTAGAAAATGCCGATCCTTACTGGTTTCCGTCAGTTAAAGCAGCTTTTGCCTATGGAAGTCATTGTTTAGCTCCAGTTGCATTTGACTACTTTCCGGGTACTGTAAGAGAACTTCCTTCTAAGTTACCAATTTTATTGATGGGCGGAACTCAAGACGGAGTAATTGCTAAAAGCAGTAACAGTTACGGACTTCTAGGTAAAGATCCGATCGCACCGCTTGTGAATACATTTAAAGAAGGATTTTCTTCAAATAATAATGATAAATATTTAGTCTTATTTGAAGGTGCTAACCATTATTCGATCGCAGATTCTATTGATTTTACCCAAGAAAATATCTATACTGATTTTCCTACGCCACGACCTCAAATAGAATATCGGAAGTTAATAGCCAGCATAATTAAGAACTTTATTCAAGGCTTAGTTTGCGAAAATTTATCGGCTGCTAATCAATTTAATCGTCTTTTAAAGATTTATAATCCTTTAATTGCTAAAGTTGAATTGCGCTAGTTTAAAACTAGGATTGCGAGAATAAATATCGTATTTATTCTCTATACTTCCCATTCAATTTAACCGACAATTTCTAAAGTTTTTAGCTGCTGTGGTGGATTTAACAACCCAGTCAATAAAGAAGCAGGTTGTTTAGCATAAGGCCAAGCAAAAGCATGGCGAAAAGCAGCATCTTGACAGGCTTGTAACTGTTTAAAATCGATGACATCTTGAGTAAGAAGATTTTCGTATTCAAATGGTAAACGAACGTTATGCAAACCCGCATTATCGGTACAAATTGCGATATCTACTCCAGCATCAAAACAGCGATCGAAAACTACTTTTAACTGGGATAAATCTTCGAGAGTTCCTGTTTTGAGATAAGTTGTCGGACAAACTTCAAGACATTGATTGTTTGCAGCTATTTCTTTTAACAATTCTGGTTGTTTGAGAGGAATTTGAATTCCGTGGCCGATCCGCATTAAATAGGGTAGCAGTTCGGGATAACAACCGTTTTCTGTTTCAAATACATGGCCGGTTGTTTTCAAACCCTGCGATCGCGCGTATTTATACAGACTAATAAATTCATCTAAACGTTCGCGATAATGAGAATCGCCCCCCGCAATATCGATCGCACATACATATTCAGGATTCGCGATTGCCAAATCTACAATTGCTTTATTTACTTCGTAGGGTAATCGAGAATGCATACAAAGAATTTGGCTGCAAACGATCGGATATTCCGGTACTGTGGCCGATCTGCCGACAATTTCGACAATTTTTGCCATTTCTTCGATTCTTTCAAACGTGCTTAAATCTTCGTTGGTACGATAGTAAGGAGTGTAGCGCAATTCTAAATAGGCTAAATTTTCAAAAATATACGCTCCGCGAATTAGTCGATAAATAAAGTAAGGTAGGGTTTTTGCTGTTTGAACGCTTTCTACTAAAGTATGCAACTCGAGATATTCATCTAAAGTATTGCGAGGTTTAGTGTAAAATTCCTCGAATTCTGGGTATTGTGGAAAACGTTTTGCCATGTCACTATCGTGACGTTTAAAATATCGCCAAAGAATGCGAGGGACGACAGAACCGCCTAAATGACGGTGTAAATCAGCGTATAACGACATATTTTCTCCTAAATTAAGCGATCTTTAAATTACTCAGTAAAATTCAAATACTCAAATTTAAGTCTGCTGATTTGCAAAACTCTTTTTTTGCTGGCGATCGGCGACTTATCTAAATGTATATTCTGGGCTTTTAGCCAACGCGTAACAAGAATCTTTAGTTTCTTTGCGTTTTATTACGTAGTTTAATCATTTATATTAACTTACCACAATTAGATCGATATTTTCGCGGCACACTGCAAAAATATTTTTTCCCTGAGCAATCGATCGCTTTGATGATTTGCTATCTATAGAGTCGATCTTTGTTTGACTAATTAGTATAGCTATTTTCCGCGGCTAAAGTTGCAATATTTAGATTTTTGAAAGTTTTTGAAATTCGAGATTGCCGAATTTAAATACCGCAAATAACAAACAAAAAGCGATCGCCATAACATCCAGGGGGCAAACAAATTTCTTTTTTATCGGCGATTAATTTAGCTGCCATATTTTGTAAGGCTAAAATAACTCCTCGCTCGGTTTTACATCCCCGCAATAAAGTATTACTAGCAGCAAAAGCAAGCATCTGATTTTCAATTAAATTGTCTGCTACTTTTTTAGCTAAATCGAAGTTATTAATTAGTTTGATTTGTCCGAGTTCGATCGCTTCTAAAATTGGCTCTAGAGACTTTTTAAAAACTATATAAATATCTGAATTTTTTGAGATTCTATAAGTCAAATTATTCTTTGCTAAATAAAACGGTAAATCTTCTCTTTCCAAGATAATGCTTTGTTCAAAATCAGGGGTAAATAATTCTATCTCGCTCATGACCTTAACAACGGCTCAAGTTAACAAGGATTATTGATTTTTTTTGAGTTTAACTCTTTAGGATCTATGTAACCTTTAAATAGGTTCGCTCTCGCAACAAAAAGTAAACAATTTAGCAGCAGCTACTAGGATTTTTTTCACATATCTTATCCTACTTCCGCAAATACTTAAGTACAAAAATACTATAAAATGGACGAAAATAAGCCAAGAGAACCAAAAAGTGACAACAGAAATTCAAGAACAACTACTGCGACTGCGACAACAATTACAAAAAGCTAACTATGCTTATTACGTGCTTGACAATCCGATCATGGAAGATGCCGTTTACGATCGCTTGTATCGACAACTTCAAGAAATTGAAGATCGACATCCCGAGTTAGTTACACCAGACAGTCCAACTCAGCGAGTCGGAGACAAACCAGCAGCAAAATTTACCCAAGTTAAGCACAATATTCCTCTTTACAGTTTAGAAAACGCTTTTGACGATCGAGAGTTTACCAAATGGCAAGAACGAGTGGCAAGAATTGCTGGAGAAACAGATCCTTTTGAATTGGTGTGCGAATTAAAAATCGACGGATCTGCACTAGCTTTAACTTACGAAAATGGCATTCTAGTCAGGGGTGCAACGAGGGGAGATGGTATTACCGGAGAAGATATCACCCAAAATGTCCGTACTATTCGCACCGTACCTTTAAAATTAAACCTCAAAGATCCGCCCAAACTGGTAGAAGTTAGAGGAGAAGCCTTTTTACCCCTCGCAGTATTTAATAATATCAATGCTGAAAGAGAAAAAAACCAAGAAGCACTGTTTGCTAATCCTCGCAACGCTGCGGCTGGAACTTTGCGCCAATTAGATCCGAAAATTGTCGATCGCAGAAGGTTAAATTTCTTTGCTTACACTTTACATATTCCTGAAATTGAGATCTCTTCACAATGGGAATCTTTGGAGAAACTAGCAGAGATGGGATTCTTAGTAAACCCCAATCGCAAACTTTGTCAAAATGCCGCAGCAGTAAGAGAATATTTTGAAGACTGGGATCTCAAAAGAAGAGAATTGCCCTACATGACAGATGGAGTAGTAGTTAAAATAAACAGCTATAAGCTGCAACAAGAATTAGGTTTTACCCAAAAATTTCCGAGATGGGCGATCGCCCTCAAATATCCCGCAGAAGAAGCCCCTACAATAGTTAAAGATATTATTGTCAATGTTGGACGTACTGGTGCGGTTACCCCCATGGCTATTATGGAACCAGTCCAGTTAGCAGGTACGACAGTACAAAGAGCTACCCTACACAATAGCGATCGCATTGCTGAATTGGACATTAGAATTGGCGATACGGTGATCGTGCGTAAAGCTGGAGAAATCATACCCGAAGTCCTGCGAGTCATGCCAGAAATGCGGCCCGATAACGCTCTAGTTTATCAAATGCCAGAAACTTGTCCCGAATGTAATTCTCAACTTTTACGCCCTCTTAAAGAAGCAGTTATTCGTTGCGTTAATAGTTCTTGTCCTGCTATTTTAAGGGGCAGTTTGATTCATTGGGCTTCGCGGGATGCTTTAGATATTAGGGGTTTAGGCGAAAGGATTGTTATCTTGTTAATTGAAAACCATTTAGTCAAATCGATCGCCGATCTTTATCGATTAACTGAAGTAGAAATAGCTTCCCTCGAAAGAATGGGTCAAAAATCTGCTGCTAATTTAGTTAATGCGATCGCCAAATCGAAAACTCAACCTTGGTCGAGAGTATTGTACGGTTTGGGTATTCGTTATGTTGGCAGCGTTAATGCTAAATTGTTGGCAAAAAACTTTACTACAATAGAACAATTATCCCGAGCTTCAGTATCATGTTTAACTGCAGTTTACGGTATCGGTAATGAAATCGCTCAATCCGTATTTGATTGGTTTCAAATTCCGGCCAACCTGAGTTTAGTCGAAAACTTACGCCAGCATCAATTACAATTTGGCGAGAATATTTCCGAAGCTAAATCGACTCCAAATAGTGGTAATCTTACCTTATTGGGTAAAAAATTAGTTATTACCGGGACTTTGCCAAATCTCAAACGCGATCGCGCTAAAGAACTAATCGAAAATGCAGGGGGAACGGTAAGTAACTCAGTTAGTAGCAAAACTGATTATCTTTTAGTCGGCGAAAATCCAGGATCTAAATTAGCAAAAGCAGAAAAACTGGGCATTAAAATTATCGACGAAGAGCAATTCTTGCAAACGATCGATTTTCAAGAAAATATTTAAAATTATAATGAATCAAGCAAATAAACATTCTCAATCTGAAATTGAAGCAAAAGAAACAATCCTCGAAATAACAGAAAAATTAGGTATTCCGCAAATAGAAAGACACCTACTTCTTTGTAGCGACCAAACAAAACCAAAATGTTGTACAAAAGAAGCAAGTTTAGCATCGTGGAATTATCTCAAAAGTCGCTTGAAAGAATTAAAATTAGATCGCCCAACAGCAGATCGACCTAACTGTATTTTCCGCACTAAAGCCAACTGCTTGCGAGTTTGTAGCGAAGGGCCAATTTTATTAGTTTATCCCGATGGCACGTGGTATAAAAACGTTACTCCAGAAGCAATCGAAAAGATAATTCAAGAACATTTAATTGGCAATCGAGTAGTAGCAGAATATGTATTTTATCAACGTCCTTTACCAGAAACTGGAAAAGTAGCAGAATTGGAAAATCTTGAAAGCGACTCGGAGCAATAAGAGAGTATGATAAAAATTACAATCAAAGCGATCGCTAATAATATTTATCTTTTCGATCGCCAAAATAGATAAGCAAAATTTATAAAAAGCTACTAAACTCGAGATTTGAAGAGTTTCAATTATGAAAGAAAATCATCAAAAAGATAGCAAGCAACTATTATTAATTGACGACGATCCGAATCTAATTTTGTTAGTCAAAGACTATCTTGAATTTAGAGGATATGAAGTTTTGACCGCAGAAAACGGACGGGAAGCTTTAGAGCTTTTACAAGATAGTCTCCCCGATATGATTATTTGTGACGTAATGATGCCAGAAATGGACGGTCACACTTTAGTCCAACAAATTAGAAAAAACTCTCGCACTAACTGGATACCCGTATTGTTTCTTTCAGCTAAAGGTCAAAGCCAAGACAGAGTTAAAGGTTTAAATATCGGTGCTGATGTCTATATGGTGAAACCTTTCGAGCCAGAGGAATTGGTCGCACAAGTAGAATCTTCTCTCAAACAAGCCAACCGTCTCATTCAACAAAATAGCAAAGGAGCAGGGGCAAAAACAAAAATTAAAGTGCCGCAAAACGTCGAATTGACCCCTACAGAGTTAAAAGTAGTTCAATTAGTGGCTAAAGGAATGCCCAACCGCGAAATTGCTCAAAAACTTAACGTCAGTCAGCGTACGATCGAATCTCACGTTTCTAATATGCTCAATAAAACCAGTCTTGGCAATCGGACGGAATTAGCACGCTGGGCGATCGAAAGTAATATGGCATAATCTTTTCAGTGGGGGAAAATTTTTTTGATCTGCACCTATCTCGATTATTTTTTGCTAATTTTTTCCAATTCAGTAAAAATCTGCTATCCTATTTAAAGGCGATTTCGCTGGTGTAGCTCAACGGTAGAGCAGCTGATTTGTAATCAGCCGGTTGCAAGTTCGATTCTTGTCACCAGCTTTTAGGAAGTGAACCGATTTTATCCCGAAATTTTGGTTACAAAAGAGATTCCTAGTAGTAAAATATGACAGTTGTTCGTTGCGACCTCGCTAAAAGCGAGATCCGCGCAGAGGATCGTTGCTGTGATTGAACGCTATACATTGGCAGAAATGGGCGAACTGTGGACAAATAGCTATAAGTTAAAAACTTGGCTAGATGTTGAAATTGCAGTTTGCGAAGCACAAGCAGAGTTGGGCCATATACCCAGCGACGCAGTAGCAGAAATTAAAGCTAAGGCTAATTTTGACCCGGAAAGGGTATTGGAAATAGAAGCAGAAGTCCGTCACGATGTCATTGCTTTTTTGACAAATGTTAATGAATATGTAGGCGATGCTGGAAGATACATTCACTTAGGTTTGACTAGTTCGGACGTGCTAGACACGGGTTTGGCTTTGCAAATGCTGGCCAGTTTGAATTTGATTTTAGAATGCTGCGAAGAATTAATTCAAGCAATTCGCTATCAAGCCCAGCAACATCGTTATACAGTAATGGTAGGCCGATCGCATGGGATTCATGCCGAACCGATGACTTTTGGCTTTAAATTGGCAGGATGGTTGGCTGAAATGTTACGCAACCGCGATCGCCTGGTAAGGTTGCGCGAAGATATCGCAGTTGGCAAAATATCCGGTGCAGTAGGAACTTATGCGAATATCGACCCTCAAATCGAAGAAATATCCTGTCAAAAATTAGGACTCAAACCAGATACTGCTTCCACCCAAGTAATTTCCCGCGATCGCCACGCAGAATTCGTTCAACAATTAGCATTATTAGCCGCTTCGATCGAACGTTTTGCCGTTGAAATCCGCAACTTACAACGTACCGATGTCTTAGAAGTAGAAGAGTTCTTTTCTAAAGGTCAAAAAGGCTCTTCAGCGATGCCTCACAAGCGAAATCCAATTCGATCCGAACGTTTAACCGGAATGGCGCGAATTCTGCGGGGAAATGCCGTAGCAGCCTTGGAAAATGTCGCTCTTTGGCACGAAAGGGACATTTCTCACAGTTCTGTCGAAAGGATAATTCTACCGGATAGTTGCATTTTAATCCATTTTATGTTGAAAGATATTACTAAGTTAGTCAAAAACTTGCTGGTATATCCCGAAAATATGAAACGGAATATGAATTTATACGGTGGGGTAATTTTTTCTCAGCGAGTTATGCTAGCAATGGTTGAAAAAGGAGCAAACCGCGAAACTGCTTATGCGATCGTGCAAAAATTAGCTCATCAAGCTTGGAATCAACCAGAAGGTGATTTTCACAAGCTAATCGCTCAAAACGATGAAGTTGCTAAAATACTTTCTCCTCAAGAAATTGAAAGTTGTTTCGATCCAGAGCATCATTTACGAAATTTGGATCTAGTTTATCAACGTTTGTCGATTTAAAAATGCCATTTGATTATCTGTTTTTAAAACAGATAATTTTAACTTTATTAAGTAGAATTAAAAACTTTGCACGGAATTTGTTTTGAATCAAAATTTTAAAAATATAGTTTTAATTAAATTTAAAACAAGCCCATCTTCAGATTCTACTTGGCAACTTCCACCGGAAAACTTGAGTTTGCTTAAAAATGAAGTTCATCTTTGGCGGCAATCCTTAAATATAGCCACAGATGAAGTAGAACAATTGGCAAATATTTTAGCCCCAGACGAACGAGAAAGAGCCGATCGCTTTCGTTTTTCAATTCACAGACAACGTTTTATTGTTGCTAGGGCGACTTTGAGAAAAATTTTAAGCAGTTATCTCGATTTAGAGCCGACAAAAGTGCAATTTCAATACAGCGATCGCGGCAAACCGAGCTTAATTGATAATAAGATAGATTTTAATATCTCCCATTCTCAAGATTTGGCAATATATGGTTTTACTAAAAATAGAAAGATTGGCATCGACTTAGAATATCTCAGAGATATGCCCGATGCCGACAATTTAGCAAAACGCTTTTTTTCTGCTAATGAATATCGAGAAATTGCAGTTCTTCAAACTATCGAGAAACAACAAACTTTTTTTAAAATTTGGACTGCAAAAGAAGCATATTTAAAAGCAACAGGAGAAGGTTTAATTGGCTTAGATGATGTAGAAATTGTCTGTACTTCCCAAGAAGTTAAAATAGCCAGGATTAAACAAAATTATCGAGCTGCTTTGAATTGGTATTTATCTAGTTTTAAGATCGATCGCAGTTACATGGCTGCGATCGCAGTTGAGTGGAATTAAACCACCTAAATCGTGGGTATTTAAGGCTGACGAAGATCGATCGTTGCTCTTTTGCCGGCAAACTATTCAGATCTAAATTAGCTAATAAAGCGACATTATTGCCATTCACACTAATAATAGTATTGCTGCCGTCGGCAGTTGCATTAAAATTAATATCTGCAAAAGAAAGCCCGATATCAGTACCAATTCCAATGCGATCGACCCCGATTTCAAAATCAGCAATTACCTTCAAGTCAGTAAGGTTAGGAATTTGACCATTAACTACCCAAAATTGGTCTGAACCTTGACCTCCAGAAATCATATTATTGCCCCATAAGAGTTACGTACCGTAATATCTTTGGGTTCTGTTTTGCTGAAATTAATTTTGAATGGTTCTCGAATTATTGATAGTTACTAAATTTAAAAATCAAAGTCGATCTTCTGCTAGACCGCGATTTTAAATCAATCATCGATATCTTAAATGCTCTTTTTTGATTTCTTTCTTTGCAATTTGCTCGAACGACAAAATTAGAATTGAATTTTTTTAGCTCGTGTTTAATTCCGACTCGAGATTGAGTTTTCTAAAATTTTACCAAAATATCAAATTTTCAAGGCGATCGCATTATTATTCAGTTTCAAACTCAGTTAAATTATGTTCGAGCTAAGATTAATTTAAATTTTTCTAAAAAGCACATAAGTGAATTTACACAGTATTAGATTGCAATCTAAAAAACTTAAGATTAAAATATTATGAATATGCAAAGACGACTGTTTTGATTTTAAAAACAAAACCAAAGAGACTAAATTATTTCAAAGATAAGGATTTTATACCAATTCTCAAAAATAGTAAAATATATAGCAACTCTATTTAATAATATGAAAAAAGTTGAAAAAGCTTATTATCTCTGACCCCTGACCGTTTGACCTGTATTAAGTCTCTTATTACTTTTGAAAATGGTATTAGCTTGATTTTGTTAATTTTTATACGCGCTTGTAACTTTGATAAATCTAATTGTGAACTCTACTAATGGCGGCAATATACAAATAGCAATTTTAAAAAAATAGCACAAATGTTAATAATTGATAGAGAAATTTTATAAATAAGTGCAAATAATAGTAAAATAAGCTTAATATTTATTTTCTCAAAAGCGATCGATACTAATGTTCCTAACGAATTACTTTAAAGTCATGGAGTTTATCTCAAAGAAGATCTGCGATCTCACTTTGGTATCTGCCGATGAAATTTAGCAATAATTCGATAGCAAATGTTGAGCGCGCCCATAGAACTTAACATTTCGCTAAATTAAAAATTATTAGTATTGCCTCACAAATAGTTATTACTATTAAAAATTAGGAAAAATTATGGAATTAACAAGTACCTACAATCCAACTTTAGTAAGTTTTTCAATATTTATTGCAGTCATAGCTGCTTACACCGCATTAGAATTAACCGAAAGAATTAGCGTTCGCGGCAAAATAAAGGTCGGTTGGCTGATAGGTAGCTCGGTGATGATGGGTACTGGTGTTTGGTCGATGCATTTTGTTGGCATGCTTGCTTATAGTATTGGCATACCAGTCGGCTACGATTTAACTACAGTAATCATCTCCTGGATTCCCGCAGTAATCGCCTCTGGAATCGTATTTTACTATCTCAAACAAGGATTTTCCAACTTATTCGATCTAGTTAGAGCAGGAACTCTGATGGGATCTGGAATTGGCGCAATGCACTACATCGGAATGGCGGCAATGCGAGTACCAGCCAATATGCACTACGATTACTCAGTTGTTGCTTTATCGGTTGTATTTGCAGTAATTTTATCTAGTGTTTCCCTAGCAACAGCGAATTTCGTCGTTAAAGGGTTTCTCGAACGGGAAGAAATCAAAATAGCGGGAAGTTTTCTAATGGGAACGGCTATTAGTGGAATGCATTATATTGCAATGGTAGCAGTAGGTTTTACCCCCAGTCCTTCGACACCAAACGCCTACATTGGAATCGAAAATACCGGTTTAGCTTCGACAATTGGAATAGTAACCATCATCATGATATTTGGAGCTTTAATGGCTTCAATGCGAGCGCAAAAAGTAGACTTGCAAATCATGACGAAAAAGCTCAAAAAGTCTTCTAAAATCCTGAAATCAGTCAATCAAGAATTAGAGAATAGAGTTTCAGCTCGTACTTCTGAACTCAGAGAAGCAAAAGATGCAGCAGAAAAACGGAATACCGAACTCAAACAAGCTCAAAGAGAAGCGATCGCCAAAAATGCCCAACTCAAACAAGCTCAAGCAGTAGTGCTGAGCAAAAATTCCCAACTGCAACAAGCAAAAGAAGTTGCTGAAAATGCTTCTAAAAGTAAAGATATGTTTTTGGCTAATATCAGCCACGAACTGCGTACTCCCCTCAATAGCATTTTAGGTTATGTCAAAATAATGCAGCGGGACACCAATCTTTATCCCAGCCAAATCCAAGATTTACAAATAGTTCAGCAAAGTGGCACTCACTTACTTACTTTAATTAATGACATTTTGGATCTCTCCAAAACTAATGCCGGTAAAATGGAACTCAATCCCACATCGGTCGATTTACATTCAGTTTTGGATGAAGTAATTGGAATCACGAAGATGTGGGCCCGAGAAAAAAACCTTGGTTTGCAATTAGAAACAGACGATCGATTACCAACTCAAATTAGAACCGATAAAAAAAGACTGCGACAAGTTTTGATTAATTTGCTCAGTAACGCAGTTAAATTCACCGCTTCAGGTCAAGTAACTTTAAGAGTTAAAGTGCTAGACGATGTTTATCGTTCTCCACAAGTTGTTAGTCAGCAAAAACTGCGATTTGAAATCATAGATACTGGCATAGGAATGAGTTCGGAGCAATTAGAAAAAATCTTCTTACCCTTCGAGCAAGTTGGCGATATTGAATCTCAAAATCAAGGTACTGGTTTAGGTCTATCTGTCAGTAAAGAGTTAGTTGAATTGATGGGTGGAAAACTCGAAGTCGAAAGCAAATTAGGAGCGGGAACTACTTTCTGGTTTGAACCAATTTTCGAGGTCTTAAATGTCGAGCGGCGAGTCGAAACACCAACGCAATCCCAACTACAGCAGATCGATACGGGCAAAATTAAAGGTTATCAAGGCAGACCGCGTAAATTATTAATAGTAGATGACAAAAAAGAAAATAGAGATCTTTTAGTAAAAATATTGCAACCAATTGGCTTTGATATAGAGAAAGCGACTAACGGTCAACAAATGTTAGAAATGGCCGCTTTTATCAAACCAGACTTAATTCTACTAGATTTATTTATGCCAGTTAAAACTGGTTTTATCTCATTAAGAGAACTGCGACAAAAACCCGAGTTTAAGAGTATTCCGATAATTGTGGTAACAGCTAGCTCAATCACCAAAGAAATGAGCAATTATTTAGATTGCGAAGCTGTTTTACACAAACCGATCGAGGAAGAAGAATTACTATTAAATCTGGAAAAATTCTTGGAATTGGAATGGGTATATAAGGATAAAGCTTCATAGAAAATTGCTTCAATTTCAAAAATCCCTCCGATGTTACAAAACAATAGAGGGATTTTATTTATGTGATTGATTCCATCAAAAAAATTAAACGGCAGCAGAAACCTTATCCGAGTCCGTAGGTTGAACGCGATCGAGTAGTTGCTGTAATTGTTCTCCTTCAATCACCTCTTGTTCTAAAATTATTCGAGCAATTTCTTCAAGTAAATCGCGATTGTGCTCGAGCAGTTGAAGAGCTTCTTGATGTCCGTTTTCAACAATTTCTTTAACTTCATCGTCGATCGCTTTAGCCGTTTCGTCGCTGACCATCCTTCTGGGGTTTCCCATCATGCCATTGCCAAGGAATTGATTTTGCTGCCCTTTTTCATAAGCTAAAGGCCCTAATATCTTACTCATACCGTAAGTTGTCACCATTCTCTCAGCTAAATCTGTAGCCCTTTGTAAATCGTTAGATGCACCAGTAGTAATGCTGCCAAAAACGACCTCCTCTGCTGCCCTACCGCCCAACATAGTGGCAATTTGGTCGTGCAATTCCGACTCGTCTAACAAAAAGCGATCCTCAGTAGGCATTTGTAAAGTGTAGCCCAAAGCAGCCATCCCGCGAGGCACGATCGAAATTTTAGCTACTTTTCCGCCCCCTGGTTTAGCCGCACCGACTAAAGCGTGACCGACTTCGTGATAAGCGACGATTTTCTTCTCTTTTTCATTGAGAACGCGAGATTTTTTCTCTAAACCAGCGACAACTCTTTCTATAGCTTCGTTTAAGTCAGCTTGAGCTACTTTTTCTCTTTTGTTGCGCGCTGCCAACAATGCCGCTTCGTTAACTAGGTTGGCCAGATCTGCACCGGCGAAACCGGGGGTGCGAGTCGCGATTTCTTTTAATTTGACATCTTCACCCAATCTAACTTTACCGCCGTAGATTTCGAGAATTTTCAAACGACCGGAGAGATCGGGGCGATCTACCAATACCTGGCGATCGAACCGGCCCGGACGCAATAATGCCGGATCTAGGGTTTCCGGGCGATTGGTTGCTGCTAAGACGATCACCGTCCCATCTCCTGCGGCAAAACCGTCCATTTCCGTCAATAATTGATTGAGAGTTTGCTCTCTTTCATCGTTACCGCCAATAAAACCGCCGCTAGCACGAGACTTGCCGATCGCATCTAATTCGTCGATAAAGATGATGCAAGGAGCTTTTTGTTTAGCTTGCTCGAAGAGATCTCTAACTCTTGCCGCACCTGCACCGACAAATAATTCAACGAATTCCGATCCAGATATGCTAAAAAATAATACTCCCGCTTCTCCGGCTACTGCTTTAGCCATCAGGGTTTTACCCGTTCCTGGCGGCCCGACTAATAATACTCCTCGCGGTATTCTCGCGCCAATATTTTTATAGCGATCGGGGTTTTTCAAAAATTCGACTATTTCTGTTAACTCAGCTTTTGCTTCTTCAACCCCAGCTACATCGTCGAAGGTTACTTTCGTACCTTCATCTTCGACATAAACTTTTGCTTTGCTTTTAGTAAAGGAGAGCGCGCCTTGAGGCCCTCCGCTACCGCGATTGAGGAAAAATTGCCAGATAGCAACAAAAATTAATGGTGGTATTACCCAACTTAATAGGTTTACAAACCAACCCGTTCTTGGTGGTGGTGCGGCTGCAAATTCAATTCCTTTATCTTCAAGACGTTGGGGTAATTCTAGATCGAAAATTGGGGTAGTCCTCAGAAGTTGCTTACCTTCTTCATCTGTCAGTTGGTAGCGGATTTCGTTTTGACCTACCGAGACTCGATTTACTTTTCCATCTTCAATTTGATCGATAAAGAGACTGTAAGGTACTTGAGGAATTGGCGGCCCGAAAATGAGAGGAGCTAAGATACTAACTAGCAAATATATCCCCGCCCCCCAGAGCAAGAAATTGCCAATTAGGCGATTCCAAGATGGTTTTGGATTGTCTTTAATACCCATCGCTATCCATTTTTGATTAAATATTTTCTTTATATTAATTTTAAAGTTTATTATTATCCCTTTGTTGAAATTGATTTTTCGCCCTAACCGTAATATATTGTTCGGTAATCTCTAATATCTTCTTTTGAGGCGATCGCCACCAGATTCTATTATCTTTACAGTTTGCGATCGATCTTAATATTTATTTTTCTTAAGCAAAAAATAAGCAGATCTTTGCTCTTAATTGATGTTACAAAAAAATCGAGCAATCTTTCTTTTCCAGAGTAATTTGTGGGATTTTAAAATGACATTTTCTTCCCACAGCCCTCAAACGATCTTAAAAATTTTTTAAGTACAAGAGTACCAAAGAAAAGATTGTTTTTTAGAGACAATTAAAGGCGATCGCTTCTTTTAGAGCAAAAATAGAGCTATGCTCTAGATATTGGGTAACAAGAGTATTAAACTATTGTTTAGGGAAATTGAGATTCTAAATAGAAGCTTTATTATCTCGCGCATTATAAATGTAACTCTCTGTATTTTTGTTGGTTGTAAAGACTATTAACAAAAATACAACCCAGAGCAGATTACATTAAGTTTATTTGATATTTGTCAAACCTGAGAGTAAATCAATCAATATGGACGCAATTCAACCTGGTGGAGATCCCCAAGTTGGTAATCTAGCAACTCCGATTAATTCTTCTGCTTTTACCAAATCTTTCATTAATAAATTACCAGCATACCGCCCCGGACTAACCCCAGATAAAAGAGGTTTAGAAGTTGGTATGGCTCACGGTTATTTTATTTACGGGCCTTTTGCTTTATTAGGCCCTCTTCGAGATTCTAGTATTGGTAATGTAGCTGGTTTGCTAGCAACTGTGGGTTTAATGGCAATTATGACAGTTTGTCTGTCCATTTATGCTAAAGCTGAAAGCGGCCAACCGATCGCCACTTTAACAACACCAAACCCACCCCAAGAATTAGCTACGACAAAAGGCTGGATCGACTTTGCTAAGGGCTTCTTTATTGGTAGTTCTGGTGGAGCTTTATTTGCTTTTGCAATCTGTTTGACACCTTTTGACGAGTTGATGCTCGGACTGCTAGGTTTCTAAACAGGTTTAGATCGAAAAATCCCCTCTTTTCAGAGGGGGTTGAGGCGATTTTCGCCAAGATCTGACTAAGAAGTTCCCGATCTCGAGCGATTAGCAAATGATTCTTTATTGGGAACTTGTAGGAACGAAACGCTTGCGTAAAGACTCAGCGCGTTTTTTAGCAATTGAGTTTTTAGGATCGTACTTTAGTGCATTCTCATAAACTTCTAAAGCTTTAGCAGTCAATTGTTTCTTTTCGTAAGCATTACCTAAATTATTTAGTGCAACAACATATTCGGGATAAAGTTTCAAGGCTTCTTTATATTGGCGAATCGCTAGGTCGTATTGCTCTTGAGCTAAATAAGCAAAACCTAAAGCATTATAAATAAGAGCTTGGTTTTCAGCTTCTATTTCTTCGCCAGTTTTGAGTGCTTTTTGAAATAAGGCGATCGATTGTACGAAAAGCTTCTTCTTAAGATAAAGACTCCCTAACTCATAATATTCTTGGGATGTACCTTTTTCTTGTTTGAGTTTTTTTTGCAACTTACTAAAACTAGTTTCAAATTTACGAGTTTTAAAAATCTGAAGCAAAATAAATACCGCAGCACTACTAAGAATTACAAGCAGAATAGAAATGTAAACGATCGGTAAAGTTTCGTTCATGGTTATTAGTTTTTAGTGAACGTTGAATTCTTACTGTTGTTTTTTAATGGTAATCCCCAATAAGTAGCTCTTTGTTCGAGCCAACCAGATTTATGCCAAGTTTCGATCGCTCTATTGACTTTGAGCCGAAGACGTGCGTACTGCAAACCTTCAGGCATTAGTACGGATAAACTGGATACTGAGAGTCGATCGGGCAATAATCGATATTGAGGATATTCTTGTATCCAACCAGCCAGAACGCTGAGATCGGCAGCAAAAGCATCTGCAACTCCATTTTTTAGCAGATTGAGAGCATCTTGATAAGATTTTGCACCAATTAATTTAGCATTAGGTAAAGCAGATCGCACTGGAGCGATCGTACTAGAGCCTTCGAGAACCGCTATTTTCGCTCTGGCCAGATCGTTTAAATTTCCCACTGCAGGATTTTTAGTTACCAAACCAGTACCGTCGCGATAGTAAGAAACGCTCAATTCTGCAACTCTATCTCGCGAATTTGTCGCCGTCACCCTAGCAATAACTAAATCTACTTTGCCATCTATTACCATTTGCAAGCGTTCTTGATTGGCGATCGGCTTGAATATTATTGCATTTGGACTGCCGAGTATTTCTCGAGCCAAACCCCTAGCTAAATCTATTTCTAAACCTTGTAAATTGCCTCGCTCGTCGTAGAAACCTAAAGGGCGAAGGTTATCTTTAACTCCGACAATTAACTTACCGCGATGCTGAATTTTTTCAAGTTGAGATGCCAAACTAGATTTTGGCAAGGCGATCGCCGTTGTCACCAGACTCGCAACTAAGCTTAAAAACACCAATCTCTGCTTAATGGTAAGATTGTTTTTTTGTCTCCGACACATTGAGCTTTTTATAAATTGAGCTGTAACTTAACAGTAAATTATCAGTTGGTGGCGTTCTGCTGAAAGTTTTTCAGACTCAAAATTTAAAACTTATTTTTTCTTCGTAACTGTCAATATCGAAAGGATTCTTTTTTATTATTTTCAAGGGTGAAACGAGGGCAAAATTTTGCGAGCGATCTATCATCTAGGAGAGTTTAGGGAGGGCAAGAACGACCATCTTTAAGACTATCTTCCTTTGCTTTCCCTGCTATCTCTACCATCTTTTTGCGATCGAGCCTTATTTATTCGGCAGCTTTAGCAATATCGACAACTTTTTTAAAAGCTTCCGGGTCTATTATTGCTATTTGTGCTAGCATTTTGCGATTTAATTCGATCTTGGCTTTCTTGAGTTTGCCTGCAAGCTGACTGTAGCTAATACCTTCAGCTCTTGCTGCAGCGTTAATTCTGGTAATCCAAAGACGACGAAAATCCCGTTTGCGTTTGCGGCGATCGCGATAAGCATTCCGCAATGCTTTCATTACTTGCTGGTTGGCGGTGCGGAATAATTTAGAATGAGAGCCTCGGAAACCTTTGGCTAATTTAAGGATTTTTTTGCGACGTTTGCGAGCAACGTTGCCTCTTTTTACTCTAGTCATAGTTGTTTGTTTTTATTCTTAATTTAGTTTTCAAAAATTAAACAGCTTTACATATAAGGCATCATCGTTCTGACGGCTTGCTCTTCTCTTTCGTTTACCAAAGTTAAACCAGTAATACGACGTTTGCGTTTGGTAGTTTTATGTTCTAGCAAATGATTCTTGAAAGCCTTACGGCGAAAGATTTTGCCGCTTCCTGTGGCTCTAAACCGCTTGGCGGCAGATTTTTTTGTTTTCAGTTTGGGCATGGTTCGATCTGAATTTAGACGCAATTTATAATTATAATTTCAGCGATCGATATAATTCAAGGTATAGCTCAAAAATTGTTACTAAAACACGCAAAAAAATTTATTGCAATCGTTAAGAGAACCAGCCAATTAGAAAATAATTAAATATCAATTCGAGCCAGTCTGATTATCGCGATCGGGATCTGAATCGGGAAAAATTTTATCAAAATTTCCAAAGAGACTTCAAATGTAACAAAATGCAAAGTATAATAAGGACTACTTAAAGATAAAGCACGAAATTAGGTTAGTAATTATAAATAATGCGAGTTGCAATCGCCGGAGCAGGCTTAGCTGGACTTTCATGCGCTAAATACCTAGTAGATGCAGGACACACCCCAATTGTCCTGGAGCGTCGAGACGTTTTAGGTGGTTTAGTCGCAGCATGGAAAGATGAAGATGGAGACTGGTATGAAACGGGACTGCACGTTTTCTTTGGGGCTTATCCGAATATGCTCCAACTATTTAAAGAACTGGGAATTGAAGATCGTTTGCAGTGGAAGCAACATACGTTAATTTTTAATCAACCAGAAAAACCCGGAACTTATTCCCGCTTTGACGTTCCCGATATTCCGGCCCCTTTTAACGTCATTGTTTCGATTCTACGCAACAACGATATGTTGACTTGGGAACAAAAAATTAGATTTGCGATCGGGTTGTTTCCGGCAATAGTCAGGGGACAAAAATATGTTGAAGATATGGATCGATACAGTCTTCTCGAATGGTTGAAAAGGCAAGGTGTGGGCGATCGCGTTAATAGCGATGTCTTTATTGCCGCATCTAAAGCTCTAACTTTTATCGATCCAGACGATGTTTCGGCAACCATACCCTTAACAGCGATCAATCGCTTTCTCAAAGAACGATACGGTTCTAAAGTGGCATTTTTAGATGGCTCTCCCACCGAAAGAATGTGTCAGCCAATGGTAGATTATATTACTGCTGGTGGAGGAGAGGTGAGGCTAAATGCGCCTCTCAAAGAAGTTATGCTCAATTCTGACGGTACCGTAAAAGGATATCTAATTAGAGGCTTAAACGGCGCAGAAGACGAAATTATTACCGCCGATGCTTATGTTTCGGCAATGTCAGTTGATGCCCTTAAATTGATGCTGCCCAAATCTTGGCAACAACAAGAGTTTTTTGGCAAGCTAGAAGGGTTAGAAGGAGTACCAGTAATCAATTTACATCTCTGGTTCGATCGCAAAATGACAGATATAGACCATCTCTTATTCTCGCGATCGCCTCTTTTGAGTGTTTATGCTGATATGAGCAATACTTGTCAAGAATATGCCGATGCCGATCGCTCGATGCTAGAACTAGTTTTAGCTCCGGCTAAAGATTGGATTGGTAAATCTGACGAAGATATTATCGCGGCCACGATGACGGAATTAGAAAAACTATTTCCAGATCTCTTAACTGGCGATAATCCCGCTAAATTATTGAAATCTAAAGTAGTTAAAACTCCGCGATCGGTTTACACTGCAAGCCCGGGCCGTCAAGCTTATCGCCCAGATCAAAAAACTCCGATCTCAAATTTCTATCTCGCTGGAAGTTACACCATGCAAGAATATCTTGGCAGCATGGAAGGAGCTGTATTATCGGGCAAGCTGGCTGCTGGAAAAATCGACCGAGATTCGCTCGAGTCGATGAGTAACAAAATTTCACCACCTGAAACTGAAGCAGTAATTGCCAGTTAACTCTCGATTGAGAACTAATTAGAATTGTTAACGAACAAACGAGTCGATCGGATGAGACAATTCTAATTAGTTAATAGCTCTAGATAAGCATAAACACTTTAGTAACACAACTCCGACAAAGGAAAAATAATTCAGCCTGCGATGAATGCTGCAATTACCAAAGCCTAAACAAACAACCACAACCAAAAAACTCCCTACTCCAGAAGAGGCCTATCAATACTGTCGCAATATTACGGCAGATTACGCCAAAACCTTTTATCTGGGTACTTTATTAATGCCTCAATCGAAGCGTAAAGCTATTTGGGCTATCTATGCTTGGTGCCGCAATACCGACGAATTAGTCGATGGCAGCAAAGCTCAGTTTACTACTCCAGAAACATTGAATAAATGGGAATCTCAGTTAGAATCAGTTTTTAACGGAGTACCGATAGATAACGCTGATGTTGCTTTAGTCGATACTTTGAAACAGTTTCCGATGGATATTCAACCATTTCGGGATATGATCGCGGGGCAAAGAATGGATCTTTACCGCAGTCGTTATGAAACTTTCGACGAACTCAAACTTTATTGTTATCGAGTTGCCGGTACTGTAGGATTAATGTCTTCTGCCGTACTAGGCATAGATGGAAATCGCTACAATGCTCCTTGGGAAAAATATAAGCCAAAATATATTCCCACTGAAGAAGCGATCGCTCTCGGAATAGCAATGCAATTGACAAATATTCTGCGCGATGTTGGTGAAGATTCTCAAAGAGGGCGCATTTATCTTCCTCTAGAAGATTTAGCCTTATTTAATTACACCGAAGCAGAATTATTTAAAGGAGTAATTGACGATCGCTGGCACGAACTAATGAAATTTCAAATTCAACGAGCCAGGAAATATTACAATTTAGCAGCTAAAGGTATATCATATTTAATCCCCGATTCTCGCTGGCCGGTATGGGCTGCTTTAAGCCTCTATCAAGGCATTCTCGATGCGATCGAACGAAATCAATACGATGTTTTTAACAAACGGGCTTTTGTTCCTACTCCTAAAAAAATGCTCTACTTACCATTAACATGGCTCAGAGCGCAAGCTCTTTAGGAAGCAAGGCATTAACCGTAATATGCAGGCTCGTTTCCCGATTTCCATTTAATATTGCAGCCAATACTCGGTTTTTGCTCCGAGTTAACTCGATCGCCCTCTAAAACCCCATCTAGGGCAGAGCGCAAATCTTTGCCCGTTACAGGGAGGTTGTTGCTAGGTCGACTATCATCTAATTGACCTCGATAGACAAGATTGCGATCGCGATCGAATAGAAAAAAGTCAGGAGTACAAGCAGCCGTGTAAGCTTTAGCTGTTGCTTGGGCCTCGTCATAACATAAATTAAAATTAAAATCAAGTTCTTTGGCCATTTCCTTGAGATTTTCGGGGGAATCGTCAGGATAATTAGCAGCGTCGTTTGCACTAATCGCCACAATTCCTAAAGAGCGATCGCTGTAGTCTTTACCAATTTTTGCTAATTCTTGTTGCACGTGCTTGACAAAAGGACAGTGACGGCAAATAAACATGACCAATAATGCTTGGCGATCGCTGTAAGTATTTAACGAAATAGTCTCGCCAGAAACTACATCCGGCAATTGAAAATCTGGTGCTTTTGTGCCTAAAGCTAGCATTGTTGAGGGAGTTAAGGCCATTGTGTCTGTATCCTTAAATGCAAATTCCTATCTTTAGATGTATCACAAATTGCCCTGAAAGGATCTATTTAAAGATTTTGTCCAAAACAGAAGAATTAGTGAAAAGTTTTTAAAAACATTTCCAAGTTCTTTTATTCCTTGATTTTAGTTAGTTAGTATTAACAAGGTATTTTATGTAGGGTCTTCCGACTCTAGTAATAGGTAAAACTCGAGCTAAAATTAAATTAAAAAGAAATAACCGATGAATCGATCGAGGAGGAAGTTTATGACTAAAATCTTTCTTCGCCAACGTAAATTCAGCTACATTAAGACTCCGCAAATGGAATCCCCTCAAGTCAGAGGATATGAAGAAATTTACTCTGACGGCCACAGAGAAGTTACTTATTGGAAGAACGGAAAAGTATATCGACAAAAAATAGCTCCCCATTCTCAAATATCACCTTTAAGCGACTGGGCTATTGAAGATTGGGAAAGAAATACTCCATTAATTGAGAATTTATTTAATAACTATGAAGATGACCCAGACGTTATTAAAGAAGTAGAAATCATTTCCGATCGCCCCATTATTCACAAAATTAATGCTGGTTTAAAGACTTCTTGGCAAAAATTAATTAACCGAACTGCCAAACTAGCTCGAAAAATTAAACTAGCTTGGCAAGCTGCCAGTCGCGAATTAACTCGTCCTTAAGTAGTAAAACGAGCTATAGATTCCTGTTCGGCTAAATAACACAAAGCACGAAACCGCAACCCTATAAATTGCTCGTAAAAAGGATTGAGCTGACAAAGCGGCGGAATGTATAAAATTGTGTGCCCCCAAAGTTTAACGTGCTTTTCAAAAGGGCAAGAAGCGGGAATTAGGTTAGTAATCAGCTTGGCGAGATAAATATCGTGGATTTTTACATTATCTAGCCAAGTTTGGATCGATTGAAATAGTCCTCGAAGCTTATGCCAGAAGAACTGTCTATCGTTTGACATGAGCTATTTGCATTTTTGATACTACATATATAATATCAAATTCACTTATCATTGGGTTTAGATTTTACTATCTTTTAGAGGTTGAATTATTTTTTTAAATTATATGATTTTCTGGACACAACGCTCCCTTCTCTTGGATCTGTCTTGGTGACAATTTGCGGGCCGGTGTAACGGGACTTCTTGGCAGAAAGATCCCAAAGTCTCACTGTCTTGTCCACACTAGCAGAAGCAATTATTCGCCCATCGGAATTAAATGCTACTGAAGAGACAGCGTGTGTATGGCCGATAAAATCTGCTAATTGTTTTCCGCTTAAGTCCCAAAGTCTGATAGTTTTATCTTTACTAGCAGAAACAATTTTTGTTCCGTCAGGACTAAATGCTAATGAATAAACTGCATCTTTATGGCCGATAAAATTAGCTAATTCTTTGCCACTTAAATCCCAGATTTTGATCGTGCGATCGTAACTAGCAGAAGCAATTTTTGTTCCATCCGGGCTAAAAACTGCCGAATAAATAGCGTGGGTATGACCGACAAAATTAGCCAATTTGTTGCCACTTAAATCCCAGATTTCGATCGTGCGATCGTAACTAGCAGAAGCAATTTTTGTTCCATCTGGGCTAAATGCTGCCGAATAAACTGCATCTGTATGACCGTTAAATTGAGCTAATTCTTTACCACTTAAATCCCAAAGTCTGACGGTTTTATCTTTACTAGCAGAAACAATTTTTGTTCCATCTGGACTAAATGCTACTGAATAAATTGTATCTGTATGGCCGATGAATTTAGCTAATTCTTTACCGCTTAAATCCCAGATTATTACTGTCTTATCATCACTAGCAGAGGCGATTTTTGTCCCATCTGGACTAAATGCTACCGATAATACATAAGAAGTATGACCTTTAAATTGAGCTAATTCTTTACCCTTTAAATTCCAAAGTCTGACAGTGTTATCCCGACTGCCAGAAGCAATCTTATTTCCATCGGGGTTAAACATGACAGATAAGACATCGGACTTATGATTCTTAATTCTGAGTTTTTCTTTGGCTAATTTTACTGATTTTGAGAAATTATATTTCAATCTAACGAGCTTTCTATTTGATCGATCTTGTTTTATTTGAGAATAAGCCGCTTCTTCTAGAATAAAATTATTAAAGTATTGACTGAAAAGCTGGATGTGATTAAAAATTACTTTAGAGTTGGAATTAGCATTTTCAGAGGAATGGATATCTTTTAAACTTCGATTATCTTTTATCCCAGTAAGTATTAAAATTATAACTATAACAATTCTTAAACTAATCACAAAAATTTATGTCGATTGTTCTTTAACCATTGAGAATAACTCAATCGATACTATATAATAGCATAATCTCCTTTAAATAAGGAAAATTACCCCAATCGCAAATTTATAATTTGTAAAAAATACAAATCTAACTTAAATGTGATTCAACTACGTATATTTTAAAAAAATCTTACTCTAGTAGAGCAAGATTTCTTTAGATGAAAATTAATTTCTAATTAACCTGGAAACTATTTTCTCTGCCTCTGTCTGTAAAGCTAAATTCCCTTGTTGTTTGGCTAACTTTCCTGCTTGCTTTATATCCTCAATAGCTGGATCTTTTTTTCCTAATTTATTTAAAGTCACTCCACGATTAAAATATGCTGCGGCATCTTTTGGATTTAATTCGATCGCTTTACTAAAGTTGTCAAGGGCTTCTTGAGTTTTGCCTTGTTTATTTAAAACTATACCTAAATTAGTATATGCTGGAGCATAACTAGGGAATATTGCAATTGCTCTTTTAAAATCAGCGATCGCTCCAGTGTAGTCTTTAAGGCGGAATTTACTATAGCCTCTATTATTATAAGTCCCGACGAAATTTGGATTTATTTCTATTGCTTTTGTATAATCTGCGATCGCTTTGAGATATTCTTTCTGTTGATAATATGTATTACCTCGATTGTGCAAGGCTAAAGCATAATCTGGTTTAAATTTAATAGCTAGAGTGTAATCTTCGATCGCTCCTCGACGATCTTTTAGTTTTTTACGAGCGTTAGCACGATTGTAATATGCTAAAGCAAAATCCGGTTGTAGTTTAATCGCTAAACTGTAATCTGCAATCGCCCCTCGATGGTCTTTTAGTTGAGTTTTTGCATTTCCTCTATAGTTATAAAATCTAGGGTTTGAATTATTTATCTCTATTGCTCGAGTGTATTCTTCGATCGCTCCGGGATAATCGCCCAGTTTAAATTTAGCTCTACCGAGATTTTTATAAATTTCCTCATTATTTGGATCTATGGTTAGAGCTGCTTGAAATTCTCGAATCGCTTCTTTATAATTTCCCATCTGAAACTTGACAAAACCATTATTGTAATGTTCTTGTGCAGTTTCTAAAGCCGTTTCTTTTAATTGTTCTTTTGCTGCGATTTCTGAACTAACAATTCTTGGCTGTAATGTTGCAACTATAATACTTAAAATGGCGATCGCTCTAGCTGTTTTCCAAAAAAATTTCATTTAGTCCTCAAAGTTGATTTATTTTTTGAATTACTTTATTAATTGTTCTTAACTTTTTTCTCTTAGATTTTAATCGATGAGGTATTAACTCTCAAGAAAATTTAGTAATTTCACTTAAATATATTTTTGAGAACAATTTGCGGTTCTTTTTATCGGTAAAAATACTAAAAATATTAATTGATTTTATACTTGATTTTTTTCTCTCAAGCCTTTTCAACAGTTCTATTGAGATTCTAAACGTCAACTTATTTTTACTATTTTCAATATTTATCATCATTTTTGCTCAATAAAAGTTAATATATTTAATGTTTAAGTAAATTATGTTGTATCGACCTAAGTCGTTTTACTTAGAAAATTCGTACATTCAGAGTTTACAGTTGCTTTATGAGAGTAACTATTTAAAACATCATTTTCAGAATAATAAATCAATAATAAATAGACCTAGGAGTAGTTCATGCTAAAAAGAAGAAACTTTTTAAAATACGTTTCCCTAGCCAGTGCCGGAACGGCTTTCAGCTTATCCTTTCCCTCTCTTAAAGCTGCAGTAGCTAACGAACAACAAGGTGATATCGAGTGGGACTACGATAAAGTAGGGCCTGAAACCTGGGGCGATTTGTCTCCAGACTACCAAATTTGTGAAATGGGAACTCAACAATCCCCTATTAACCTCCAACCAGGAGCCGTACTCCATGCAGATAATTTAAACGATTTAGAATTTGATTATCATTTAAGCTCTTTAAAAATAGTCAATAACGGTCATACTATTCAAATTAATCCCGACCCGGATAATCACTTAAAAATATCTGGGAAAAACTACGATCTGCTTCAATTCCATTTCCATCACCCCAGCGAACACGTAGTCTCTGGGAAAAAATATCCGATGGAAGCGCATTTTGTTCATCGCCATCAAGAAACTGGTGATTTAGCTGTATTGGGAGTTTTCATTGAAGAAGGGGCACAAAATCAAATATTGTCAAAAATTTGGCAACAATTGCCCGAACATAAAAGCAAAGAACAAGCAATTGCCGGGCATCTCAATCCAATGCAAATTTTACCCCATAAAAAGTTAGCTTATCGTTACAATGGCTCTTTAACCACTCCTCCTTGCTCTCAAATAGTACACTGGATTGTTTTTGAAGAACCGATTAAAGCTTCCAAACAACAGCTAGGGCAATTTGCCAAAATATTTCCTAATAATGCTCGTCCAGTGCAACCAGCAAATAATCGTTTTGTGATTGAAGGTTGATTAATAATAATTAGTTTTAATTTAAAAATTAAATAAGTTCTGCTGACTAACGTGAGTTTGATAAAAACATAAAATTTTAGCCCTCATACCAAAGAATTGAATTTTCAGCCGATCGAGGAATCAAAGTTTAAGAATTTGTCGAACTCGCGTCTGATTATCTGCAAAAAATTCAAAAAAGTTTAATCCACTTAGGGATATTAATTTTTCCTGACCATTATATTATTTAAATTCTCTCTTATTATAGTTATTCGCTCTATTAATTACAATTTTCGTTTGTAGAAGGGAAGAGGCAAGAGGCAAGAGGCAAAAAAAGTTTTGTAAATTACCTAGCGATTAACTATAGTAGTAAATAAGTGCGAAACAGGGGCGCGCTTCAGTTTTCGACCCCTAAAGTAAACCCGATAGAAAGATGACGATCGCACCTTAAAGAAGACTTAAAGCTAAATTTTTCGCAACCAAAAAAATAGACAATCTATTATCTGGTTACGAATCAATAGATAGTTGAAATTTCAATAACTATCGTAAATAACGACGAATATTGTACTGATAGGTGCGATCGTCTAAACCTCTACCGGTATATGCTCGATCTCGATCTAATTGTCTTTCCATGGCAATGACTCGATCTCTAGATGCGGGATGAGTGCTTAAAAAGCTCGGTCTAGATCTGGTGTTAACTTGTTCTAATTTTCGCATAAAATCAATCAAGCCAACAGGAGCGTAACCGGCTCTTTCAAGAGTCTTTAAGCCTCGATTATCAGCATCAAATTCATCTCCTCTACTGTGGGGTAAATCTACGGCCAATTGCAATCCGATTTGAACTGCACTGCTGCGATCTAATCCTGCAGCCGAAAGCGCGCCCTGAGTAATGGCTCTTTCCCGCATTTGTTTGACCGCGTGACGGCCGGCAACATGACCGATTTCGTGGGCTATTACTCCAGCTAATTCTGCTTCATTATCGACTAATTTTAGCAATCCAGTATTGACATAAACAAATCCGCCCATAGTTGCAAAGGCGTTAATGCTGTCGCTATCAACCACTTGAAAAGTGTAGGGTATATTCGGGCGATCGCTGCTCCTAGCAAGTTCTTGACCTAGATCTTCAATATATCTATTCAGTCCTCGACTGCGATAAATTCTGATTTTGCGGGATTCAATTAGTTGCTCGTTGATTTGTTTGCCGATCGCAACTTCTTGTCTGTCTGAAAGGCTAGACAGTTGAATGATTTGAACGCCACGAATAATCTGCTCTATCAAACTATAACTTGGAATTTGATAAGTCACTGTTATTAAAAGAGCGACTATTACAGAGATGATTCCGTAAGCTGCACGCTTCTTTAAATTGCGCCAAAATAAATTAGATGATTTAAACACGATCGATTGGGTTAGTAATTTTAATGCTAAATTTCTACTACAGACGTAATTTATATATTTTTAGTTGCTAGAAGAGCCATGAAAACTATTTCAAGGTTTCTATTTAATGCAATTGTTCTTAATAATAACTTTTAATTACCGTGCCAAGTCTGATAAATACAAAAGCTAAATAATTCAAATAAAGCCCCAACAAAAGCCCAAGCCAGTGCGATCGTAATAATTCCGTCTATCGGCAACCCTTCACCAAAAACTGCTAAAAAGCCCAGAATGAGGTCGATACCAATATGTCCGACTGCAGCGCAACCTGGAATCGAACCTACTGCGTAAATAACTCCTAAAATAGTTCCAATTCCTACTATCGGAGCGACAAAACTAACAAACGTCGTTAGCAACAAACAACTAAAAAGGTCGGATAAGATGCCTATCATATTCAAATCTCGCCAAATTTTCACCCAGCAAGATTGATGTATTTAAGTCAGCCTCATATCGTTTGCTCCGAGAGATTCTGACTTAGAAATTCTTGCCTTTCTTTAGAATATCTGTCTCGGTCAAGTCACAGTGTAAATGTCAAAAATCTTAAATCTTCATTAAAAAGATTGGTGAACATAAATAAACCACTATATGATTATTTGTTAACTAAAATAGCTAGAAGTTTATAAATTAACCGTTTTTCCTAGCTTTGTTGCTAGTTCGGCAGCTTCAGCGACTTCAAGGGCGTAAAGACTTGATTCCGGCTGAACGTATAAGGGTAAACCATCAAACAAGTAATCTAAAACCATTATTGTGTCTCGAGCGAGCAAACCACGACGACTTTCCAAGGAAATCTCAGTGTTTGCACCAGATTGTATTAAGATTCCTCGATCTGCTTGAAAAATTAAAGTACCGCGATCGCCCCGTATTTCAAAATCGCGACAACTTTGCCAAAAAACATCCCCTTTACCGTAGGTAATATTAGCAATTAAACCGCTAGTAAAAAGAAGTTGAGCCTCGCACAAACAAGCTCTGTAATATCCTGAAGAAGATGCCTCCCAAAAACGAGATTGAGCTGCGATCGACGCAACACTACCGAATAAATCTGTAAAACGATGGATGCGAGACAGAGCCGCAGATAGGGGAAAGCCATACATTTGATAGTGGTAAGTCCAATTGAGAGGTGCAGGGTGTTTTGGAGCAATAGTTGTATAGCGAGCCGAAAACACATTGCCAATTTCGGGCAAATATCTGCCTATAGCTCGATGTAAACCCCCTAATAGTTCGATATGCTCGATATGAAGCAGTTTATTTTTGCTTCGTGCTAGTTCGATTAATTCTCGCCCTTCTCTTGCATTGAGAGCCAGAGGATATTCTGCAACAACGTGTTTATCTGCTTCAAGAGCCGCTCTAACGATCGCCGCGCGATCGCAATTGATGCTCGAGACGATAACTAGATCCAAATCTTTGTTCGCTACTAACTGCGACCAAGAATCAAACGGATCTGCTGAATATTGCTTAGCAAAAGCTTGAATTTTCTCGGGCTTATTACCAGTAAAAGCAACTAATTTAGCTCTAGGGTCTTTTTGAATTGCTGCTGCTCGTTTTTGCGCTACATATCCCGTTCCTACTATTCCTAACTTTAGTTCTGACTTTCGATCCAATCTCATTGTTAAGCTTTATGTAAGTATAGATCATCAATTATATCTATAAATATAACTAATGCTAATTTGTCGCAAAATTCCCCAGTATTTTTTGAGGAAAACACTAGGATTAAATTCATACCTATCTTATTTTTCAGCCATTCTGATTTCAAAAAAATGCCCCGTCAATATTCCGCCGAGCTTACATAAGAATATCTTATTTAATACTTAATTAAGAATCTCATTTCTAATCTCGATAGAACTATGGGGAGTTTTACCTTAGTATCGAATTGAAGCTTATAAATAAGCCTTAACTGCCTATCACTTGATTTGGA